>CAZAVX010000003.1:6609-41225 GCA_964488835.1 uncultured Iamiaceae bacterium | reverse complement strand
CGATGATCGAAGCCACGGAGCTGTCGAAGCACTTCGGCAGCACGGTCGCGGTCGACCGCCTGTCCTTCACGGTGCGGCCGGGTCAGGTCACCGGGTTCCTCGGCCCGAACGGGGCGGGCAAGTCCACCACGATGCGCTGCATCCTCGGCCTCGATCGGCCCACGGGCGGCACGGTCACCGTCGGGGGGCGCCGCTATGTCGACCTCCCCGCACCGATGCGCGAGGTCGGCGCCCTGCTCGACGCCCGGGCAGTCGACGGGGTGCGCACCGCCCGCGCCCATCTCCGCTGGCTCGCGCGGGCCGGCGGCGTCCCCGCCTCCCGGGTCGACGAGGTGCTCCAGATGGTGGGGCTCACCGAGGTGGCCGACAAGCGGGTCAAGGGCTTCTCGCTCGGCATGTTCCAGCGCCTCGGCATCGCGACGGCGATGCTCGGCGATCCCCCGGTGCTCCTCTTCGACGAGCCGGTCAACGGGCTCGATCCCGAGGGCATCCGTTGGGTGCGCCAGTTCATGCGACACCTCGCCAGCGAGGGGCGCACCGTGTTGGTGTCGAGCCACCTGATGAGCGAGCTCGAGCACACCGCCGACCACGTGCTCGTCATCGGGCGCGGCCGCCTCCTCGCCGACACCTCCCTCGCCGAACTCACCACCAACGGCGCCGGGACGAGCGTCCGGGTCGTCGCACCCGAGGCCGCAACGCTCCGCGAGCTCCTCGAGCGCGAGGGCGCCGGGGTCGCCACCGAGGACGACGGCTCGCTGCGGGTGACCGGCCTCACGAGTGCTCGGGTCGGCGACCTCGCCGCGGGTGCCGGACTCGCCCTCCACGAGCTCACCCCGCAACGGGCGAGCCTCGAGTCGGTGTTCATCGAGCTCACCGAGGGGTCGGTCGAGTACCGCGCCGAGGAGGGGGCGGCATGACCTCGACGACCACACCGCCACCTGCCCTGCACACCAGCCAGTTCGCCTCGCTGCCACCACCCGGGTTCGGCGGCACCCTCGCGTCGGAATGGCTGAAGCTCCGCACGTCGAGGGGGCCGATGCGCAACCTCGCGCTCGGCGCCGTGCTCGGCATCGGGTTGTCGGCGCTCCTCGCCCTCGCGGTCGGCGCCACCTTCGACGAATGGTCGGTGGCCGATCAGCTCGAGTTCGACCCGGTGCTGTTCTCCTTCAGCGGCTCGTTGCTCACGGCCATCTTCTTCATCGCGGTCGGGGCCCGGGTCGCCACCGCCGAGTACTCCTCGGAGATGATCCGCCTCACCCTCGCCGTCACGCCGCAGCGCGACCGGGTGCTCGCCGCCAAGCTGCTCGTCGTCACCCTCGTCACGTGGGCCTTCGGCGCCATCGCGATGGTCGGCATGGTGGTCGCCACCCAGGCGGTGTTCGCCGGCTTCGACATGCGGACCGCGAGCGTCTTCGAGGGCGAGGTGCTGCGCACGTTGACGGTCATCGTCGTGTCGATCCCGCTCTTCCCCATCCTCGGCCTGGTCGGCGGCATCCTCTTCCGCTCGACCGCCCCGACGATGACCACGGTCCTGTTGCTCATGCTCTTCCCATCGTTCTTCGGGGGGCTCTTCCCCCGGGCGTGGCAGGAGAACGTGTTCAGCCTGTTCCCCGGGTCAGCGTCCGACGCCGTCACCATCGGACACCTCAGCGCCTCCCCTATGCACCTCGACACGGTGCCTGCGCTGGTGGTCGTCCTCGCCTGGCTGGTCGTTCCCGTCGCCGTCGCGCGGACGGTCCTCGTCCGGCGCGACGCCTGAGCTCGTGCCGGCACTCGACGCGACCCGACCACCGACCTTCGTCGAACAGGCCCGGCGAGCCCAGATCCTCGACGCAGCGGTCGAGGTCATCGCCGACGAGGGCCCGGTGCGCGCGACGTTCGCACGTATCGCGGAACGGGCCGGCATCAGTCCCGGCCTCATCTCGTACCACTTCGGATCGAAGGCCGAGCTGTTCCGAGAGGTCGCGTCACGGGTGTCGAGCTGGTTCACGGCCGCGCTCGAGGAACGGATCGAGGGCGCCGAGTCCTACGCCGATGCCCTGCGCCGACTCGTCGAGGCGCATGTCGGCCTCACCACCGGCGGGACCCCTCAGGCGCGCGCCGTCGTCGCGTTGCGCGGGGCCGCCGACATCCCGGGCACCGGCACCACACAGGGCGAGCGGCGCGACTGGATCGACCAGGTCGAGACGATGTTGCGGGAGGGGCAGGACGTCGGCGAGTTCGCCGACTTCGAGCCGAGACCGCTCGCCATGGCGATCGTCGCGGCGCTCGAAGGCGCCCCTGCCGACGTCGGCGGCCGGCCTGACACCGACCCCGCCGCCTATGCCAAGGCCCTCGCCGACGTGTTCGTGGCCGCCGCCGTCACGCCGCGGTCGCGATGAGTCCCGGGGCGCGGAGCGGTCAGAGCCAGAGGCTGCGAACATGAACGAGCCGCGCTGGAGAGGAGCCACACCGTGTGCCGCAACATCACCACCCTGAGGGGGCTCGAGCCGCCGGTCACCGCCGAGGAGATCGACGCCGCCGCCCGCCAGTACGTCCGCAAGGTCAGCGGGGTGCAGTCCACCTCGGCGGCCACCGAGGAGGCCTTCGAGCGGGCGGTCCGCCAGGTGGCCGACGCCACCACCGAGCTGCTCGCCGCGCTCCCTCCGCGTCGCAACCCGCCGAAGACCGAACCGCCCCTGCGCCGGATCGCCGCCCGCACGGCCTGAGCCCCGCGCTGCCCTCGGCCTACCGAGGGGTCGGTCCGCCACGACGTGCTCGTACCCTGGGGCCATGGCCCTCGACGACGAGCTGCTCAACCGCGTCACCTGGAAGATCCCGAACGCCCTGGCCCTGGTCGGCAGCCGGGCGGGCGACGAGCGCAACGCGATGACCACGAGCTGGATCACCCAGCTCTCGATGGCGCCGGTGCTCGTCGGCATCGGTGTCGACAACAAGGCGGTCACCCACCGCCTCATCACCGACGGCGGCTCGTTCACCGTCAACCTCTGGAACTCCGACGACACCCGCGTGTTCGTGAAGTTCTCGAAGCCCGCCACCTACGAGGACGGCACCCTGAACGGCCGGCCGGTGCGCGAGGCCACCACCGGCGCCCCGGTGTTCGACGAGGCCATCGCGTGGCTCGACTGCGAGGTGCGCCAGAGCCTCGACCTCGGCACCCACACGCTCTTCATCGGCGAGGTGGTCGACGCGGCGATCCAGGACGACGAGGCCCGCGCCGCGGCGATGAGCGACACCCGCATGAAGTACGGCGGTGTCGTGCGCGGCGGGCACTGACACCCCCCGGTAGGGTCGCGCCCCATGAGCGACCTCGCCTGGGAGCTGCACGAACCCGACGGGCCCGCCCACGGCACGGTGGTGTGGGGGCACGGGCTCACCTCGAGCCGACGGGGCGACGACACGAGCCCCCTCGCGGGCCTCGGCGGCGCGGCGGTCGCGGCCGGTTGGCGCTGGCTGCGGTACGACGCCAGGGGTCACGGGCGGTCGCCTGCGCCGCACGACCCCGACGCCTATCGGTGGGACCGACTCGCCGCCGACATGGCCGACGTCGCGGCGGCGGCCGACGTCGGTTCGTTCGTCGCCGCGGGTGCGTCGATGGGCGCGGCCACCTCGTTGTGGCTCGCGGTGACCCGACCCGAGCTCGTCGACGCGCTCGTGCTCGTCATCCCGCCGACGGCGTGGGTCACGCGGGCGGCCCAGCGCGACAACTACGAGACGATGGCCGGCATCGCCGAGGCGAAGGGGCTCGACCGCCTCGTCGCCCTCGCGGGCTCCCAGCCGCCCTCGACGTTCTTCGGCGCCGAGGGACAGGCCCGCTCGCTCGACAACATGCGGGCGATGGACCCTGCGGTGTTCCCCCACGTGATGCGGGGCGCGGCGGCCTCCGACCTCCCCGACCCCGAGCGGGTCGCCGCGATCGAGGTCCCCACCTTGGTGCTGGCGTGGACCGACGACGACGGCCACCCCGTGTCCACCGCCGAGCGCCTCGTCGAGCTGATCGAGGGCGCCGAGCTGCACGTGGCGGCCTCGGTCGACGAGGTCGCCGAGTGGCCCGCGCGCCTCGCCACCTTCCTCGGCGCCCTGGCCGTCTCCGCCTGAACCACCGCCGGTCGGGCCGGTCCGACCAGCCGCCGGGTTGCGGCCAGGAGGCGACCGCAAGTCCGCGTAGCGTGGTCGGTGATGGCACGCGCTCGCTCCGCTCCCGCGCCCGAGGCCCGCGTCGACCGCGCGGCGGTGCTGCGGTTCCGCCACCGTCGCCACGGCCTGCACCACGCCCCGGGCTCGCTCACCGATCCCGCCGAGCTCGACCTGCTCGACCTCGGCGTGCAGGACACCGGCCACGTCGGGGCCGTCTGGGCCCTCGCCAACCGGGGGCTCGATCTCGGGTCCGACGACGACCGGCTCGTGTTCGCCTGGACCCTCCGCGGTGCACCCCACGCGTACCGCCGGGCCGACGCGGCGAAGGCGGCGCTCGCCACCGCACCGTTCTCCGAGGCCGACGCGGCGAAACGGGTCTTCGACGGGTCCGCGCCGCTGAAGAAGGCTGGCATCCCGGTGCTCGACGCCCTCGCCACCGTGGCCGGGCACATGCGCGAGCTCGCCGCCCGACCGATCTCGAAGGGCGAGATGTCGACGGCGCTCACCGCGCGGCTCGACGAGCCGTACCTCCGGTGGTGCCGGCCCTGCAACGCCACGCATCTCTACGAGCAGACCTTCCGGCTCTCGGCACTCCAGGCCGGCCTCGAGCTCCGTCCCGACACGTCCCCGCCGGTGCTCGCCCGCATCCCCCGGCTCCGGCCCCTCGCCTTCTCCCGGCCGGGAACCGACGCCGATCCGCGGTTCGACGTCCTCCGTGGTCATCTCCGGTTCTACGGGCCCACCACGCCGACGACCGCGGCGGCGTTCCTCGACGCGCCGGTCAAGGAGGTCACCGCGCACTGGCCCGACGACGTCGTGCGGGTCGAGGTGGCGGGCCACGGTGAGGCCGACCTGCTCGCCGCCGACCTCGACGAGCTCGTCGAGCTGGCCGCCACCGACGACGCCCCGGCCGAGGAGGTGCGCCTGCTCGGGCCCTATGACCCCTACCTCCAGCTCCGCGACCGCGAGCTGCTCGTCGCCGACGCCGATCGCCGCAAAGATCTCTGGCGGGTGCTCGGCCGTCCGGGGGCGGTCGTCGACGGCCGGGGCGAGGTGGTCGCCACCTGGCGGCCCACCACCTCGGGCAGCCGGCTCACCGTCACCGTCGATCCGTGGAGCCGGTTCACGAAGGCGCTGCGCGCCGCGGTCGAGCGCGAGGCCGAGCGCCTCGCGGACCACAAGGGGCTGACCCTGACGGGCGTCGAGCGGGCGATCGCCTGAGCCGCTCGGGCCCGCCGGTCAGAACCCCATCGGCGGACGGCCGGGCGGACGTGGCGGCATCGCCGGCCCGGCCGGCACCCCGGCTTCCTCGTCGACGTCGACCGCCGCCCCGCGGAACTGCGAGTCGTAGAGGCGGAAGTAGGCACCCTTCGCGGCGAGCAGCTCCTCGTGGCTCCCCTGCTCGACGATGCGGCCGTCCTCCATCATCAAGATGACGTCGGCGTCGCGGATGGTGGAGAGCCGGTGGGCGATGACGAAGCTCGTGCGCTGGGCGCGCAGGTTCACCATCGCCTCCTGGATCAGCATCTCGGTGCGGGTGTCGACCGAGCTGGTGGCCTCGTCGAGGATGAGGATCGATGGGTCGTTGAGGAACGCCCGGGCGATGGTGAGCAGCTGCTTCTCCCCGGCGCTGAGGTTGCTGCCGTCCTCGTCGACCATCGTCTCGTAGCCGTCGGGCAGCACGTGGACGAAGCGGTCGACGTAGGCAGCCCGCGCGGCGGCGAGCACCTCCTCGTCGGTGGCCTCGAGGTTGCCGTAGCGGAGGTTGTCCCAGATCGTGCCCTCGAAGAGCCAGGTGTCCTGGAGCACCATGCCGATCGACTCGCGCAGCTGGTCGCGGCGCAGCTCGCGGATGTCGATGCCGTCGAGGGTGATGCGCCCGGCGTCGATCTCGTAGAACCGCATGATGAGGTTGACGAGGGTGGTCTTGCCCGCGCCGGTGGGGCCGACGATCGCGACGGTCTGCCCCGGTTCGGCGACGAGGGAGAGGTCCTCGATGAGGGGACGGTCGGGGTCGTAGCTGAACGACACGTGCTCGAAGGTGACCCGCCCCTGCACCCGACCGAGCTCGGGTGGGTCGGTGGGCTCTTCGCTCTCCTCGGGGGCGTCGAGCAGCTCGAACACCCGCTCGGCCGAGGCGAGGCCCGACTGGAACATGTTCATCATCCCGGCGAGCGCCGACAGCGGCTGGGTGAAGAGCCGGGCGTACTGGATGAACGCCTGGAGCTCGCCGATGGTCATCGCCCCGCTCGTGATGCGCATGCTGCCGAGCACCGCGATGACGAGGTAGTTGAGGTTGCCGAGGAACATCATCACCGGCTGGGTGATGCCGACGACGAACTGGGCCTTGTAGCTCGCCTCGTACATGTCGTCGTTGACGACCGAGAACCGCTCCTCGACCTCGCGCTGGCGGCCGAACACCTTGACGAGGGAGTGGCCGGTGAACGACTCCTCGACGATGGCGTTCAGCTCGCCGGTGTGGCGCCACTGGGCCATGAACTTGGCCCGCGAGCGGCTCGAGATGAACCGCACGAGACGGATCGACACCGGGATCAGCACGACGGCGAAGATCGCGAGCGGCGGCGAGATCCACACCATCATCGCGACGACGCCGACGATCATCAGCAGCTGGTTGAGCGCCTGGCTGACGCTCATCTGGAGGCTCTGGGCGATGTTGTCGATGTCGTTGGTGACCCGGCTCAGCAGGTCGCCGCGGGGGGTCCTGTCGACATAGGAGAGCGGGAGTCGATGGATCTTCTCCTCGACCCTGGTGCGCAGCCCCGACATCGTGCGCTGCACGATGCCCGCCATGAGGTACGCGACGAGCCACGAGGTGAGCGCCCCGCAGACGTAGACGCCCATGGCGAGCCCGAGCTGGCGGGCGAGGTCGTCGAAGTCGACGCCGCCCGAGCCGAGCACGCCCTGGACGATGACGTCGGTGGCCCTGCCGAGTAGGCGGGGCCCGTACACCGTGAACGAGACGCTGATGGTGACGGCGACGAGCACGACGGTGACCGGCGTGCGCTCGGGTCGGAGCAGGGCGAAGAGCCGCCGGGCGGTGCCCCGCGGATCCTTCGACTGCACCATGGGCGGCGCACCCGCGGCGAAGGGGCTGCGGGAGAGGGCCTGGTCACGGGTGGCGAGCCGCTCGCCGGAGGAGGGCTGGGGGGCGGTCGTCGTCACACGGCCTCCTCGACGCTGCGCTGGGATTCGACGATCTCGACGTAGGTGTCGCAGGTGGCGAGCAGCTCGTCGTGGGTGCCGAGGCCGACGATCTCGCCACCTTCGAGGACGACGATCTGGTCGGCGTCGATGATGGTGGACACCCGCTGGGCGACGATGACGAAGGTGGCCCCGGCCGTGTACGGCACGAGGGCGGCGCGCAACCGGGCGTCGGTGGCGAGGTCGAGCGCCGAGAACGAGTCGTCGAACAGGTAGATGTCGGGCTTGCGGATGAGGGCCCGGGCGATGGCGAGGCGCTGGCGCTGGCCGCCCGACACGTTCGTGCCGCCCTGGGCGATCGGCGCCTCGAGCCCGCCGGGCATGGCGGCGACGAAGTCGGCGGCCTGGGCGACGGTGAGCGCCTCCCACATCTCCTCCTCGGTGGCGTCGTCCTTGCCGTAGCGGAGGTTGTCGGCCACCGTGCCGGAGAAGAGGAACGGCTTCTGGGGCACGAGCCCGATGCGGGACCACAGGTCGTCGAGGCCGAGCTCGCGCACGTCGACCCCGTCGACGAGCACCGCGCCGCCCGTCACGTCGTAGAGGCGGGGCACGAGGTTCAACAGGGTGGTCTTGCCCGAGCCGGTGCTGCCGATGATGGCGGTGGTGGTGCCGCGCACCGCGGTGAACGACACGTCCTTCACGACGGGCTCCTCGGCGCCGGGGTAGCCGAAGACGACGTTGCGGAGCTCGAGGTGGCCGGTGCGCTCGACGCCGGTGCGCGGGGTGGCGGGGGCCACGACCGACGACTCGGTGCTGAGCGCCTCCATGATGCGCTGACCGGACACCGCGGCCCGGGGCAGCATGACGAACATGAAGCTCGCCATCATCACCGACATCAGCACGAGCACGATGTAGCCGAGGAAGGCGACGAGCGAGCCGACGCTGGTCGCCCCGGAGTCGATGCGCGAGGCTCCGAACCAGATCACCGCGACGCTCGCCCCGTTCTGCACGGTGATGATGAGCGGGAACATCACCGCCATGAGGTGGCCGGTGCGCAGCGCCGTGCCGGTGAGCCCCGCGTTGGCCTCCTCGAACCGAGCCCGCTCGGAGGGCTCGCGCACGAAGGCCCGCACGACGCGCAGGCCGGTGATCTGCTCGCGCAGCACGGTGTTCACGTCGTCGATGCGGTCCTGCATGGCCGTGAAGGCCGGGTGGAGCTTGGCCATCAGCACGGCGACGACCAGGGCGAGGATCGGCATGGCGACGAGGAGTACGACCGAGAGACCCGCGTCCTCACGCAGGGACATCACGACGCCGAAGACGATGGTGATCGGGGCCATGACGGCGGTCATGCACGCCATCTGCACCATGATCTGCACCTGCTGCACGTCGTTGGTGATGCGGGTGATGAGGGTGGGCGGCCCGAAGCGGCCCACCTCCTGGGCGGAGAACCCGGTGACCTGGTGGAAGAGGTCCTTGCGGATCTCGCGGCCGATGCTCATCGAGGCCCGGGCGGCGAAGTACACGCCGCACACGAGGCAGGTGGCCTGGGCGAGGGTGACGCCGAGCATCAGCCCGCCGGTGCTCCAGATCGCGCCGCGGTCGCCCGGCACGACGCCCTGGTCGATGAGGCGGGCGGTGACTCGCGGGAGCATCAGGTTGAACAGTGCCTGGCCGGCCTGGAAGACGAGCACCGCGGCGAGCAGCGGCTTCACGCGCGGCAGGTAGGTGCGCAGGAGACGGATCACGTGGTGCGCCCTCCCCGGACGCCGTCGAGCAGCAGGTCGACGATCTGCGCGGGCGACATCGGCTCCTCGATGATTGCGGGGTGCGAGCACCCGACGGTGAGCGCGACGAGCGAGCGGGCCACCTCGGCGACGGGCTGGCGGAACCGGTCGGCGTCGGACGCGAGGTGCTCGGCCACCGCGGCGGTGAGGCGCACGCTCGCTTCGTTCGCCCGGTCGGGCGAGCGGCGGGGCGCGGGTCCCGAGCGGGCGACGGTGGAGAGGAGCTGCCAGGTCGACGCGACGTACTCCTGGAGGATGGCGACCATGCGTTCGAGGCGGTCCTCGAGGTCGAGGTCCGGGTCGAGCTCGGCGATGCGGGCGATGTTCGACTCGGGCGAGAGCGCGGCCTCGATGGCCGCGACCATCAGGCTCTCCTTGTCGTCGAAGACGCTGAACACCGTGCCCTCGGCGACCCCGGCGGCGTCGGCGATCTGGCGGGTGGTGACCCGCACGCCGTGGGTGCGCAGCAACGGGATCGTCGCGTCGATGACGGCGGCCCGGCGGTCGGCGGGCGCCATCGGGGCGGCCCGACGGCTGCGTCCTGGGGGTGCGGTGGCCTGGCTCATCCGGGGCACGCTAGCCGAACTGAGTGAGCACTCACTCATTCATTTCGACCCCGTTCCGCCCCCTCTCCCCGTCCCTCGCCCCGTCCCTCTCCCCGTTCCCGATTCTGCGAGTCTGAGCGGGCGCGGGGCGACCAGTGGGACTCGCAGAATCAGGAAGAGGGGGCTGGGGTTGCCCGGGCACGGGTCGAGGGGGCGCGACTACGTTGGTGACGCGCTGACACCTGGCCGGGCCGCGAACCGGTCACCGAACCCCGGGGGGACCACGATGGGGAAGATCTTCGACGCCGACAGTCACGTCATGGAGGTGGAGGACTGGCTGCCGTCCTTCGCCGATCCCGACGTGCGCGAGCAGCTGCGTCCGCTCGGACTCGAGAAGGCGGGCAAGGGCGCGGCCGAGCTGATGGCTTCCCTCCCCGGGCTCTGGGAGTCGCACAAGGACCAGGACATCGACGCGTCGGTGATCTCGGGGCCGAAGGGCTGGCTGGCGCCGGGGGCGCTCGACACCGACGTGCGCTCGAAGGTGCTCGACGCCCTCGAGATCGACGCCCAGCTCGTGTTCCCCACCTTCTCCCTCGGACACTTCGCGGCGAGCAAGGACACCGATGTCCTCTACGGCGGCACCCGCGCGATGAACCGGGCGATGACCGCGTTCTGCGCCGACGACCCGCGCCTCCTCCCCGTCGGCTACCTGCCTCTCCGCGACCCCGCCCGCGCCGCCACCGAGCTCGACGCCGCCCTCGAGGCCGGGGTGAAGGCCGTGTGGGTGCCCTCCGAGGCGCCGGGCGACTTCTCCCCCGCCCACGTCGACCTCGACCCGGTGTGGGCGCGCCTCGCCGAGGCCAACGTGCCGTTCGTGCTCCACGTCGGCGGCGGCAAGACCCTGCCGAAGGCGTTCCACAACAACGGCCGCCCGCTGCCCTCCGACTGGCTCGGCGGCGGCGAGAACCTGCGGGCGAAGGACCTCCCCGTGCTGCACCACTCGCCCGAGCGGTTCCTCGCCTGCCTCGTGCTCGACGGCACCTTCGACCGCCACCCCGAGTTGCGTGGCGCGGCCATCGAGCTCGGCGCCTCGTGGGTGCCGGCGATGCTGCGCACCCTCGACCACGCCGCGCGCACGCTCGGCAAGCGCGAGCCGCTCATCGCCGAGCTCTCACTCGCACCCTCCGACTACGTCCGCCGACAGCTGCGGTTCACCCCGTTCCCGTTCGAGGACACCGCCTGGCTCGTCGAGCAGTGCGGGCCCGAGCTGTTCCTCTTCTCCACCGACTACCCGCACCCCGAGGGTGGGCGCCGTCCGTTCGAGATCTTCGGCGAGGCGATGGCCGGGTTCGACGATGCCGCCCGCGAGCAGTTCTTCTGGCGCAACGGCGCCGAGCTGGTGGGCCTGGCCTGAGCGCTCGCTAGGGCGCCAGCGCGCCGAAGCTCCGCATCGAGGCGGTCTGGCTGGCGGTGCCCAGCCAGACCCCGTCGGGGCTCCAGAGGTGGGCGAGGCCGTGGCCGTAGCTGCCCACCGCACCGTGGGCACGCAGGTCGAGCAGCACCCACTCGGTGGGCTCGAAGCGGCCGTAGCGCATGGTGTTGTCGAGGCTCGTGCCCCCGGCCACGACCCCGAACGCGTGGGCGACGGCGAGAGGGATCATGTCGGCGATGAACGCCGCCATCGTCGGGGTGATCGCCACGCCGTCGCGCCGGCGGGCCCAGATGGCCACCCGGCCGGGCCCGGGATCGGGGTGCGACTCGATGGTGGCCGTGCGCAACTCGATGAGCTGGCCCATGCCCGCGTTCAGCGACATCTTCCCCACCGTGGCGTCGACGTCGGTGCCGCTCGCCTCGGCGAGGGCGGAGAACGGGCTCTTCCAGGTCGGCGCCTCCTCGGGTGCGCCGACCACCGGCATCTGTTCGAACGCCCCGTCGAGCCCGTCGTCGCGGGGCGCGCCGGTGGCGCCGAGCGACGCGAACACGGTCGCACCGTCGGGGCCGGTGCCGGTGACCCGCACCTGGTTGGTGCGCCGGCCGGGGGCGAGCACCTCGGTGTGGACGTCGACGGGCTGGCCTTCGGCGATGGTGGCGACGAACTGGGTCGTCATCCAGAGCGCCTGCCGGCCGGTGACCGCCTCGGCGGCGGCCACCGACACGGCGATGGCCGTGCCGCCGTAGAGACGGGCGTCGGGCCGCGAGAGGTGCGGCTCCACGACGAAGCGGTACCTGCCGGGATCGCCGTTGGCGACCAGGCCGAGGAGGTCGAGGTCGGACTGCACGGGGGGCACGGTAGGGAGGCGGCCGTCCGACCGCCAACCCGCGCCCCTACCCGGCGTCGGCCGGATCGGGCAGGGCAGGGACGTCGAGGTCGATCGTCGCGGTCGCGTCGCTGGTCCGGCCGGCCTCGAGGACCACCGCGTCGGCGTCCGCGGGCACTTCGAAGAGGAACGACATCGGTTGACGCTGTCCGTCGGCGAGCGTGTAGCTGGCGGCGTTGACGGGGGTGATCACCTGGCCGTCGGCGAGCACGCGGAACGTCTCGAAGTTGGCGAACGTGCCGCCGCACTGCCCGGCGATGGCGGTGACCTCGAGCTCGGCCCGCAGCCAGCGGTGGCCGACCGAGACCCGCGACGAGCGACCCTGGGCGAGCTTCGCGCCGTCGAGGCCGACCCCGGCGTCGACGTCCCACTCGACCGCGGCGAGCGTCACGTCGGCGGGGGCCGGCTCGCACCCGGTCGGCAGCTGCGGCTGGATGGTGGTGCCCACCTCGACCCGGATCGGGTACGGCGACGCGGGCACGCGCCCGGTGAGCGGCAGGTAGGCGGCGAGCCGGGTGCCGTCGTCGTAGACGAGGGTCGCACCGTCGAGGTCGGCCTCGTCGAGTTCGAAGGCGAGCAGGGCCTGCGAGTCGGCGGTGGCCGACACCGGGACCTCGTCGAGGAAGTCGACGCCCCGCGCCGCGACGCGGGTGCCGTCGGCGGTCTCGATGGCGAAGGCGCTCGCCGGCATGAGGCTGTCGGTGCCGGGGAAGCCGTCGACGAAGCGGGTGGTGAGGTCGAGGTAGAGCAGCTCGGTGGTGCCCTGGACCGGGTCGGGACGTCCGAAGGTGGAGGGTTGGGCGTTCGACCAGGTGGCCGCGGTGACGGCGAGCTCGACACCGGCGTAGGTGGTCGACCGAGGCAGGTCGAGCCCGGCGTCGCGACGCGTGACGCCCTCGGCCGCGCCGTCGGTGTCGCCGGTGCCGTCGTCGGCGGGCTCGTCCTCGGCGCTGCCGTCGGAGGTGGTCGGGCCACCCTGGGTCGTGGACGTCGCGCCACCCCCGCCGTCGTCACCGCAGGCCGCGGCGACCAGGGCCAGCACGAGGAGCAGCACCGCGAGGAACGGGGAGCGACGGCGGGGGCGGAACGGCATGGCAGCCTCCCAGGGTGGGAACGGGGAACACGTGCGCACGGGACACGACCCGGTGGCCGGATCGGTTGACACGCCGGCGCGAATTCTGATCCATTCACGGCCCCCGCGCCGGAATCCCCGGGGCGGCAGTTAGCAGTGCTTATGACAACTCGATGACGAACAACTCCTGCTTGTAGGCTTGCTGGTGCACCCAGTCCCCGTTCAAAGGTGCCAATCCAGTGATCGACGAAAAGCTCGAAGACGTCTTCGACGAGGTGTTGCGTCGCAACCCCGGCGAAGGCGAGTTCCACCAAGCCGTCCGAGAGGTCATCGACTGCCTCGGACCCTCCATCACCAAGCACCCCGAGTTCGCTCGGCGGAAGATCATCCAGCGCATCTGCGAACCCGAGCGCCAGATCATCTTCCGGGTGCCGTGGGAGGACGACAAGGGCGAGGTCCACATCAACCGCGGGTTCCGGGTCGAGTTCAACTCGGCGCTCGGGCCCTACAAGGGCGGCCTGCGCTTCCACCCCTCGGTGAACCTCGGCATCGTGAAGTTCCTCGGGTTCGAGCAGATCTTCAAGAACGCCCTCACCGGTCTCCCCATCGGTGGCGCGAAGGGCGGCTCGGACTTCGACCCGAAGGGCCGCTCCGACGGCGAGATCATGCGGTTCTGCCAGAGCTTCATGACCGAGCTGTACCGCCACCTCGGTGAGTACACCGACGTGCCGGCGGGCGACATCGGCGTCGGCACCCGCGAGATCGGGTGGATGTTCGGCCAGTACAAGCGGATCACGAACCGGTGGGAGTCGGGGGTCGTCACCGGCAAGGGCACCGAGTGGGGTGGCTCGCTCGTGCGCACCGAGGCCACCGGCTACGGCACCGTCTTCTTCCTCCAGGAGATGCTCGCCGCCCGGGGGCTCGGCCTCGAGGGCCGCACCTGTGTCGTGTCGGGCTCGGGCAACGTCGCCATCTACGCGATGGAGAAGCTCCAGCAGGAAGGCGCCACCGTCGTCGCCTGCTCGGACTCCGACGGCGTCATCTACGACCGCGACGGCATCGACCTCGACCTCGTGAAGGCGATCAAGGAGGTCGAGCGGGGCCGCATCTCCTGCTACGCCGACCGCCGCAAGGGCGCGGTGTACAAGGAGGGCTCGGGCATCTGGGAGATCGACTGCGAGGTCGCCCTCCCCTGTGCCACCCAGAACGAGCTCACCGGGCGCGACGCCGAGAAGCTCATCGCGAACGGCTGTCTCGCGGTGGCCGAGGGCGCGAACATGCCCACCACCCCCGAGGCGATCCGGGCGTTCCAGCAGGCGGGTGTCGCCTTCGGGCCCGGCAAGGCCGCCAACGCCGGCGGCGTGGCCACCTCGGCGCTCGAGATGCAGCAGAACGCCAGCCGCGACGCGTGGAGCTTCGAGTACACCGAGCAGCGGCTGCGGCAGATCATGACCCACATCCACGAGTCCTGTTACCAGACCTCCGCCGAGTACGGCGACGAGGGCAACTACGTGCTCGGCGCGAACATCGCCGGTTTCGAGCGCGTGGCGCGGGCGATGGTGGCCCTCGGCCTGATCTGATCAGCCGGCGGTGACCCAGAAGAGCCGGGCCGGTTCGCGGCGGAGGTTCTCCCACCCGCGAATCGGCACCCGCTCGACCATCAGCGCGTCGCCGGCGCGCAGCACCGGGGTCTGGTCGCCGAGGTCGACGAGCACGAGCCCGTCGGCGACGAGCACCATCTCGGTGCCCTTGTGCTGGAACGGGGGCGTGCCGACCTCGTCGGGGCCGAGGATGGCGAGGAAGGCACGCACCGGCTGGGTGGGATCGTCGAAGAGCGGCACCGCGCCGAGGTCGCGGGCGGTGGCGGCGTCGCGGCGACGGTCGTGGCGCACGAGCAGGTGGTCGACCCGGCCCTGACCGCCGAGGAGGTCGTCGACGGTGACGCCGAGGGCCTCACACAGGGGCAGGATCGTGTCGAGCGACAGCCCGCGGCGGCCGGTCTCGGCCTGGGAGATGGCGGCGGGGGTGACGCCTGCGAGGGCGGCGAGCTGGCCCTGGGTGAGGTTGCGTTCGGTGCGCACCCGGCGCAGCCCTTCACCGAGGCGTCCGACCGCCTGTTCGCGGCCGACGGCGAAGGGTTCGCCGTCGCGGCCCGGCAACAGCTCGACGAGCGCGCCCTGCACCCGGGCGCTACGGCCCTCGGCTTTGGTGACCCGGAGGCGGTCGCCGCGACGCTCGATCACGCACTGGGCGATCTTCGACACCCCCGCGACGACCGCCGGACCGAGCATCTCGCGGGTACCGGTCCAGGTGGCGATGGCCCCGAGGTCGAGCAGGCGGGGGCAGCAGCGGCGGTAGAAGGCGACGGTCTCGCTCGCGCCGAACCGGGCGAGGAGGTCGTCGAGCCCGTCGACGACGAGGCGGGTGCCGTCGCCGACGTGGTCGCCGACGACGAGCGCTTCGAGGTCGTCGATCGAGGGGGCGCGACGGCCGGTGGGGACCCGGTGGACGGTGACGCCGGCGGGCACCTCGAACCGTGGCGGCCCGAAGCAGACGAGGTGACGAGGGGCGTCGTCGGGGGCGAGGAAGGCGGCGGCTGGCGTGTCGACGTCGGCTCGGGACTCACCCAGCCAGACGACGTTGTCGCCGAGGACCAGGCCCCCTTCGAGCAGGTCGTCGAGCGATGCGATGCCGCTGGTTCGGCGCTGCACGTGACCGGTCTCCCCTCGGCTCCCTATAGCACTGCTATCGATGTCGGCACGCGGGATTAGCTCCGGTATCATCGTCGGTGACCGAGCCAGCGTAGCAACCCTGCGCGTGGCGGCTGGGTCCGAGGGGTTCGTGGCCCAGCCGCCTCTCGTCCGTGCCGGTCGGCTGTCGATGCAACGGGGCTTCGACAGCCGGCCCACGGCTTTTCACCCGGGTCGCCGCCCCCCTCCACGCGGTCCGGCGTGGTGGCGTCACCCCGTCTCCGCAGTGGACGAGGGGACCCTCGTGGTTCGGGACCGGGTCGGCCGGGTAGCGGAAGCGTCGTGTCCCTGCCACGCCTTCCCCGACCCCGCGGCCCGCTCAGCGCGGCCCTCGTCGATGCCCTCGCCCGCGACACCCCCGTGCCCCACCCGGACGAGCTGCCGATCCAGGCGGTGACCGATGTCGTCGCCGACGACGACCTCCAGCTCGCGCTCTACCTCTGCTACGAGCTCCACTACCGGGGTTTCGCCGGGGTGGCGGCCGATCGCGAGTGGGACCTGTCGGTCCTCGCTCTGCGCGCCGCGCTGGAGGCCCGGTTCGTCGACGCGCTCGAGGACCTCGTGCCGCTCGACACCGATGCCGACGTTCCCGACCTGGTCGGGATGATCGAGGCGTTCGACGGCCCGTCGCTCTCGACGTACCTGGCCGGCCACGGGTCCCGCGACGAGTTCGCCGAGTTCCTCGTGCACCGCTCGGCCTACCAGCTCAAGGAGGCCGATCCGCACACCTGGGGCATTCCCCGGTTGGCGGGTCGGTCGAAGTCGGCGATGGTGGAGATCCAGGCCGACGAGTACGGCGACGGGGTCCCGGGCGAGAGCCACGCGGAGCTGTTCGCCGACACGCTCGAGGCCGCGGGGCTCGACGCCACCTACGGGCGCTACCTCGATCGTCTGCCGGGCATCACGCTCGCGACGACGAATCTCATCTCGCTGTTCGGTCTGCACCGGCGCTTCCTGCCGGCGCTGCTCGGGCACCTCGCGGTGTTCGAGATGACCTCGGTGACCCCGATGGGCCGCTATGCCCGAGCCGCCCGACGATTCGGGCTCGGCGACGCCGGCGCCCGTTTCTACGACGTGCATGTCGAGGCCGACGCGGTGCACGAGGTGGTGGCCGAGCATCACCTCGTCGGCGCCTATGTGGCCGAGCACCCCGATGCCGTCGCCCTCGTGCGCTGGGGTGCGGCGGTGCTGATGGCGGTCGAGGATCGCTTCGCCCGGCACATGCTCGATGCCTGGGAGGCGGGCCGCTCGTCGTTGCGCCCGCCCACCGACGACGGTCTCGACCCGACCTCGAGCGACCGCACCTGGAGCGACCGCCCCCGAGCCCTCGCCCACGCACGGGGCTGACCCGCCCCGCATCGAGACCCCGCGGTCTGGGCTGTGCTCGTGACTCTCGGAGTCACGAGCACAGCCCAGACTCGCGAGCTGCGGGAGCAGCGCGCTAGCTGGCGGCGCGGAGCGGTGGGAGGAGCACGAGTGCGTCGCGGCCGCCGAGGTCGAGACGGGCCTCGGCCCACGCCTTCACCTCCGACTCCTGGCTGAACAACACCACCTGGTGCTCCGCGCTGATCTCGTGGAGCACGTCGAGGATGGCGATGGTGCGCACGGGGTCGGACTGCACGGTGACGTCGTCGAGCAGGAGCGGCGGCGTTGCGTTGCTGAGGATCTCCGACATGGCGACCCGCAGCAGGAGGTAGATCTGCTCGGCGGTGCCGTGCGAGAGGTTCTCGGCGTTGCGGAACCGCCCGCCCGGGCCACGCACGAGGACCCGCAGGCTCTCGGGGTCGACGGTGGCCTCGGTGTAGCGGCCGCCGGTGACCCGCCCGAGGCGCGCCTGGAGCTTCTCGGCGAGCACGGGCGCGATGTCGCGGTGGATGGCTTCCTGCGCGTTGCGCATGAACTGCTCGGTGAGCTGGAGCGTGCGCTCGAGGCGCCGCACCCGTTCGAGCTCGGCCCGGGCCGCGACGAGGGCTTCCTCGGCCTCGGCCACCGGCACGACCCGTTCGGCCCGGGCGGCAAGGTCGCCCTTGGCCTCCGCGAGGGCCCCGGCGAGGCGCCGGGCGTCGTCGCGCAGCCGGGCGAGGGTGGCGCCGGCCTCGACGCCGAGGTCGAGCGCCCCGACCATCTCGGCGGGCAGCCCCGCCTCGAGCTCGGCCCGTCGGCGGTCGAGCTCGGCGGCCCGGTCGCGCAGCTCGTCGAGGGTGGTGCCGTCGAGCAGGTGCTGGAGCTCGCGCCACTCCTCGCGCGCCGCCTCGTGCGCGGCCCGGTTGCGGTCGCGCGCCTCGAGCCAGGCGCGGAGTTGGTCGACGAGCTGTGCCTCGGAGACGTCGACGCCGGTGACGCCGCACGGCACGGCGACGGCGAACAGCTCGCCCCTGGCGGCCCGGACGGCCTCCTCGTCGGCCGCGGCACGCTGCTCGGCCCGGCGCCGCACGTCGAGCTCGCGGAGCAGGCCCGGCCGTTCGGCGGCGGCCTGCGCCTGGGCCCGACGCTCGCGGCACTGCTGTTCGTAGGTGCCGAACAGGAACGCGGCCTTCTCGGCGTCGGCCCCCGCTGGCACGTCGACGCCACGCCCGTCGAGGGCGAGGCAGAGCGAATCGACGGCGCTGGCCACCGCGGCCGCGAGGCGCGCCTCGGTGTCGGACCACTGTTGGTGGGACCGCTCGGTGTCGGCGACCCGGCGGATCTGGTCGGCGAGGCCGCGCAGCGCCGCGCCGTCGGCGGGCAGACCGAGGGACTCGGCCCGCTCGACCGCCTGGCGCCGGCGAGCCTCGGCGGCCGCGGCGAGCTGTTCGGCGGTGACGAGGCGCGTCTCGGCGGCACGCAGCTCGGAGGTGTCGACCGGCGGGGTGCGCCGCCGCAGGCCGACCGCGACCGCCGCGATCGACGCGAGGACACCCGCGACGAACCCGCCCACGCCCGCGACCGTCGCGCCGGTGGAGAGGAGCACCCCACCGGCCACGACCGCGAGCACGGCGAGGAGGCACAGCACGACGACCGGCGTCTTGGCCGGCCGGGCGACCGGCGCCTCGGCCTCGCGGCGGAGCTGCTCGACCTGGTCGACGAGCGCGGGGTCGACCGCGGGAACCTCGGTGTCGAGCTCGCGGGCGAGATCGACGAGCTGGGCCTCGGTGAGCCCGCCGGTGTCGGGGACGGTGAGGCGCTCGGGCTCGGCCTGGCGGTGGGCGTCGAGGCGTCCCTCGGCGGCGACGAGCGCACGGTGCAGCTCGACGACCGCGGGGTCGGCCTCGAGGTCGCCGACGGGTGGCTCGGGCAGGGCGGCGAGACGCTCCTCGATCTCGGCCACGGTGGGCCCCTCGAGCGCGGTGGCCTCGGGGCGGTGCTCCCAGCCGTGGATCGCGGTGGTGACCCGGCGGGCGAGCTCGTCGTCGACGGCCGGCGAGGCGGGCGGGGTGGGATGCCGGCGCTGGAGCTGGGCGATGCGGTCGATGCGTTGGCGCAGCTCGGCGAGCTGGCGGTGGGCCATCGCCGCCTCGGCGGCCCGCACCTTCTGCTCGGCCTCGTGGGCGTTGGCCTCGAGACGGGCGACGAGCTCGACCCGGCGGAGCCACTCGTGGTGCGCCTCGAGGGCCTCGGCGTGCGCCGCCTCGGCGGCGTCGAGCGCGGCGAGGGCGGCCTGGAGCGGCTTGGTGGAGGTGCGCCGCTCGAGGCCGACGTGGTCGCGGTGGTAGGCGGAGATGGCGGCGAGCGCCGCGGCGGCGGTCTCGTCGGTGCCGGCGGTGGCCGCCGCCCGCTGGAGGTGCTCCTGGAGGGCGTCGGCGTGCTGGGTGACGGCGAGGATGTCGGCCTGGCGCACGCACGACACGGCGAGGAACGCCCGCCGGTCGAGGCCGAGCCACACCGAGCCGTCGGGCGCGCCGTCGTGGATGATCTCCCGCGACACGTCGTGGCCGAGCGCGAGGTCGATGGCCGAGGAGTCGACCTTGCCGGCGAGGTCGTGGCGGAGCTCGACGGTGCGACCGTCGGGCAGGTCGACGACACAGGAGACCTCCCATTGGTCGCCGTCCCACGGCCGGTGGCGGTCGGCGAAGGCCCGGTCGTCCTTGGTGGCGGCGCCCTTGCCCCGCCGCATGCCGCACAGGCCGGCGTAGATGGCGGCGTGCCAGCTCGACTTGCCGGCTTCGTTGGCCCCTACGACGACGGTCATGCCGGGGGCGAGCTCGAGCTCGCGGTCGGTGAACGGGCCGAAGGCGTGGGCACGCACGTGACGGATGCGCATGGTCAGGCCACCTCCAGGTCGGTGCGACCGTCGAGGGCCCGCAGGCCGGTGACGAGCACCCGCCGTCGGGTGTCGTCGTCGAGGTCGGGGGCGTCGAGCACGTCGCGGACGAAGCGGCCGCGCACCGTCCCCACCTGGGCGGCGAGCGCCTCGATGTCGTAGGCGACGTGCACCTCCCCGAGGCGGGGGACGAGCGCCTCGAGGTGCGGGGCGAGGTCGTCGAGGTTCGCGAGGCTCACCTCGGTGCTCGGCGCGACCTCGCCGGTGAGGGTGACCCGGACGGTGCCCGCCAGCGGGGCGACCGCCGCGGCGACGCGCTCGCGGATGTCGTGGGTGCTGGCGCTGCCGGTGAGATCGACGACGACGTCGTGCAGCTCGCTGCGAGCCACCCGGTGGCGGGTGCGGGACACCGAGCCGTCGGCGGCGATGTCGAGCACCACCGCGCCCCGTTCGCCCGTCTCGCCGAAGGTGAGCGGGTCGGGGTTGCCGGGATAGGTGTAGTGCGGGTGGTCGGCGATGGTGTGGAAGTGGCCGACCATGGCGTGGTGGAGCCCGGCGGCGGGGATCTCGTCGGCGTCGAAGGGGGCGTGGGGGCGCTTGCCCTCCTCCTGGAAGGCGAGGCCCGAGCGCAGGGAGCCGTGGAACAGCGCGACGTTGACGCCCTGGCGGTCGGCCCGGAAGCCCCGCTCGAGGAACCCGGGCGTGTTGGCGGGGACGTGGTGCGCGGCGCCCCACACGGTGAAGCCCTCGGCGAGGGTGAAGGGCTCGAGCTCGGCACCGGTGAAGAGGTGGACGTTGGGCGACCACTCGGTGCGGGCGTAGACGCTGGAGGCCACGAGGTGGTCGTGGTTGCCGGGTGCGAGCAGCACCGGCAGGGGGTGGATGCGGGCGAAGGTGGCCCGGAGGAACTCGGCGGTGTCGGGGGTGACCCGCTCGTGCTCGTAGAGGTCGCCGGCGCAGCACACGGCGTCGGCGCCCTGTGCGACGGCGAGGTCGACGATGGCGTCGAGTGTGTCGCGCAGGGCCTGGCGGCGCCGCCGGGCGACGGCCGGCGAGGCCCAGGTGAAGGGGGTGTCGAGGTGCAGGTCGGCGAAGAGGACGAGCTTCATGTGGTCTCCATCGGTGTCACCTCCCGAACCTAACCAAGGGGTGTGACACCGACGGGGACCTGACCGCCGTCACCGGCGCCGGGTGGCCTCCCCCACACCGGCGCCGGCGAGGAGTGCTCCGACCCTCGGTGAGGGCCGGGCGAGGCTCAGTGCCGCGAGCGGTTCGCGGCGCGCTCCACCTCGGCCGCCAGGCAGGCGCCGAGGATGTGCATCGCCACGTCGAGGAGGGCGTCCTCGTCGACCTCGTCCTCCGCCCCCCGCTCGGCGCCGACCCGGATGGCGGTGGCGGCGAGCTCGGGGTCGGTGCGGAGGAGCACCTCGATGTCGTCGGCGAACTCCGGGCAGTCGACTGCGTCGAGCGCGGCGTCGATCTCGATCGGCGACATGCCGACCACCGACCAGAGCACCGTCACCGGCGCTCCGTCCTCGAGGTAGAGCCCGCCGCCCACGGCGACGAGCGAGCCGCCGATCTCGGCGTCGCTGATGATGTCCTCGAGGCGGACGGCGCCGTCGAGGTCACCGGCGAGCACGGTGGCTCGCAGGTCGTCGATGCGCAGTTCGCCCGCGGGGTGGTCGCTCGCGAAGAACGCGCCGCCCTCGCGGGCGCTGATCCGCAGGGCGGCACCGGGGACCGAGCCGGCCAGGGCGATGGAGAGACGGAGATCGGTGGGGTTCATCGGTGGTCGTGCCTCGCTCGTGAGATGGCCGACACCCTCCTACCCACGTTCCGGGGAGTCTGTAACCCCGTCGTTCCGGGCGTGTACCGGACCCCTGCGGAGCGCCGCTACGGTCGACGGACCCATGTCGCGCTCGATCCGTCTCCGTCGATGGCAGAAGGACGCCCTCGACCAGCTCGATCACCACGACGCCCCGGACTTCCTCGCCGTGGCCACGCCCGGAGCGGGCAAGACGACCTTCGCCCTCACCGCCGTGCTCCGGCACCTCGCCCGCCACCCCCGCCACCAGGTCGTGGTCGTCGCCCCGACGAGCCATCTGAAGGTGCAGTGGGCGCGGGCCGCGGCGGCGCTCGGCATCCACCTCGAGCCGGCCTGGTCGGGCTCGGACGGCTCGCTACCCACCGACATGCACGGCGTGGCCGTCACCTACCAGCAGGTGGCCGCGAACCCCGACGCCCTGCGCCGCCATTCCGGGCGTTGCGTCGTCGTGCTCGACGAGCTCCACCACGCCGGCGACGAGCGGGCATGGGGCAACGCGGTACGGCGGGCGTTCGAGGGGGCGGTGCGACGGCTCTCCCTGTCGGGCACGCCGTTCCGCTCCGACACCCACGCCATCCCCTTCGTCACCTACCGCAACGACGAGGCGGTACCGGACTTCGACTACGGCTACGAGGCCGCCCTCGCCGACCGCCGGGTGGTGCGCCCGGTGTACTTCCCCGCCATCGGTGGGCACATGGAGTGGTCGGCGCCGGACGGCACGATCAACGCCGCCACCTTCGACGACGCGCTCGACCGCACCCGCTCCTCCCAGCGGCTCCGCACCGCGCTCAGCCTCGACGGGGAATGGCTGCCTGCGGTCTTGCGCCAGGCCGACGAGCGCCTCCGGGAGCTGCGGGTCGACCAGCCCGACGCCGGTGGGCTCGTCGTGGCCACCGACCAGGAGCACGCCCGGGGCATCGCCGACCTCCTGAAGCGCCGCCTGCGCACCTCGGCGATGGTCGTCACCTCCGACGATCCCACGGCCTCGATGCGCATCTCGGCGTTCGCCGACGGCGACCTGCCGTGGCTCGTCGCGGTCCGCATGGTGTCGGAGGGGGTCGACATCCCTCGCCTGCGCATCGGCGTGTTCGCCACCACGACCGGCACCGAGCTGTTCTTCCGGCAGGTGGTCGGCAGGTTCGTCCGCCACACCGGCGGCCCGGCGCGCCAGGAGCGGGCGTGGCTGTTCATCCCCGACGACCCGAAGATCCGCCATTTCGCCCACACCGTCGCCGAGCAGCGTCGCCACAGCCTGCGCCGGGTGTGGGAGGAGGGGGAGGTGCCCGCCGGGGAGGAGCCCGACCCGACGGCGCTCGACGAGCTGCCGGGCGAGGAGGAGCAGCTCTCGCTGTTCCAGGTGCTGTCGGCGGAGGCCACCGAGGCGTCGACGACGTCGGTGTGGGACGACGACCCGGCCCTCGACGCCTTCGACGAGGAGGACGACACGAGCGTGCCGATCGACCTCCCGCCCCCTCCCCCGCCGCTCGGTCGGTCGACCGGTGGGACCTGGAGCGTCGCCGACGACGGCCGGCCGATGAACGAGATCAAGCGCGAGCTGCGGGTCCGCAACGCCGACCTCGTGGCCCACCTCGTCCGGTTCACGGGCCTCAGCCACCAGGAGGTCAACGCCCGGCTCAACCGCGAGGTGTCGATCAGCCGGATCGCCGAGGCCACCGCCGACCAGCTCCGGCTCCGGGCCGAGCGGGCCGAGAAGTGGATCGCGAACCTCTGACGCCGCGAACTTTTTCCTAGCGCGCGGCCACGGAGCGTGGTTTTCTGGTTTTCGTGCCCGGCTACTACCGCGATCGGAACGACGGCGGGCCCGTCTACACCGAGGTGGGCGGCGGCGAGCCCGTCTACACGGAAGTGGGCGAGGGCGCGCCCACCGCCCAGGTGCCCAGCTCGCCGGCCACGAACGGTCAGACCCCGCAGTACGCGTACTCCACGCCCGGCGGCACCGACACCCCACGAAACACCTCGGCGCCCGCCCGGCCCAACTACTACGTCTCACAGCGCACGACCGGCACCGAGGCGAAGGATCCCTACTCGACCCCGTCCGCGGCCCCGGCCGCGTCCACCTCGCCACCCGCCTCGGCACCCACCCCGAGCGCCGTGCCGACCGACGACGAGATCGACGCCATGCTCGCGGCGAACGGCGGCCGGATCTCTTCGCGGGGGATGCGCGGCCTCGAGAAGAAGGTGCGGACGAAGAGCGGGGCGAGCTCGTCGCTGCGTCCCCCGCCGGGCATCGAGACCGAGGCGAAGCGCAAGAAGGCCACGGCCAACATCGTCAAGACGAAGAACACCGACTCCGAGGGCGGCGACCTCAAATTCGTGAACGACGAGGGTTCGGGCTGGCGGAAGAACACCAAGGGCTGGTCGAAGAACCCCGAGAAGCCTGCGGCGGCGGAGGAGCGCAAGGACGGCGGGCTGGCGAGCAAGAAGCTCGTCTCCCACTACGAGGGCGAGAACACCCACCGGGCCTGGCGCGCCGGCAAGCGGGAGAACGCCGCCAAACGCTGGAACATGGACCCGAACTCCACGGAGTTCGAGGAGCGCTGGCAGAAGCACCTCAACAGCGACGAGACCACGACCCACTACGACACACCTGCCGAACGCGAGAAGTCGCGCCTGAAGGAGGGGCCGGACGGCACGGTCCTGACCACCCACGATCGGCGGCCCGGTGGGGAGACCGACACGTACTTCGGCTGGGTGATGGACCCCGACTCGGGCAACGTCCACACCTTCGATCCGGCCTACACGCGCGAGGCCGACGGCAAGACCCAGTACACCCATCATTCCTCCCCCCTCGCGGGCGGGAACGTCGCCGGCGCGGGCCTCATGAAGGCCAAGGACGGGCACATCACCAAGGTCACCGACGAGAGCGGCCACTACCGACCCGAGGCCGAGTACACCTACCAGGCCGTCAACGCGATGGCCGAGCGTGGCCTGCTCACCCGGGATGCCACCGAGGACGACCTCTTCAAGCACGACGACCCCGGGCCGGGCAAGCTCTCCGCGAAGGTCACCCTCGCCGGCAAGGGCCACGAGGGTCGGCCGGGCAAGGGGTGGCTCGAGGACGAGAAGGACATCTACCAGGGCGACCTCACCCTCCCCTACCAGGCGTTCCTCCAGACCAAGGGCAACGAGCGGCAGGCCCGGGCGAAGAAGAAGGCACAGGACACCCTCACCGACGAGCTCAAGGCCAAGGGCAAGAAGGTGAAGGAGGACCCGGGCTCGAAGAAGGTGCGCAAGGACCTGAAGGCCAAGCGCAGGGCGTCGGAGGTGGCGGCACCCCGCGCCGCCCAATCCGGACCGCAGGCCGAGGCCGAGCCCGCGCCGTCGGTCGGCACCTACATCGCCTACAAGGACGCCGTGCCGCCGAGCTCCGCTCCGACGAGCAACTACGTGTACGACACCGACGGGGCCGAGGCGAAGGAGCCCACGACCACCTCGTCAGGCTGGAGTCTGTCGGACAGCGACACGGTGTACGACGACCCCTACCACCGGCGGTACTGAACCTCAGCCGGCGGGATGCGTGGCCCCCTCGCCGGGTCGGGCGAAGAGACTCGCGTGCGCGGCCGGGGCGGCGTGCAGCTGGGGCGGGGCGAGGGTGCCGCCCCCGGTGCCGTCCGGGCCGTGCGGTTCGCCGGCGTGGATCCGCAGGGCGGCCACCTCGGCGTCCCATGCGTAGACCACGGCGGTGCGGCCGACGAGGTCGTGGAGCATGCGGCGGTCGCGGCGGACCAGGCCGAGGAGACACCCGATCCCGAAGGCGAGGAAGCTGATCGGGAAGACGAGGGTGCGCACGAGCGCGTGCCACCCTCCGACGGGGCTGCCGTCGCGTTCGGCGACCCGCAGACCGAGCACCGCCTTGCCCACCGTCCGTCCGGTGAGGGCCGTGGGCGCCGCGAGGTAGACGATCTGCCAGAGCACGGCGAGCACGCCCATGACCGCCCGGTGGTCGTCGACTGCGACGCTGACCCCGGCGACGACGTCGAGGGCGAGCACGCCGAGCCCCGCCAGCACGGTGAAGAGCAGCGCGGCGAGACTCGTGTCGAGGAGGAACGCGCAAAAGCGCGAGACCGCGCCGGCGTGGTGGCCCTGCACCGCGACGGCGCGTTCGACCGGCGAGAGCCCCCGGATGGGGGTGAGCACGTCGGGGGCATCGGGGCGGCGCTGGAGCCAGGGGTCGCGGCGCAGGAGGCGGCCGATGGCGCCGTGGACGACGAGGTCGACCGACATCAACGCGGTGCGAGCGAGGTCGAGGAGCTGGCCGAACACGCCGGTGGTCGACCGGGCGATGAGCTCGCCGAGCTCGGTGCGCTGGACGAGCGCGTTGACGTCGACGCGGGCCATCATCCGATCGAGGTCGACCCGGTCGATCAGGGCGTTCGGGTCGACGCGGTCGAGCAGACGGTCGGGCTCCACCCGGTCGAGGAGCCGGTTGACGTCGACCCGGTCGAGGATCGCGTCGGGCTCCACCCGGTCGAGCAGGCGGTTCACGTCGACCCGGTCGAGCAGGTCCTCGACGCTGACCCGGGCGACGAGCGCATCGACGTCGACGCGGGCGACGAGGGCGTCGACGTCGACCCGCGCCAACAGCTCGTCGGGCTCGACGCGGGCGACCAGCTCGTTGACGTCGAGGCGGTCGACGAGCATCTGGGGGTCGATGCGGGCGAGCAGGGCGTCGAGGTCGACGCGGGCCAACAGCTCGTTGACGTCGATGCGGTGGGTGACCCCGTCGATGTCGACGGCATCGACCACCGGGCGCACGAAGGGCCCGACCACCGAGCCGACGACCCACTCGGTGAGGCTGCGGGGCGGCGGACGGCTCGGGTCCTCGGTCACGCCGCCCATTCTGCCCCGCCGTCGGGGGCGCTGCTCGGGGCGGGTGCGCCTCAGCTCTCGTCGGCGGTGTCGATCATCCAGGGCACGCCGAAGCGGTCGTTGCAGGTGCCGAAGCCCCGCGACCAGAACGTCGTCTCGAAGGGCATCGTGACCTCGCCACCCTCGGCGAGGGCGTCGAACACCCGCCGGGCGGTGTCGGGGTCGGCCGCCGTGTAGGTGACCGCCACCCCGGTCTTCGGCCCGTCGTCACCGGTGGGGTCGTCGGAGCCCATGATCATGCCGTCGTCCCAGACGAGGGCGGCGTGCATGACGTGGTGGGGCTCGGCGCCGGGCATCTGGTCGGCGCCCTCGGGGAGCTGGGCGTGGGTCATCACCTGGAGGTCGCCGCCGAAGATGTCGCGGTACCGCTCGAACGCCTCCGCGCAGTTCCCGCTGAAGAAGAGATAGGGGGTGACGGGCATCGGAGGTCCTCCGGGGTCGCGGCTGGTCGATGTGGGGCAGACCCCCACTGTGGCGCGAACTCATCGGCGATGATGGGGAGATGGCCACCCACGAGAACGAGCTGACCGAGCCGGTCGACCTCTGCACCCCCGACGGCTCGGTGCTGAACCGGGCGGCGCTCGGCTGGTCGCGCCGGCCCCTGCACCGGTGCAACCTCGGCGGGTTCGGGCGGAACAAGCGGTGGGACTACTGGGCGGTGCTCGCCGGCGACCTGCTCGTGTCGTCGGTGTACGCCGACGTCGACCACCTCGGCCTCGCCGACGTGTGGTGGTGCCACGTCCCGTCGGGCCGCACCGGTGGGGGCGGCATCGTCACCGAGGGGAGCGACGACTTCGACCTGCCCGAGCTGCCGGGTACCAGCCCGCTCACCGTCGACCGCGACGGCTTCCGCCTCGCCGTCGTCGACGACGCCACCGGCACGCGCCTCACCGGATCGTGGACCGAGGCCGACGGCCGGCCGGGCCGCCTCGACGTGCACGTCGCCATGCCGGCAGGCCACGAGTCGCTCAACGTCGTCATCCCCTGGGACGACGAGACGTTCAACTTCACCTCCAAGCACCAGGCCCGCCCGGCCACCGGCGAGCTGGTGGTGGGCGACGAACGCTGGGCGATCGGTGGCCTCGGCGGCGACGCGTGGGGTGTGCTCGACGTGGGCCGCGGCCGCTGGCCCGCCGAGATCACCTGGAACTGGGGCGGCGGCGCCGGGCGCAGCGGCGACCACGTGATCGGCCTCCAGTTCGGGGCGAAGTGGACCGAGGGGTCGGGCTACACCGAGAACGGGTTCTTCGTCGACGGTCGCCTCACCAAGCTCGGCCACGAGCTCGAGTGGGTCTACGACTGGGACCGGCCGATGGAGCCGTGGCGCATCACCGACCCGGGCGGCCAGCTCGAGGTCGTGCTCCACCCCCGTTTCGACAAGCACTCGCAGCTGCCGGGGCGCGACAAGGGCAGCGAGACCCACCAGGTGTTCGGCCGGTTCTCGGGCCGGGTCGTCACCGACGACGGGGTCGCCTACGAGTTCGACGACGTGCAGGGCTTCGCCGAAGAGGCCCGCCAGGAGTGGTGAGCCAGGGGCGTCATCGGATCTGCCGAACGGGCCTGTCGTCTCCCCATGTGGTGTCCGCAGTCAGGACGTCGGCGTCGAGCCGCCGGCCGAGGGCGAGGCAGAGTCGGTCGGCCAAGGACAACCCGCGACCGCGTTCCCACAGCTCCGCAGCGATCTCGGCGTCTTCCCTCGTGACGGGCTCGACGGCGAGGTCGTAGCTGTCGAGGAGGGCGCGGACGAGACCCCAGTCCCGGCCGGCGGCCCGCACCTTCTGGGCGACTTCGGACCAGTTGGCAGCGCTGCACGTCGCGCCCGCCTCGAGGGCAGCCTCGACCAGTTCCGAACCGTCCTCGCCCTGGAGATAGGCGAGGAGCGCCGACGCGTCGCAGACCGTCGTCACGCGACGTCGTCGGCCGCCGCGGCAGCGCGACGTTCGGCGAGCAACTCGCTCACCAGGTCGAGGCCGTCGAGCTCGACGCGAACCCGGTCACGCAGCTGGGAGCGGGTGAGGAGCACGAGCCCGGTGGGCGTGTCGAGCAGGACGAGCGGCGTGCCCTCCGCGAGCCCGGCGCGCTCGCGGACCTCAGCGGGGATCACCAGCCGACCGCGATCGCCCACCATGATGGTGTACGTACCACTCATAGGGTAAGCGTACCACCAGGTCTTGCGAGGTGGGCCTCGCCTACTCGAGGTGGCGGAGGCGGGGCATGAAGGCGAGGGCCCCGAGGCCGAGGGCGACGAGGGCGAGCGACGTGCCGCCGAGCGCGGCGCGGGGGCCGACGGCGGCGGCGAGCACGCCGGTGATGAACGCGCCGAGCTGGGAGAGGTTGAACTGGAGCATGTAGACGCTCATGACCCGGCCGCGGTACGCCTCTTCGACGTAGGTCTGCACGAGCACGTTCGACAGCGACTGGCGGGCCGACTGGCCGACGCCCATGACGAGGAACAGCACGCCCATCATCCACACCTCGGTGGCGAAGGCGAAGGCGAGGAAGAGCATGAAGCCCTGGAACGCCGAGCCGATCAGGAACATCGCGCCTCGGCGGCGGAACGGGTAGGAGGCGATGACGAGCGAGCCGGCGAGGGAGCCGATTCCGCTGATGCTGAGCAGGAGGCCCTGGGTGTCGGCGCCCTCGTTCAGGACGTCCTGGACGAAGCCGCCGAGGAGGAACATGTAGGGCATCGCGGTGATGACGACCATGACGTTGATGGCCATCAGCGGGCCGAGGATCGGCTCGCGCACCAGGTAGGAGACGCCGCCGCGGATGTTCGCGACCGCGGCCCGCACCTCGCCCCGCATGCTGCCGGCCCGCTCGGTCTCCCGCCGCTCCTCGGGCACCCGCACGAGGAACACCGAGGCGAACAGGTAGAGCCCCGCCATCAGGAAGTAGACCCACGCCGCGCCGAGTGCCTCGAAGATGTAGCCGCCGATCGCCGGGGCGAACAGGCGCATCGTGTTCATGCCCGACGAGTTGAGGGCGACGGCGTTCATCAGCTGGGCGCTCGGGACGAGGCCGGGGATGAGCGCCTGGCGCGACGGCATCATCAGCGCCATGACCGCGCCCTGGACGACGCCGGTGGCGAGGAGGAGGCCGAAGGTGAGGCTGTCGGTGGCGAGGAGGACGGCGACGGCGAGGGCGTTGACCGCGTTGACGAGCTGGCCGATCTGGACGACGACCTTGCGGCGGGCCACCCGGTCGGCGATGGCCCCACCGACCATGGCAAGGGCGATGCCGGGCAGTGCGCCGGCGAGGGCGATGGTGCCGGTGGCCGCGTAGGAGCCGGTGAGGAGGTAGGCGAGATAGGACCGGACCACCATCTGCATGTTCTGGCTCGCCATCTGGCCGAGCATCGACAGGAAGAAGTCGCGGAACTCGGGGATGCGCAGCGAGTCGAACGTGCGCAGGTTGCGGACGCGGCCCCGGGAGGGGGCGGCGGTGGTGGTCGGTTCGGCGGGCGGGTCGTCGGTCCTGATGGTTAGAGACTCTAACGACTTTGGCGGCGGCTGCCGACCCCGCACACGCAGATCCAGCGAACCTCCTCGAGGCCCCGAAACTGCGAGTCTGAGCGGCCGTCGCGCGGCCGCTCGGACTCGCAGTTCGGTGGGGGGCACGGCTGGCCGTGGCGGGCCTACGCTCGCGCCGGTGGGAATCGAGGTGGCCGGATTCGTGGAGCGGCTCGACGCCGCGCTCAGGGAGGCCGGCACCGCGGAGCGGGCCGAGCACGAGGCCGGCTACCTGAAGAGCGAGCTCGCGCACTACGGCACGAGCGTGCCCGACACCCGGGCGGCGGTGAAGGCTGCGCTGCGCGAGGCGGGCGAGCCCACCCACGACGAGGTGGTGGCGTTGGCCGAGGCGTTGTGGGCCGCGCCGGTGCACGAGCGACGGCTCGCGGCGGTCGAGCTGCTGGTGGCGCGGGTGCGGCTGCTGGGGATCGCCGACGTGCCGTTCCTCGAGCGGCTGGTCCGTGAGGCGCGCACGTGGGCGCTGATCGACCCGCTCGCCACGGGTGTGGTCGGCCCGCTCGTCGAGGGCGACCCGGCGTGGGGCGAGGTGCTCGACCGGTTCGCGGCCGACGACGACTTCTGGGTCCGTCGGGTCGCGCTCCTCGCCCTGTTGGTGCCGCTCAGGAAGGGCGGCGGCGACTGGGAGCGCTTCTGTCGCTACGCCGACGCGATGCTCGACGAGACCGAGTTCTTCGTCCGCAAGGCCATCGGGTGGGTGCTGCGCGACACGGCGAAGCGACGGCCCGACCTGGTGTTCGAGTGGCTGCTCCCCCGTGCCCACCGGGCGTCCGGGGTCACGCTGCGGGAGGCGCTCAAGCCCCTCTCCCCCGCCCAGCGCGCCAGGATCAGCGCGGCCCGGGGCTGACCTCGGCCCGCCACGCGCCGAGCTCCTCGTCGGTGGTGGTGACGGTGAGCGCGGCGGCGCGGGCGAGGCGGCGCAGGTGGCGGGCGAGCTGGTCGATGCCGAGGGGGCGGCGGCGCGGCCGGATCTGGAAGAGCTGGCCGGGGGCGAGGCGGATGGTGCGGCCGTCGCGCATCGTGAAGCGGGCCCGGAGCGTCCACACCGCAGCGGGCCGGCGGGACTTCGGCGTGAGGAGGGGCGGCGAGGGCCGCACGTCCAGCACGTCGACGTCGCCCCAGTCGAGGATGCCGTGGCGCCCGAGTCGGAGGCCGCCGGCCTCGTCGATGTCGATCACCCGCACGACCCGGCGCTCCCGCCACACGAAGAGGGCGACGAGGAGCAGGGCGAGGCCGACGGCGGCGAGCGGGGCACCGAGCCCGGCGAACATCGGGACGAGCAGCGCCCCGCACCAGAAGGGGATGACGTCGCGGGCGAGGCGGCGGAGGCGGAACCGGCCGACGAGGGCGGCGGGGGTCCGCACGCCCTCGATCTGCTCGGCGGTGAGCGAGGCCCGCTCCTCGGGGTCGAGGTCGTCGAGTCCGAGATCGTCGCCCACCGGTCGATGGTGCACCGAATCGCTCACCGTGTCACCCACCGACGATCTGGAAGGACACGAGGGCCTTGAAGTGGGGGAAGTTGTCGCCCCGGTCGGCGGTCTCGATCCAGACGCAGCGGGCGCCGACGGGGGCGTTGCCGACTCCGGCGCAGGACGGGAGGGCGTCGACGTCGTCGACGGCCACGATGCCGCTGCCGGCGGTGTCGTAGACGAGGTCGCACGTGGGGATGTGCCCCCAGAGGGCCTCGAGGATCCCGGTTCCCATCGTGCAGAACTCGCGGAGCAGGTCGTTGTCCCGCTCGAAGCCCTGCACCTGGACGGTGGGCAGGTTCCCGCTCACGCCGGTGACGAGGTGGCTGATCGGCGACCGGCCCGGGCCCTCGAGGTTGAGGGTGGTGCCGGAGTGGATCTTGCGCTCGGGGGTCTCGGCGACCTTCACGAAGTTGACGCCGAGGCGGAACCGCAGCTCGCCCCGGTTGACCGAGCTGGCGTCGCCGTCCCTGATCACGTGGATCTGGTGGAAGGTGACGAGGACGTCGACGACCTCCTCGAGGGTGTGGAACTGGCCGGCGCGCAGCGTGCGGGCGCCCTGGTCGTCGGTGGCCTCGACGACCACGTGGTAGGTCGTGTTCGAGCGCAGGCCCGTGAGGGTGGGCGTCCAGCTCGTGATGCGGTTGTTGCCCGTCGAGTGGGCGGGGGTGCCGGCGGGCTGGGGCGTGCCGTTGCCGTCGGTGGCGGGCGCCTGCTCGCTGACCCAGATCTTCACCCGTGCGGGGACGTTGGTGACGATCTCGATCGTGGGATCCTCGCTGCCGGAGGGCTGGTTGATCAGGGCCTTGGTGACACAGCCGGCGGCGCATCCGCCGTGGTGGCCGGTGGGCGCCAACCCGCCCGGCTGCGGCACGGGTGTGATCGTGCGGAACTCGCCGACCTGGTAGGCCCGCTTGCCGTGCTCGTCGGTCGCCTCGACGATGATGTGATAGTCGGTGGCGGCGGTGAGCGGGGCGAGCGGGGTGGTCCAGCTCGTGGTCGGCGAGTCGTTGGTGGCGATGGGCGCCACGCCGGGGAAGCTCGGCACGTCGTCGTTGACGACCGGCTCGGAGGTCGAGACCCACACCCGGTGGCGGGCGGGCACCTTGGTGGTCACCTCGAGGCTGAGGTTCGGGGTGGTGGCGTTGGGGGTGAGCCACGCCTTGGTGATGCACTGGAGGGCACAGCCGCCCGAGCCGGGGGCGCCCTGGAGGACCGGGCCGCCGGGCAGGTGGAAGAGCGGGTTGACGAGGCCCTTGAAGGCGTGGACGTCGACGTAGGTGTTCGCGCCGGGCTCGCTGACCTTGATCTTGAAGGTGAAGGCGCCCGGGTCGAGGGCCGACTCGTCGATCGTGAACCCGAGGGTGGTCTCGGCGCCAGCGTCGAGGGTGTCGCCGGCGGAGGCGAGGGTGACCTCGGGGACGGTGAGGGCGGTCCAGTCGACGGCCTCGGTCCCGCAGTTGCGGATGTGCAGCTCGCTCGCCATCTGGGTGGCGGGCAGGACGAGCGGGTGGGGCGTGACGAGGAGCGACCGGCCGGCGGGCACCGACTCGCAGGGGTCGGCGCCTTCGGTGGCGTCGTCGTCGAGGGGCACCTCCTGGCCGGCGCCGCCCTCGCCCTCGGAGCTGTCGTCGAGGAGGTCGACCTCGAGGGTCTCCTCGCCGGCGGCGCTCTCGTCGTCGCCGTCGTCGGGGTCGCCGGGGCCGCTGGCCTGGTCGCCGGTGGCGAGGCCGGCGACCTCGGTGTCGTCGGAGCCCTCGGCTCCACCGGCGTCGGCGCCGGCGTTGGTGCCCGAGTCGGGGTCGGGGTTGATGGCCGGGTCGACGACGGTCACGGCGAGGACCACGGTGAGCAGCGCCACGACGATGGCGATGACGGCTGCGAGGCGGATGCGGTCACGGTGGAGGTTCATGGCGGGCTCCTCGGGGTTACCCGTCCTGACCGCCGTGGGCCGTTCGGCTTACACGCTCGCGTGGCGCCGGTCACACGCCGTCCGTTTCCCGCCGTCCCCCGTCGTTCGTGCGTCAGTTCCGGGCGCTATCCGACCGGAACTGACGCACGTTGGCCGCAGGGCCCTCAGATCTGGGCGAGCTCGTCGAGTCGGGCGAGGTCGCGCACGACGATCCACTGGCGGCCGCTGTCGATGACTCCGTCACGCTGGAGCTGGGCGAGCACCCGGCTGACCGTCTCGCTCGCCGTGCCCGTCATGGCGGCGAGGTCGTCGCGGGAGAGGGGCAGGTCGAGCAGCACGCCACCGTCGTGGGGCACGCCCACCCGGCGGGCGAGGATGGCGACGGCGAGGGCGACCCGCTCCTGGCTGGTGGCGGCGGCCATGGCGTGCACGTGGGTGCGGGCCGCCTCGAGCCGCTCGGCCATCACCCGCAGGCCCGCCCGGGCCACCTCGGGGTGGGCGTCGAGGACGGCGTCGAAGCTCGGCCCGTCGAGGCTCAGCACGCAGAGCGGGGTGAGCGCCCACACCGAGTCGGCGTAGGTGTCGGCACCGAGGGCGGGGAGGGTGCCGAAGTGGTCGCCGGGCCGGACGATGTCGAGGAGCACCTCGGTGCCGGCGAGGGTGGGGCGCACGACCTTCGCGGTGCCGGTGGCGACGACGTAGAGGCGGCGGGCGGGCTGGCCCGCGTGGATCACCGCCTGGCCGGTGTCGAAGTCCTCGATGCGACAGCGCCGGTCGAGCTCGACGATGTCGGCGTGGTCGAGCCCGGCGAAGAAGGGGACCCCGGCGAGGACCTCGTGGCGGACCTCGAGGGTGCAGGACGCGGGGTCGTGGGTGGGGACCCTGAGCGGCGACCGTCTGGCTCCCATGCCTCCGAGGGTATCGGGGTGCCGTCGTCCCGGCGGGGCCGGTGCCGCAGGAGGCGGGGCCGGTGCCGCAG
>CAZAVX010000003.1:0-6509 GCA_964488835.1 uncultured Iamiaceae bacterium | reverse complement strand
GGCGGGGCCGGTGCCGCAGGAGGCGGGGCCGGTGCCGCAGCAGGCGGACGGCGTTGAGGACGACGGCGACGACCGACACCTGGTGGACGAGCATGCCGGCGGCCATCATCACCTCGCCGGCGAGCACCCCGGCGAGCAGCGCCGAGACGGTGACGAGGGCGAGCACGACGTTCTGGCGGATGACCCGGGCCGTGCGGGCGGAGAGGTCGATGGCGTCGGCGACGCGGGTGAGGCGGCCCGACATGATGGCGACGTCGGCGGTCTCGACGGCGACGGCGGTGGCCGAGGCGCCGAGGGCGATGCCCACGTCCGCGGTGGCGAGGGCCGGGGCGTCGTTGACCCCGTCGCCGATCATGGCGACGACGTGGCCCTCCTCCCGGAGGCGGTGGATGGCCTGGAGCTTGTCCTCGGGGGTGAGGTCGCCCGCCACCTCGTCGAGGCCGACCGCGGCGCCGACGGCCTCACCGACCACCTGGGAGTCGCCGGTGAGCATGACGAGGCGGTCGACGCCCATCGCCCGGAGCGCGTCGATCCCGGCGGCGGCGTCGGGGCGCACCTGGTCGGCGACGCCGATGGCGCCGATCACCCCGTCGTCGGCGATGACGAGCATGGCGGTGCGGCCGCGGAGGCGCAGCTCGTCGAGCGTGGCGTGTGCGGCGTGGGGCACGTCGATGCCGAGCTCGGCGGCGAGGCGGGTGGTGCCGACGGCGATGCGGCGGCCGTCGTGGGTGATCTCGACCCCGGCGCCGGGGTGGTGGACGAAGCCGTCGTGGTCGGTGTCGTCGGCGAGGAGGCCCCGGTCGGCGGCGGCGTCGAGGATCGGCGCGGCGAGGGGGTGCTCGGAGCCGGCCTCGGCGAGGGCGGCGAGGCGTAGCACCTCGTCGGGGGCGTGCTCCCCGAGGGGGACGACGTCGGTGAGCTCGGGGCGGCCGAGGGTGAGCGTGCCGGTCTTGTCGAAGGCGACGGCGGTGACCTTCCCCACCTGTTCGAGGTGCTCGCCGCCCTTCACGAGGATGCCGTCGCGGGCGGCCCGGCCGATCCCGGCGACGATGGCGACGGGCATGGAGATGACGAGCGCGCCGGGGCAGCCGATGACGAGCAGGGTGAGGGCGAGCTCGACGTTGCGGGTGACGGCGTAGGCGCCGGCGGCGAGGACGACGATAGCGGGCGTGTACCAGGCGGCGAAGCGCTCGATGAAGCGCTGGGCGGGGGCCTTGGCCTCCTGGGCCTCCTCGACCCGGTGGATGATGCGGGCGAGGGTGGTGTCGGAGCCGACGCTCGTGGCCCGCACCTCGAGCAGGCCGCCGGAGCTGACGGTGCCGGCGAACACGCGGTGGCCGGTGTCCTTTTCGACGGGGATCGACTCGCCGGTGATGCTGCTCTCGTCGACGGCGGCGCGGCCAGCGACGACCTCGCCGTCGACGGGGATCTTCGCACCGGGTCGGACGACGACGATCTCCCCCGGTCGGACCTCGTCGGGGGCGACGGTGACCTCCCGGCCGTCGCGGCGGACGGTGGCGGACTCGGGGGCGAGCTCGAAGAGGTGGGCGAGGGCGCGGCGGGTGCGGCCGATGGTGGCCCGTTCGAGCGCGCCGCCGAGGGCGAAGAGGAAGGTGACCGCCGCGCCCTCCCACAACTCGCCGATGAGGAACGCGCCGGTGACGGCGATGGTGACGAGGGCTTCGATGCCGATGCGGCGGATGCGCAGGTCGCTGATGGCTCGCACGGCGATGGGTCGACCGGCGACGAGGGTGGCGGCGACGAGCCCGAGGTCGAAGGCGGGGCGCGACCAGGGGCGGGCGAGGAAGGCGGCGGCGATGAGGAGCCCGCTCAGCAGGGGGATGGCCCACGGTCCCCGCACCAGGTGGCGCGGGGACCAGCCGGACCAACGGGAGCGGGCCCTGCCGGACCGCTCGGGGGTGAGGGTGGCGGCCACTAGAACCTCCGGGGTGCCGCGGTGTAGCCGGCCTCGGCCACGGCGGCGATGAGGTCGTCGACGGTGGCGACCTCGGGGTCGTGGCGCACTTCGATGCGCCCGGTGCTGAAGTGGACGGTGCCCTCGGCCACGCCGTCGAGCTTGGCGAGGCGCCGCTCGATCTTCGCGATGCATGACGGGCAGGTCAGCTCGTTGCTGTAGAGGTTCGTGGTGACGATCGTCGGGGCGTCGGTCGCAGACATCGTGGTCTCCTTGGTGTGCGAGGTGGTCTCGGGGGGTGAGGCCGGCGGGGCGATCCCGCCCTACTTCGGACCATACGGAGAACCGTCCGCCCAGTCCCTGACGCAGATCAGACACCGACCGGCGGCGCGCCCCGCCGACCTCGGTGCACGCGTTCGATGCACGCGTTCGATCCACCCAAATCCTCGAGCCCGCCATCGCCGGGCTCGATCACCCCCCGTTCTACGACCTGGCATCGGCGGCCGTCCTCGACGAGCACCCGAGGAAGCTCCGTCTCGCAGAAGATGGGGGGCGAGTACCGACCGACGGTCATCGGTGCGCGTCGTTGGGAGCGGCTCGCCACATCGGTCGGGCTGGATGCCGAGCGTGTCGTCGACGAGGTCTGCGAGATGGCGCGTCGGCTCCCGGACGAGCTGGCCCGGTGGTCGCGAGCGAGAACCTCACCGCTGACGACGCCCGGTTCGCGGCGAGGCTCCTCGACCGGCTCGCCGAGCGTGCGGCAGCTGTGTCGGCGCTCTGTCGACCTGACCCAGCTCGATCGCCTCGTCGCGTGCGACGACCCCCTCCAAACACTTGCCCGACGACGCGGAGTCGTCGAGCCGCCAGTGCGTGGGTCGTTCAGTCCTCGTCGACGGGATCGTCGAGGTGTGCCTGGTGCCGCCAGTAGGCGACGAGGGAGACCTGCTCGCGCGCGAGGCCGAGGCCGCGGCGCACGTGCTTGCGGACAGCGGTCATCGCCCGGCTCTCGCCGCCGCCCCACACGTAGGGGTACTCGCCCGGGAGGGTGACGGTGCAGGCGGCGTCGCCGATCAGCGTGGTGGTACCGGGGTCCCGGCCCTCGCGGAAGAGCCAGCGCACAGTGGCCCCGGGATGCTCGGGGAGCGGTGGCGCGAGCTCGGGGGTGTCGGCCTCGGCGAGCACGACGATCGGGGTGTCGGGCGACAGTGTCTCGAGGATGACGGCGACGGCGGGGAGCCCGGTCTCGTCGGCGACGAGGAGGTAGCCGTCGGTGTCGGCCGGCGGATCGAACGCCGTGCGAGGGCCCCAGAGGGCGACCGGCGCCCCGGGGGCGACGGTCTCGAACCAGGTGCCGGCGGGACCGGCGCCCTCGTGGACGACACCCCAGACGTCGATCTCACGGGCCTCGGGACGCCAGCGGCGGAGCGTGTAATAGCCGCCGACGGGTCGGTCCTCCTCCGACATGTCGGGCACGGCGTCCCAGCTGAAGTCGGTGCCGATCGTCAGCTCGGTGCGACCGGGTGGCGGGAGGAGCAGGTAGAGGAACGTGTCGGGCCCGACCGGGGCGAAGGTGGCGAGGTGGTCGCCGCTGACGGTGACCTGCCGGAAACCGGGGGTCACCTCAGTGACGGCCACGACCTCGGTGAGGAAGGTGCGGTACGGGCTGGGGACCGGACGCGTCGTGACGGCGGTGCGGCCCTCCTCGGTGTCGGTGCGAGCCATTGCCGTGAGGTTAGGGATGCCTAACGTCCTACGCAAGGGCTGGCGATCGGGAACGACGAGGGGTCAGGCCCCGGCCAGCCACCATCGCCCCGCGGTGGTGAGGACCACGGTGCCACCCACCACCCTGGTCCGCCTGCGGGAGTATGGATCGGGTGCGGTGCTGGCCCCCGTGCGAGTGGCGATGCCCGCCCACTCCAGGACGCGGACCAGGCGTGTCAGATCGTGGTCGAACGAGACGCGCCGGAACTCGGGGTCCTTCATGTAAGGGGCGAGCCACTCATAGCGTTCGTCGGCGACCCGACAGATCCCGTCGAGCAGGTCGTCGAAGCCGACGTCGCCGTTGAGGAGGGTCCGGAGGATCTCGGGGGCCAGCTCGTCGATGATCTCGTCGGGATCGCGATGGCGCTGGTGGGCGACGGCCATGAATGTCGCCATCGGGCCGAGCTCGGGGAGCGCCTCGGCGGCGAGGGTCCAGCGGGCGAGAGGATCCTCGGCCAGGTCCCGCCACACCTCGCTGGCGATCAGCCGGTTGCCCTTCCTCCTCAGCGCGCTCGCAGTGGTCGCCCACCGCACGGTGAAGGTGAGCTCGAGGAGGTCGGCTGCCGATCGCGTGCGCCAGGTGCGGGTGCCGATGGTCGGGTCGATCTCGTCGTCGGTGCCGAGCGCCACGACGAGCTCGCGGGCGTCGGCGAGGCGGACCTGGCCGGTCTTGGTGAGGGGGCGGCCGTCGCCGTAGAACTGCCTGAGGACGTCGAAGCGGGTGAGCACGAGGGCCTCGGCCGCCGAGGCAGCCGCCTCGGTGGCGGACGGAGTCGGGACGGGTTCGGGGCCGGCACGGGTCTCGCCGCGCGAACCAGTGTGCGGGGGCGTGGGCACCGGGCGGGTGCGGGACGGTGCCGAACCGGAGTCGGGCAGCCCGGCGCGGCGCACCCGGCTCCACACCAGTGCTCGATGCTCGGCGTAGGTCTCGCTGCGTTCGACATCGTCGTCGGGTGTGGCGTCGGCAGCAGCCATGGCGTCGCGCACCCGCACGAGCGCGTCGACGACGGGGATCTCGTCGATGCGGAGACCCAGGTCGAGGCCGTCGGTGCGCCAGGCGGCGAGGACTTCGTCGGGGTCGGCGGCCAGCCAGGCGTCCTTGGCCTGGCCGCCCATGGTGTGATCGACGAGGACCAGGAGCGCGTGGCGGTCGGTACCGCGGGCGTACTCGATGATGAGCGACTCCTGAGCGCCGAGCTCGCCGGTCGAGCGCCACGCCCGGGCGGGCTCGGAGCGACCGACCTCACGTAGCCAGCGCGGCGCGTCGGGGCCGACGAGGCGGTGAGCGACCTGGGCGGCCAGCTCGACGAGTGGCGGCGCGGCGACCGCGGCGAGACCGGCAGCAACCGCCATCGCGGCCAGGTCGCCACGCTGTGCGCACCGTTCGAGCAGCGACCGTTCGAAGGGTGGCACCTGCATCCCGGCGGACCGGGCCTGGCGTCGCACGTCGTCGAACATCGCGAGCAGCCCGCTCGCCCAGGTCTCGACGGCGAGCGGGTCGGACTCGGCGAGGAGGTCGTCCGCTGCCCCGTCGATCGTGTCGTCGATGATCGCGGCCTCGGTCTCGTCGTCGGGCCCGTCGGACGGTCGGTCGGCTGGGACCGAGCGCAGGTGTGAGGGCCGGGTCCCCTTCGGGGTGGTTCGCCCACCGCGGCGATGCCTTCGTGTCACCGAGCCAGTCCAGCAGATGGCCGGCGCTCACCGCTGAACGAGCGTCGCCGGCGGATCCTCAGAGATGGGTGATCTCGAGGTCGCCCCACTTGTCGTGGAGGTACTCGACGGCGAGGCGTCGGTGGCAGTGGTCGGGTTCGTGTTCGCTGCACAGCAGGCAGCCGCGGTCGAGCACCGCGGGATCGACGTGCCGCTCGGCTTCCCGTTCGGCGAGCAGGTCGAGGTACCGCTCGGCGAAGCGGTCCCAGCCTCCACCGCCCTTGCGGTACTCGTCGATGATGTCCTGGGTCGGGCAGAGGACCGGGACGTGGACGTACTCCATCGCGCAGATCGTGCGGAGGAAGTAGGCGAGGTCGTCGCGCTTGGCGAAGGCGGCGAGCTGGGACGTGTTGTTGAGCCGCACGTCGACGACCCGTTGTGCTCCCGAGGCCGCGAGCCGGCCGAAGAAGTCCTCCGCCGACGACTTGGTGAACCCGATCGTGAAGACCTTCACGGCACGTCGCTCCCTGCGAACCGACCGACAGGCTCACCATACGCACCCGCCACGGCCGAGGGTCCGGCTTCGAGGCACGCCCCTGGGCGCGGTGGACGAGATCGTGAGGGCGCGATGAGATGGCGGTGCATCCCCGGTCGACACCACGGAGGGAAAGAGGGATATCGCCATGGACACCATCATTCGGGGAGCGGCGGACGGTCGTCTCCTCGTCCGTCTGGGCAGCGTCGATCCGTGCTGGCTGACCGGCGTCAGGTTCTGACCATGGCGCTCAGGATGGACAACGTCGGCATCGTGGTCGAGAACCTCGACGCCGCGATCGAGTTCTTCGGTGCGCTCGGCCTCGAGCTCGAGGGCCGTGGGCTGGTCGAAGGCGAGTGGGCCGGTCGGGTCACCGGCCTGGGCGACCAACGCGTGGAGATCGCCATGATGCGCACCCCGGACGGACACGGGAGGCTCGAACTCTCCCGCTTCATCGAGCCAGAGGTCGTCGCCGACAATCGCACCGCTCCGGTGAACGCGCTCGGCTACCTCCGCGTGATGTTCGCGGTCGACGACATCGACGCCACGCTCGACACGGTGATCGAACACGGCGGCCAGCTCGTCAGCAACGAGGTGGTGCAGTACGAGACCGCCTACCGGCTCTGCTATGTCCGAGGACCCGAGGGC
>CAZAVX010000002.1:56242-117985 GCA_964488835.1 uncultured Iamiaceae bacterium | reverse complement strand
GTCCCGCGGCATGGACCGCGAGCTGACCGAGCTGGGCTTCTACACCTTGGCGGGCGCCGCGGAGTCGCCCCGCGATCTCATCGCCGAGGTGCGTCAGGCCGAGGAGATGGGGCTCGGGGCGGTGCTCATCTCCGAGCGCTTCGACGTGAAGGAGGCCGCCGCCCTCTCGGGTGCGGTGGGGGCGGTGTCGGAACGGCTGCGGATCATCACCGCGGCGACGAACCACAACACCCGGCACCCGATCGTCACCGCGTCGTTCGCCACCACCATGCACCGGCTCACCGGTGGGCGGTTCACCCTCGGGATCGGTCGGGGCATCGCTCCGCTCTTCGACGCCTACGGCATCCCCCGCATCACCACCGCCCAGATGGAGGACTTCGCCCTCCTCGTGCGACGCCTCTGGGCGGGGGAGACGGTGATCGGCCACGACGGCCCGGTCGGGCGCTACCCGGTGCTGCGCCTCGACCCCCGCTTCGACGAGGCGATCCCGCTCGGGCTCGTCGCGTTCGGACCGAACAGCCTCGAGCTCGGAGGACGGCTCTTCGACGACGTCATCCTCCACACGTTCTTCACCGACGAGACCCTGCAACGGTGCGTCCGCACGGTGAAGGAGGCGGCGGAGCGCGCGGGGCGCGATCCCGCCGAGGTGCGGGTGTGGTCGTGCTTCGCCACCATCGGCGACCACCTGCCCGAGCCGGTGCGCCTCAAGAAGTCGGTCGGCCGCCTCGCCACCTACCTCCAGGCCTACGGCGACCTGATGGTGCGCACGAACCGGTGGGACCCCGCGGTGCTCGAACGGTTCCGTGCCGACGAGGTGGTGCGCAGCATCCCCGGGGCGATCGACGGTCGGGCCACCACCGAGCAGCTCGAGCACATCGCCACGCTCCTGCCCGACGAGTGGCTCGCTCCCTCGGCGACCGGCAGCGCCGAGGAGTGTGCGGCGGCGGTGGCCCGCCAGCTCGACCTCGGGGCAGATCGGGTCATCATGCACGGTGCGAGCCCCGCCGAGCTGGCGCCGGTGGTCGCCGCCTACCGGAAACTCGGCTGACCGCTTCGGCAATTCCCCGCCAGCACCAATAGAGTGCACCGTACAGACGCGCACACCGCACATGGGGGTTTGCCAGACATGCAGCACGCAGGGCAGTTCTACATCGGGGGACAGTGGGTCGACCCCTCGTCCTCCGAGACCATCGCGGTGATCAACCCCGCCACCGAGCAGGTGATCACCAACGTCGCGGCCGGACAGCCCGACGATGTCGATGCTGCGGTGGCGGCCGCCAAGGAGGCCTTCGACTCCTGGTCGCAGACCTCGAAGGAGGAGCGCCTCGCGATCCTCGACAAGATCATCGAGCTCTACATGGCCCGCGCCGACGACCTCGCCGAAGCGATCAGCTCGGAGATGGGCGCGCCGCTGTGGCTCGCCAAGGCCGCCCAGGTGCCCGCCGGACTCATGCACTTCATGACGGTGCGCGGCATCCTCGACAGCTACGAGTTCGACGAGGTGCGCGGCTCCACCCTCGTCACCCGTGAGCCCGCCGGTGTCGTCGGCCTCATCACCCCCTGGAACTGGCCGCTCAACCAGATCGCCTGCAAGGTCGGCCCGGCGCTCGCCGCGGGCTGCACGATGGTGCTGAAGCCGTCCGAGGTGGCGCCGCTCAACGCCGTCATCCTCACCGAGATCCTCCACGCCGCGGGGGTCCCCGCCGGCGTGTTCAACCTCGTGAACGGCGACGGCGTCAACGTCGGCGCCCCGCTCTCGGCCCACCCCGACATCGACATGATGTCGTTCACCGGGTCCACCCGGGCCGGCATCGAAGTGGCGAAGAACGCGGCGCCCACGGTCAAGCGTGTCGCCCAGGAGCTCGGCGGCAAGTCGGCCAACATCATCCTCGACCACGACGACTTCGCCGCCGCCGTCGCCCGCGATGCCGGTGGCATGTGCACCAACTCGGGCCAGTCGTGCAACGCGGCCACCCGCATGCTCGTGCCGCATTCCCGCATGGACGAGGCGGCGGCCATCGCCAAGGAGGCGATGTCGAACGTCGTCGTCGGCGACCCCAACGCCGAGGGCGTCACCATCGGCCCGGTGGTCTCCGAGACCCAGTACGACCGCATCCAGCGGCTCATCGAGAAGGGCATCGGCGAGGGTGCCACCCTCCAGGTCGGCGGTCCGGGCAAGCCCGAGGGCCTCGAGACCGGCTACTACGTGAAGCCCACCCTCTTCTCGCACGTCACGAACGACATGACGATCGCCCGTGAGGAGATCTTCGGCCCGGTGCTCGTCATCATCGGCTACGACGACGTCGACGACGCCGTGCGCATCGCGAACGACAACCAGTACGGCCTGTCGGGCTACGTCTCGGGCCCGGCCGACCAGGCCAAGGAGGTCGCCCGCCGCATCCGCACCGGCAACGTGCACCTGAACGGCGCCGGCCCCGACTTCAACGCCCCCTTCGGCGGCTACAAGATGTCGGGCAACGGCCGCGAGTGGGGCCTCGAGGGCTTCGAGGAGTTCCTCGAGACCAAGTCGATCATGGGCTGGGCCTGATCACCGGCTGAGTCCCTCGACAGCAGTCGCGTCGAGCGGCCGTCCATCCTCCGGGGTGGCGGCCGCTCGTTCGCGTCCGGGGTGCCTCCTCGCGATTCTCCGAGTCCGAACGGGCGCGTGGTGCCCGCTCAGACTCGCAGTTCGGGTGTGAGGGGGGCGAACACGTGTTCGATAGCATGGGGTGATGGCCCGCACGGCCACGATCCTCCACGCCGACCTCGACGCGTTCTACGCCTCGGTCGAACAGCTCCTCGACCCGTCCCTGCGCGGGCGTCCCATCGCCGTGGGCGGTGGCGTCGTGCTCGCCGCCTCCTACGAGGCTCGTGCGTTCGGGGTGAGGGGCGGCATGTCGGGGCGCGAGGCTCGGGCTCGCTGCCCGTCGATCCGGTTCGTCGGTGGTCACTTCGGCGAGTACCAACGCCTGGGCGACGAGGTGATGGAGGTGCTCCGCAGCGTCACGCCGGCCGTCGAGCGGGTGTCGATCGACGAGGCGTTCCTCGACGTGTCCGGCTCGGTCCACCTGTTCGGGCCGCCGGCACACATCGCCGCCACGCTGCGGCGCCGGGTGCGTGAGGAGGTCGGGCTGCCGATCTCGATCGGGGTCGCGTCCACCAAGCACCTCGCGAAGGTGGCGTCACAGGTCGCCAAGCCCGACGGCCTCGTCGTCGTCGACCCGGCACGGGAGGACGAGTTCCTCGCCCCGCTGCCGGTCGAGCTGCTGTGGGGCGTCGGGCCGAAGACGAGCGAACGCCTCCACGGGCTCGGGGTGCGCACCATCGGGCAGCTCGCCGACGTGTCGCCCCGACTCCTCGAGGCGCTGCTCGGACGGGCCGTCGGCTCGAAGCTGGCCTCGCTCGCCGCCAACGTCGACCCGCGACGCGTGCGCTCCGGGCCTCGGGCTCGTTCGGTGGGGGCGCAGTCGGCGCTCGGCCGGCAGGCGCCCACGCGCGAGCTCGTGCGGGTCACGGTCAACTACCTGGCCGACCGGGTCGCCGGGCGCATGCGGGCGAAGGGCCGGGCGGGCCGCACGGTCACGGTGCGGGTCCGCTTCGCCGACCTCACGTCGATCACCCGGTCGCGCACCCTCCCCTGGCCGGTCGACGCCACGCTCACCCTCACCGAGGTCGGCGAAGCGCTCGTCCACCAGGCGCTCGCCGACCACCCCGAGCACACCGAGATCTCCCTCATCGGCATCTCGGTCTCGAACCTCGTCGCGGTCGACATGGTGCAGCTCGAACTGCCCTTCGCCGGCGACGATCGCCTCAGCCCGGGGTCGCCGACGGGCACGGCGCGGTGGGCGGTCGACCGGGCGATCGACCAGGTGCGCAAGCGCTTCGGGAGAGAGGCGGTGGGCATCGCGAGCACCCGGCTGACGGGTGGACGCGTGGTGCCGGAAGGGTTCCGCGAGCTCGCCGAGCGCGAGCTGTGAGGCCGGTCCGCGCACGTCCCGGCATGGAGGCGGGCATGGCGGCCGGCGCCCTCGGGTAGGTCGCCGCCATGACCGATGCAGGCGATCCCCAGGACGTGGCCGAGGCGCTCGACGCCGACAAGATGCCGGGAGATTCCGACGATCCCACCGCCGGAGGCGAATACCCGCCGGACGAACCGGTGGCGTCGCTCGACTACGGCACGACGGCGGGAGAGGAGCGCACACCCGAACCTCTCGAAGAGCGCGTGGAGCGCGAGGCCGACGAGGCCGACGTCCAGGAGGGCATGCGCCTCGTGGAGCCCGGCGCCGAGGACGGTATCGAGCACCTCGTCGACGAAGAGGCCGAGGCCGTCGCCAGCCTCGGTGGTGGCACCGACGACGACCTCTCCGCCGAGGAGGCGGCGGTGAACCCCACCAGCGATCCCGCGATGGGCGGGTACGGGGACGGGTATCTCGACGGCGAGGAGTGAGCGGCCGACGAGCTGTCCGACCTCGGGCCCTGGTGCGCTCACACCTCGTCGTCGGCGAGGCCGAGGGCGTGGCGACCCGCGTGCACGAGCTCGTCGTCGCTGCTCAGGCGCCGCGACGGGGGAGGCCGGCCGCGGCGTAGCACGCCTCGAGGACCGCCATCGTGGCGACGGCATCCGCGCCACCCGTGGGGAGGGGCGCGCCGTCGAGGATCGCCGCCGTGAAGGCCTGCAGCTGGTGGTCGTAGGTGGTGCCGCCGTCGACGGTCTCGGTCGTCGACCCGTCGTCGGCCTCGAGGACGAGCCGGTGGCCGAGGTGCGGGGCGAGTGGATTGACGACGGTGAGCGTGCCGGCCTCGCCCTCGACCCGCAGGACCGCCCGGACCTCGACGTCGGGGTCCATCGACGTGGTGACGAGGGCGGTGAGGTCGTCGGGGAAGCGGAGCTCGACCTCCATCGAGACGTCGATGCCCGGCTGGCCCTCGACGGCGCGAGCTCGCTCGACCTCGGGCTCGGCCCCAGCGACGAAGCGGGCCCACTGCACGGGGTAGCAGCCGAGGTCCATGAGGGCGCCGCCGCCGAGGCGTGGGTCGTGGCGGATGTCGGTGAGGTCGGGGATCGGGGCATCGAAGGCGGCCTCGACGTGGCGGAGGCGGCCGAGTCGGCGCTCGACGTGGAGGAGCTGGTGGAGGCGGTCGGCGAGAGGGTGGTACCGCCAGTGGTACGCCTCGCAGAGGACGAGCCCGGTGCGCTCGGCGGCGGCGACCATGGCCACGGCCTCCTCGGTCGTGCACGAGAAGGGCTTCTCGCAGAGCACGTGCGTGCCGGCTTCGAGTGCGGCGATCGTCCAGGGGGCGTGGGCCGATGGGGGCAGCCCGACGTAGATCGCGTCGACGAGGTCGGAGGCGATCAGGTCGGCGTAGGTGTCGACGACGTGGGGGATGCGGTGCTGGTCGGCGAAGGTGGCGGCCCGGCGGGGGTCGCGGGCGGCGACGGCAGTGACCTCGGCCCGCTCGCAGGTGCGGGCGGGCTCGACGACCGCTGCCGGTGCGATGCGTGACGCCCCGAGCAACCCGATGCGGACGATGCCCCCTCCTCGACGTGCCATCGGCCTCCCTTCTCGGGCCGGAGCGTATCCGCGAGGCCGCGAGCTCCCCGCTGACGGGCACGTCGACGACTGACCACAGACGAGCCGAGAGGGCCGGAGTCGGGACGTTCGACCCTGGACCGGGCGGGGGCGGGTGCGCACGCTGGTCGCATGGGACTCGACGCGCATCGTGAACTCGTCCGGTCCATCGTCGAGGACGGGGCGCTGACCTACCGGCAGCGCGTCCAGGCGCTGGCCACCGCGGCCGAGAACCTGCTCGAGCCGCCGGAGGTGAGCCCGGCCTGTGCCGCCGCCCTCGACAAGGGCATCGTCTGTGACCTGTTCGAGGGCAACGCCCCGTACCGGCCGCGCTACACGCTGCCCGACTACGAGCGGGCGATGGCCCAGGGGAGCCAGTTCCTCGAGCTCGACCCGCCCGAGTCCTTCGACGATGCCACGACGTTCCTGCTCGCGCTCTACGGCGGGGTGCCGTCGATCACCGGCTACCCGGTCTGGTTCGGCGACCTCGATCGGCTCCTCGAGCCCTTCGCCGTCGAGCTCGACGACGACGAGCTCCGGGCGCGGCTCCGGAGGTTCTGGATCCTGCTCGACCGGCTCTTCCCCGACGCCTTCGCCCACGGCAACCTCGGTCCGGGCGACGGCCGGGTGGTGCGGGCGGCGCTCGACGTGCACCGCACGGCGACGCAGGTGGTGCCGAACCTCACGATGCGGGTCGATCCCGAGGTCACCCCCGACGACCTGCTGCTCGAGGCGGTGCGCACCATCGTCGCGTCCGCCCAGCCCCACCTCGTGAACCACTGGATGATGGTGGCCGACCTGGGCGAGCGCTACGGGGTGGTGAGCTGCTACAACTCGCTGCCCGTGGGCGGTGGGTCGTACACCCTCGTGCGGCTCAACCTGAAGGAGGCGGCCCGCCGGCACAGCGGCCCGGCCACCCGGTTCGTCACCGACACGCTGCCGCGATACATCGAGCTCACCGCCGAGTTGATGGCCGCCCGCATCCGCCACATCGTCGAGCAGGCTCGGTTCTTCGACCACTCGTGGCTGGTGCACGAGGGACTGCTCACCCCAGACCGGTTCACCGCGATGTTCGGGCTCTTCGGCCTCGCCGAATGCGTCGAGCACCTCCTCGACCTCGACGGCACGCCGGGCCGCTATGGCCACGACGACCACGCCGACGCCCTCGCCCACGTCATCGTGCGCGCCGCCGCCCACCAGGTCGAGGCCCTCGACATGCCCCACTGCGAGGCCACCGGTGGTCGGCCCCTGCTCCACAGCCAGGCCGGGCTCGACTCCGATCTCGACGTCACGCCGGGCCTCCGACTCCCCGCGGGCGACGAGCCCGACCTCTACCGCCACATCCAGGCGGTCGCGCCGAACCACCGGTACTGCCCGTCGGGCATCAGCGACATCGTCCGACTCGACGAGACCGTCGCGGGCAATCCCCAGGCCGCCGTCGACATCGTCAAGGGCGCGATGGCGGCTGGCATGCGCGACGTCACCTTCGAGATCGCCAACGGCGAGTTCGTCCGCATCACCGGCTATCTCGTGCGACGGTCCGAGGTCACCGGCGAGGGAGCCGACGCCCCCGCACGCCACTCGAGCACCGTGCTCGGACGCGGCTCCTTCGAGCACGCCCACCTCGACGCCCGTGTCCCCCAGCGGATCCGCAGCCATGAGCGCGACACCCGGCCTGCTCGCTGACGTCGTCCGGTCCTCGGTGGTCGACGGGCCCGGGCACCGCTACGTCGTGTTCGTCCAGGGGTGCACGTTCAACTGCATCGCGTGCCACAACCCCCACACGATCCCGCGCCGCTCGAACGCCACCACCCGGTGGTGCTCGGTCGACGAGCTCGTCGACGACATCGCGAGCGTCGCGCCGTTCCTCGCGGGCGTCACCGTGTCGGGCGGGGAGGCCACCACCCAGTGGCAGTTCGTGCGCGACCTGTTCGTCGCCCTCGACGCCGACCACCGCACCGCCCACCTCTCCCGGCTCGTCGACACCAACGGCGACGCCGAGCCCTTCGTGTGGGACCAGCTCGCGCCGTGGATGCACGGGGCGATGGTGGACCTGAAGGCCCTCGACCCCGAGGTGCACCAACTCCTCACCCGGCGGGGCAACGAGCGGGTCCTCCCGTCGATCGAGCAACTCCACCGTCTCGATCTCCTCGAGGAGGTGCGTCTGCTCCTCGTGCCGGGCGTCAACGACACGCCCGACCAGCTCGCCGCCACCGGCCGGTGGTTGGCCCGGTTCGTTCCAGCGCCACGGGTGATGGTGCTCGGGTTTCGTCACGCAGGCACCCGACCCATCGCCCGGCGCTGGACAGAAGCGAGCCGCGCCCACCTCGACACGGCCGTCGCCGCCCTCGCCGCCGAGGGCGTGCAGGCCGAGGTGCGAGCGGGCTGAGGCGGGGCAGCGCAGCGGGGGAGCGGGGAAGGTCCTGGATCGTGCGTCCACGTCGTTCGAGTAGCGTCACGCCCGGCACCGGAGCTCGACCGGTGTCGAGGGTCGAGAGGGGGAACCCATGTCAGAGGCCGTGATCGACGGCCCGGTCGCGCCGACCGAGGCCGGTCACGTCGACGTGTTGGTGGTGGGTGCCGGGATCTCCGGCATCGGCGCCGCCTACCACCTGCTGCACCAACGGCCGGGCACCACCTTCGTGCTGCTCGACGCCCTCGACCACTACGGCGGCACGTGGTGGACACACCGCTATCCGGGCATCCGCTCCGACAGCGACCTGTTCACCTTCGGCTACCGGTTCAAGCCGTGGAAGGGCTCGCCGATCGCCACGGCCGAGGAGATCCTCCGCTACCTCGGCGAGGTCATCGAGGAGAACGATCTCGATCAGTACATCCGCTACCAGCACCGCATCACCTCCGCGACCTGGTCGAGTGCGGATGCGCAGTGGAGCGTCGAGGTCACCCGCACCGACACCGGCGAACAGCTCCGCTACACCACCGACTTCCTCTGGATGTGCCAGGGCTACTACCGCCATGCCGAGGGCTACACCCCGGACTGGCCCGGTCTCGACACCTTCGAGGGCCCCGTCGTGCACCCCCAGACCTGGCCCGACGACCTCGACCTCACCGGCAAGCGAGTGGTCGTCATCGGCTCGGGCGCCACCGCCGCCACCCTGATCCCCGCCATCGCCGGGCGCTGCGAGTTCGTCACGATGCTCCAGCGTTCGCCGACCTTCTTCTTCGTGCGGCCGAACACCAACGAGCTCGCCGACACGCTCCGTCAGCTCGACATCCCCGACGAGTGGACCCACGAGATCGTCCGCCGGAAGATCCTCCACGACCAGGCCGAGATCACGCGCCTGTCCTTCGAGGCGCCCGAGCTGTTGCGCCAGTACCTCATCGACACCATCCGCCCGCTGCTCCCCGAGGGCTTCGACGTCGACCGGCACTTCAACCCGAGCTACCGGCCGTGGCAGCAGCGCATCGCCGTGCTCCCCGACGGCGACCTGTTCACCGCGGTCCGCGAGGGCAAGGCCGGCGTGGTCACCGACCACATCGCCGAGTTCACCCCCTCCGGCATCCGCCTCGAGTCGGGCGAGTTCCTCGAGGCCGACGTCGTCATCACCGCCACCGGCTTCGATCTCAGCGTGATGGGCGACATCGACTTCGTCGTCGACGACGAGAAGATCGACTTCGCCGACACCGTCACCTACCGGGGGATCATGTTCACCGGCGTCCCGAACCTCGCGTACGTGTTCGGGTACTTCCGGGCGAGCTGGACCCTCCGGGCCGACCTCATCGCCGACTTCGTCTGCCGCCTGCTCGGCCACATGGACGCCCAGGGCGCCCGCATCGTCGTCCCGCAGGTCCCCGAACACGAGGCCGACATGACGCTCGGTCCGTGGGTCGACCCGGACAACTTCAACCCCGGCTACCTCACCCGGTCGATGCACCTCATGCCGAAACAGGGGCCGCACGATCCCTGGCGCCTCCTCCACGACTACGACGTGGAGAGGGAGGTGCTGCCCGCCGCCGACCTCGACGACGAGCGCCTGCGCTACGCCTGACGGCTGGTACCGGTCCGGGTGCGGTGCGCGGTGTCGAGGCAGGCGACGAGATCGTCGATCGCGAAGGGCTTGTCGATGATGGCGGCGATGCCGAGCCGGGCCCGGTCGGCGTCGCTCATCACCTCGCCGTAGCCCGACATGGCCACGATCGTCGCGTCGGGGAGGTGGCGGCGGGCGAGGTCGGCGAGGTCGAGGCCGCTCATCGTCGGCATCGACACGTCGGTGAGCACGATGTCGAACCGCTCGCCGGCCTCGAGCATCCGAGCCGCCTCCTGTGGATCCGAACATGCCGTCGCCGCATAGCCCCGACGTTCGAGCAGCCGGGTGGTGCTCGACGCGATCGACGACTCGTCGTCGACGACGAGCACCCGTAGCCCTTCATCGGATCGTGGCGAGCTCGACGTGTCGTCCTCGCCCGGCTCGCTGTTGGGGTCCGCCGCGCCGGAGGTGGCGGCCTGGTGCTCGGCGGGCAGCGAGATCGTCACCGTCGTCCCCTCCCCGGGGCGCGACGAGATCTCCACGGCGCCGCCCGCCGCAGTGACCACGCCGTGGACGCTGGCGAGGCCGAGGCCCGAGCCCTTCTCCGGTGGCTTGGTGGTCACGAAGGGGTCGAACACGGTGGGCAGAAGGGCGGCGTCGATCCCGGCCCCGTCGTCGCTCACGCGCAGCACGGCGAGCAGCGACGCGCTCGACCCGTCGTCGTGGGGCTCCTCGGACAGCGTCACCCGGATCGTCCCCTCGCCCCGGCCCTCGAGCGCGTGCACGGCGTTGGTGACGAGGTTGGTCACGACCTGGTGGATCTCCGACGGGGCGAGCGCCACGAGCAGGCCGGGCACGGTCGTCACTTCGAACCGGATGCCGGACGGCACCAACGCGGCGAGTCCCCGCTGGTCGGCCCGGATGGTCGCGCCGATGTCGGTGAGCTCGTCCTGGCCCGCACGCAGTCGGCCGAACGCCATCAGCTGGCGGACGACGCCACGGGCACTGTCGGCGGTGTGGAGGATGCCGTCGACCGACGCCCGCGCGTCCTCGTCGAGCTCGGCCCGCAACAGCTCGGCCTGTCCGACCATCGAGGCCAGGGCGTTGTTGAAGTCGTGGGCCGTGCCGGCCACGAGCGTGCCGAGGGCCTGGAGGCGCTGGGCTCGTGCCTCGGCCTCCTGGGCCGCGCGCTCGCCCGTGACGTCGCGCACGATCAGCACCAGCTGCATCCCGCCCTCCCGTTCGGCGACCGGGAGCAGGGTGAGGTCGAACAGCCTGGGTTCGGCCACCGACCCTGCGGTGACCACCGCCGTCCAGCCATCGGTCGGGAGGGGGTAGGGGAGCGGGGGGTCGGAGCCGGCGAGCAGGTCGTGGAGCAGCGCCGAGCCCGCTGCCGCGTCGCCGAGCAGGTCGACCGCGGCGCTGTTGCGGTAGACGATGGTGCCGTCGGGCTCGGCGATGACGATGCTCTCGGGCGACTGCTCGACGGCGAGCGCGAGCCGGCGGTTGAGCGCGAGCGACCGCTCGAAGCGGGAGAGCAGCGCCGCGGCCGAGGCGGTGATCATGACGTTGACGAACGTGAAGTTCGCGGTGACCACCAGCCAGCTGACGGTGTCGCTCACCGGCTCGTCGGTGATCACCAACGGATCGATCGGCGCGAAGAGGCCGAGCACGGCGATGGTGACCGTGTTGAGGACGAGCCCGGCCACCGCGGCGCGGGTGCCGAGCACCACCGCGGCGAGCACCGGCACGGCGAGGAAGTACGCGGAGAGCACCGGACCCACCACGACGAAGAGAAAGACGCCGAGCACGTAACACACGGCGAGCAGGCCCACCGCCCGCACCCCGTGGGAGAGCGAGCGCCGGAGGGCCAGCACCACCACGACGGCCAGGGCCACGGTGTCGACCGCGGCGATGCCCCACTCGCCGATCGAGAGGGCGAAGCCGATGCTCGGGATGGCGACGAGGGTGCCGAGCACGGCGGTGACACCCAGCAGCACCTGGAGCACCCGCGCCCGCCACACCGGCGCGGCGGCGAGCTCGTCGGTCGCCTCGCCCCGCCTGTTGGCCCCCAGTTGGTGCATTCGTGACCTTCCCGGTCGCGCGTCGGCCCTAGTGTCCCAGTCGACCGATTGAACACCATCGTGAGGCTCCGCCGCCGGGAGGGGACCATGGGCTACGAGCTGATCACCGTCGAGCGGGACGAGTCGACCGTCACGGTCACGATGAACCGCCCCGACCGCCGCAACGCCCTGTCGCTCGAACACCTCGAGGAGCTCCTCGACGCGGTGCAGGCGGTCGGTGCGAGCGACGCGACCGGGCTCGTCGTGGCCGGCAACGGGCCGGTCTTTTCGTCGGGACACGATCTCGCCGCCATGCGGGGGGCCGAGTTGCCGGCGATGCGGCACCTCTTGCGCCGGTGCAGCGATCTCATGCTGCTGCTCCAGGACATCCCCCAGGTGGTCGTCGCCCGGGTGCACGGCCTCGCCACCGCCGCGGGCTGCCAGCTCGTCGCGGCCTGCGATCTCGCGGTGGCGGCACGCTCGGCGCGCTTCGGGGCGCCCGGCGGACGGGGCGGCTGGTTCTGCACCACTCCCATGGTCGCCATCGGCCGTTCGATCGGCCGGAAGCAGGCGGTCGAGCTCGCGCTCACCGGCGAGGAGATCGACGCCGACACCGCGCTGGCGTGGGGGCTCGTGAACCGGGTGGTCGACGACGCCGAGCTCGATGCCGCGGTCGCCGAGCTGCTCGCACTCGCCACCCGCGGGAGCGCGGCCTCGCGCGCGCTCGGCAAGCGGGCGCTCTACACCCAGCTCTCGATGGGCGAGCGCGAGGCCTACGACTACGCGATCGAGGTGATGGCGGCTGCCAGCCAGCTCCACGATGCCCAGGAGGGCATGACCGCCTTCGTCGAGAAGCGGCCGCCGGACTGGCAGCACCGCTGACGGCGAGCGACCGACCCGGAGCCGTCGGGACCCCCACGAGCGGTACCGGAGATCAAGGTGAACCGCTGTCGCGCCGACTGAACACCATGCGAAGGAGTCGTCAGGTCCTCGTCGTCGCAGCCGTCGTCGTAGTCGTCCTCGCCGCGGTCGCGAGCGCCCTGCCCGTCGGGCCGGCCGCGGGAGCGCCCGTGCCCACCGCACCGGACTGTCCGCTGTTCCCGGCCGACAGCATCTGGCACGCCGACGTGCGCGGGCTCGACGTCCATCCCCGCAGCGCCCAGTGGATCGCCTCGATGGGTGGCCCCGAGCGCCGCCTCCACCCCGACCTCGGACCCGACGAGAACGGCCGTCCCTACGGCATCCCCTACGCGGTGGTCGACTCGTCGTTCCCCCGCGTGCCGGTGAGGTTCACCTATGGCGCCGAGAGCGACCCGGGTCCGTACCCGTTCGGCCCGTCGATCCCCGTCGAGCGGAGTTCGGACCGCCACGCTCTCGTCGTCGACCGCGATGCCTGTCGGCTCTACGAGCTCTACGCCGTCGAGTGGAACGGTGGCGCACCCCGCGCCGGCTCGGGCGCGGTGTGGGATCTGCGGTCGAACTCGCTCCGACCCCGAGGCTGGACCTCCGCCGACGCCGCCGGTCTGCCGATCCTCCCCGGCCTGCTCCGTCTCGACGAGGTGCACGCCGGCCACATCGACCACGCGCTGCGCATCACGGCGTCGCGCACCGACCGCAGCTTCCTCTGGCCGGCGCGCCACCACGCCGGCGCGGCCTCCGACCCGTCGCTCCCGCCGATGGGTGCCTGGTTCCGCCTGCGCGCCGACGTCGACGTCTCCCGGTTCCACCCCCACACCCAGGTCGTGCTGCGAGCCCTCCAGACCCATGGCGCGGTGGTGGCCGACAACGGGAGCAACTGGTACGTCACCGGCGCCGCCGACGAGGGTTGGGACCCACAGGTGATCCGCGAGCTGAAGTCGATCCCCGCCGGGTGGTTCGAGGCGGTCGACGTGTCGCCGCTCATGGTGCACCCCGACTCCGGTCAGGCGCGCCAGGTCGACCTGGCGCCCGAGCGCGCCGCGCGGGTCCGCCGTCTGTACCTCGCGTCGTTCCTGCGCGAGCCCGAACCGGGCGGACTCCGCTACTGGACCGGCCAACTCGCGGCCGGGCGGTCCCTCGTCGACATCGCCTCGTACTTCGCGGCGTCGCCCGAGCTCCACCAGCGCTATGGCGCGCTCGACGACCGCGCGTTCGTCGCACGCCTCTATCGGAACGTGCTCGGTCGCGCCCCCGACGCCGGCGGCCACGCCCACTGGACACGGATGCTCGCCCAGGGCCGGTCGCGGGGATGGGTGCTCGTCTCGTTCTCGGAGTCGAACGAGCACATCACCCGCGTGGGCTGAACGGGCCCGCGACACCAGGGCCCGAGGTGGGGCAGGTCAGTCCGAGACGGTGTGCTGCTCGGTGAGCCGGCGAACGAGGTCCTGGATGCCGGGCGACCAATGCACCTCGTAGGGCTGCTCGCGCTGTTGGAGCGTGCGCAGTCGGCTCGGCAGCCGCGACACCGCCCGGTGTCGACGGTCGCGGAGCTCGTCGATGGAGGGGTCGGTGCCCACGCGGCGACCGCCCGCCATCACCCGCTCGAGCAGGGGTCGGGCCGTCTCCCCCTCGGCGAGCCGCGGTTCCTCGTCGGCGAGGGTGATGACGTCGTGGGTGTCGCCCTCGGCGGTGCCGACCCGCCACACCTGCTTCTTGCCCGGGAGGGTCACCTTGTCGGCCGAGAGCTTGATCTTCGGCCCGCCCGGGTCCTCCACCAGCTTGTACACCGCGCCGATGGTGGGTGCGTCAGCGCTGGTGCTGAGCTGGGTGCCGACGCCGAACGCGTCGATGGGGGCGCCGGCGGCGAGCAGCTCGGTGATGCGGTACTCGTCGAGGTCGCCCGAGGCGAAGATCGTGGCGTCGCCGAGGCCGCCCTCGTCGAGGATGGCGCGCACCGCGCTCGACAGCCGGAGCAGATCGCCCGAGTCGAGCCGCACCCCGCCGATGGTGACGCCCTCGCCGGCCAGCTCGCGGGCCACCTGCACGGCGTGGCGGGCGCCCTGCTCGGTGTCGTAGGTGTCGATGAGCAGCACCGCGCGTCGGGGGAACCGGCGTGCGAACGCCCGGAACGCATCGAGCTCCTCGTCGAAGCTCATGACGAAGGAATGCGCCATCGTGCCCGCGAGGGGGATGCCGTGGCGCACGCCGGCCGCCACGAGGGAGGTGCCCGCCGCCCCGCCGATCCACGCGGAGCGGGCCGCCTGCATCGCCGCGTCGCCGCCGTGGGTGCGTCGGGCGCCGAACTCGACGAAGGTGCGACCGGCGCAGGCGAGCGCCACCCGGGCGGCCTTCGACGCGATCATCGTCTGGGAGCTCACGAGGTTCAGCAGCTTCGTCTCGACGACCTGGGCTTCGATCATCGGCGCGGTGACCCGCAGCAGCGGCTCGTTGGGGAATGCCACCTCACCCTCTGGCATCGCCCACACCTCGCCGGTGAAGCGCAGCCCCCGGAGCAGGTCGAGGAACTCGTCGTCGACCCAGTCGAGGCCGGCGAGATGGTCGAGCTCGGCGTCGGTGACCCGGAGCGCCTCGAGGTGGTCGAGGGCATCGGCCAGGCCGGCGGCGACGAGGAACTGTCGGTTGGCGGGCAGCGACCGCACGAAGAGGTCGAAGGTGGCCTCGCCGGTGTGGCCCGCCTCGTGGTAGGCGGCGGCCATCGTCAACTCGTAGAGGTCGGTGAAGCCGACCTCGCCCGCCCTCGTCACCGCTGGCTCACGCAGCCTCGGTGGCCATCGCCACGCCGCCGGCGCGCATCTCCTCGATGGCGCGGTCGCGGTCGCCGGGCTCGAGCTCCACCGCTGCGGTGGCCTCGGGCACGACGACGGTGTCGTACCCCAATCGCACGGCGTCGAGCGCGGTCGCCTTCACGCACACGTCGGTGGCGACGCCCACCACCACGACCCGCTCGATGCCCGCCTCCCGGAGGAGGCCGTCGAGCTCGGTGGGCTGGTCGGCTCCGGCTTCGAGGTCGTAGACCGTGAAGCCCGAGTAGCCGTCCTCGAGCCCGATGCCCTTCTTCACCACGACGGGCTCGTCGGGCACGAGGAGGTCGTCGTGGAGCTCGGCGCCCCAGGTGTCGCGCACGCAATGTGGCGGCCAGGTGCCGCCCCGCTCGACGAAGTGCGGTGTCTCGGGCGGGTGCCAGTCCTGGGTGTAGATCACCGGCGACCCGGCGCGGCGGGCGCTCTCGATCTCGGCGTTGACCCTCGCGACCGCCTCGGGTCCGCCCGACACGAAGAGGGAGCCGTCGGGGTGCACGAAGTCGTTCTGCATGTCGACGACCACCAGGGCGGTCGTCGGTCCGTAGAGACTGGTGTCGGCGGTCACAGCGGCTCCTCGTCGTCCTGCACGTGCCGGGGCTCCGAGTCCCAGCCTACTCAGGGGTAGCCGAGCGCCTACCATGCGGGCCGTGACGTTTCGGTTCCTCCATGCCGGCGATCTCCACCTCGACGAGCCGTTCACCGGGATGAGTGCCACCGCACCGGAGGTCGCGGGGGTTCTCCGCGACGCGAGCCTCTCCGCCTTCGACGCACTCGTGCGCCTCGCCATCGCCCGCGACGTCGCCTTCGTCGTCCTCGCGGGCGGCATCTACCGCGGCGCGATCGACGGCGTACGGGCTCAGGTCGCCCTGCTCGAGGGGCTCACCGAGCTCGCCGACCGCGGCATCCACACCTTCCTCGCGCTCGGCGACGACGACCCGCTCGACGAGGGGTGGACGGCGGTGCGCGACTGGCCCGGGCTCGTCACGCTCTTCCCCGCCGACGAGCCGCTCACCGTCACCGTCGAGCGCGACGGAACCACCCTCGCCACCGTCCACGGCATCAGCCACACCACCCGCTCGGCCACCGACGACCTCGCCGCGCGACTCGTTCGCACCGAGCACCCCGGTCTGCACATCGGCGTGGTGCACGCCACCGTCGAGGGGGAGGTGGCTCCCACCACGCTCGACACGCTCACCGAGTCCGGCATCGACTACTGGGCGCTCGGCCATCACCACCACTTCCAGGTCCTGCACCGCGAGCCGTGGGTCGTCCACCCCGGCACCCTCCAGGCGCGGCGCGTCGCGCCCGACGAGATGGGGCCGAAGGGTGCCGTCCTCGTCGAGGTCGACGAGGGCGTGGTCACCGATGCCGAGCTGATCTCCCTCGAGCGGGTGCGCCTCGACCACGTCGACCAACTCATCGACGGCATCGCCGACCTCGCCATCCTCCGCGACCGTCTCGTCGACCTCGGTCGGGCGCGCCTCGCCGAGGCCGACGGCCGGTCGGTGGTGCTCGGCGTCGACCTCGTCGGCCGTGGGCCGGTCCACGACGAGCTGCACCGGCCCGGCGCGCTCGTCGAGCTCGTCGACGCCCTGCGGGCCGAGTCGGTCAGCGAACCACCGCTGCTGTGGTGGGACCGCGTCACGGTGAACACCCGGCCGGTCCGCGACCTCGACGAGTTGCAGGGCCGCAACGACTTCGTCGCCGACCTCGTCGACGAGGCGGCCGGTCTCCTCGACGACGTCGAGGCCCGCCGGCGACGGGTCGACGAGTGGGGTGACGAGCTCCCCTCCGACCTCGCACACCTGCTCGGCGACCACCTACCCGATGCCACCGACCCCGACCGCTGGCTGCACGCGCAGCAGCTGGCCATCGAGCTGGTCGTGGGCGACGAGAGCTGACACGGAGGCCACGTGCGCATCTCAGGCTGGCGGATCGACGGGTTCGGGATCTTCTCCGACGCCACCGTCGAGGACCTCCCGACGGGGCTCACGCTCGTCACCGGTCCGAACGAGGCGGGTAAGAGCACCCTGCTCGCGTTCCTCCGCGGCGTGTTGTTCGGCTTCCCCGACGGGCGCATGCGGGCGCGTCGCCACGAGCCGGTCAACGGCGGGCGACACGGCGGTGCGGTGTTCCTCGTCGACGAGCAGGGCGGCACGTGGACCGCCGAGCGCTACGCCGAACCGAAGTCGTTCAGCCTCAAGCGCCCCGACGGCTCGACCGCCGATCCCGGCGAGATCGCCCGCCTGCTCGGCAGCGCCGACTCCACGCTCTTCGCGAACGTGTTCGCCTTCGGGCTCACCGAGCTCGACCAGTTCGAGTTCATCGACTCCGACGCCGTTCGGGAGCGCATCTTCTCCGCCGGTGTCGTCGGCGCGGGGCGCTCGGCGCGCGACGCGCTCGCCGCGCTCGACGCCCGTCGGGCCGCGCTCGTCCGCCCGCGCGGCAAGTGCGAGGTGCGCGACCTCGCCGAACAGGTCCGCGCCGAGAGTCGCGAGCTGGCCGCCGCCCAGAGCGCCGCCTCCGAGCTCGTGCGCCGCCGGGCAGAGGTCGAACGCCTCGCCGCCGAGGCCGAGGCCAGACGCCAGGCCGCCGACCGTTGCCGGGAGGAGCAGCATCGCCTCCGCTCGCTGCTCGAGGTGTGGCCGGTGCGGAGCCGCATCGCCGACATCGACGACGAGCTCGCCGGGCTCGAGGTGCCCGACGGTCTCGACGACACCACCGAGACCCGCTTCGAGCGCATCACCGCCGAGCTGGCCGCCGCCCAGCGTGCGCTCGACGAGGCCACCGTCGCGGCCGGCGCCGCGGAGAAGAAGCGCGACGCCATCCGCATCGACGACCAGCTCGCGGCCGTGGCGCCGGAGGTCCGCACCCTCGTCGGCGAGCTGGCGGTCGAGGAGGCCCGTCGGGTGCGCCTCGGCGAGCTCGAACACGCGGTCGCCACCCAGCGCCAGCTCCTCGACGAGCAGCTCGCCACGCTCGGCCCCGAGTGGGACCGCGACCAGCTCGCGGCGTTCGACGCCTCGATCCCTGCCGCCGAGGAGGTGCGCCGTCGCGGCCACCGCCTCGAGGACATGCAGAACCGCCTCGAGCGCCTCCAGGACGAGCGCATCGCCCTCGCCCGCACCCGAGCCGAGACCCAGACCAAGCTCGCCGCGATCGAGCAGCAGAACGAGACCATGCCGCGGCTCCCGTCGGCCGAGGACGCGGCCCGCGAGTCGCGTGCGCTCCGTCAGCTGCGGGCACACCTCGTCGACCTCGGGACCCAGAGCGCCCGCCTCGAGGGTGCCACGCGCACGCTGAGCGGCCTGAAGGCGGTGGCGCCGGTGTCGATGAACGCCGGTCGTGGGAGCCGACTCGCCGCGATGGTGCTCGGTGTCGGTGGCGCGGTCGCGGCCGCACTGGGGGTCGCGGCGCTCGTCGCTGCGGCGGGGCAGCTGGCCACGATCCTGTTGTCGGTCGGGGCGGGGCTCGGTGTCGTCGCAGGTGTCGTGTTCGCCGGGGGACGGTCGCTCACGAAGAACTCGTCCGAGGCCGCGGTGGTGCGGCAGATCGCCGAGGCCGAACAGGCAGCCGCCGACGCGCGCGACAAGGTCGAGATGCTGCGCACCAGCGTGCGGGCCACCGCCCTCCAGCTCGGGCTGTCCGCCGAACCGTCGGCCATCGAGGTCGAGGAGTGCGCGGCACGGATCGAGAAGTCGAACCAGGAGCTCCGCGACGCCCTCCAGCGCCGCACCCGCGCCACCGAGCTCACCGCCGACATCCGCGAGGCCACCAAACGCCTCGACGAGCTCGAGACCGAGATCGACGTGCTCTCGGGCAAGGTCGCCCGCGAGCAGGAGGAGTGGGCCACCTGGAAGAAGGAGCGGGAGGTCCCACCCGATCTCGGCATCGAGGCGATCAACGACCTCTTCACCGCCATCGAACGGGCACGCACCACCCTCCGGAACCTCCAGGGCACCGAGCGGGAGTACCACGACGTGCTCGCCGAGGCCGAGTCCTGGCGGGGTCGGGTGCGGGCCACCCTCGCCCGGGTCGACGAGTCGCTGCCCGACGAGGACCTCGACCTCTCCTCGCGGCTGCGGATCCTCGCCGAGCGTGTCGACGACGACGCGGCCGCCCGCCAGGCCCTCGACGAGCGCACCGCCGCCCTCGACGAGGCCAACCAGCGGGCCCTCCTCGCACAGGAGCGGCTCGACTCGGCGTCACAGGAGCACGCCGAGCTGCTCGCCGCGGTCGGCGCCGACGACGACGTGCAGTACCGGGCCATCCTCGAGCGCCGCCGGCGCGTGATCGAGCTGCAGTCCGAGCGCAACACCGCACAGGAGAAGATCCACGCCGCGCTCGGCCGGGGCGAGGCGGCGGCGCCGGTGCTCGCCGAGCTCGAGCGGGGCGACCGTGCGGGATGGGACGCCGCCCTCGCCGAGGCTGGCGCCCGGCTCCCGGAGCTGGAGGCCGAGCACGAGGAGGCGATCCGCCGCCACCACGACGCCGCCCGCGCCCTCGACGAGCTCGCCCGGTCGGCCGCGGTGGCCGACGCCGCGCTGCGGCTCGAGACCTCCCGCACCCGGCTCGCCGAGCGGGTCGCCGAGTGGCAGACCCTGACCGCGGCGAAAGCGCTCATCGCCGACACGCTCGCCCGCTACGAGCGTGAGCGACAGCCCGCCGTCCTCAGCCGGGCCGAGAAGATGTTCGAGCGGGTCACCGACGGGCACTACCCGAACCTCGTCATCGCCGACGGTGAGGTCCGGGTCATCGACCACGCCGGCAACCAGCTGTCGACGGTCGACCTCTCGCGAGGCACCGCCGAGCAGCTCTACCTCTGCGTGCGGTTCGGTCTCGCCGCCGAGTTCGCGTCGCACACGCCACTGCCGTTCGTCATGGACGACGTGCTCGTGAACTTCGACCCCGAGCGCACCGCCGCCATGGCCCAGGTGCTCGCCGAGCTCGCCGACTCCCACCAGGTGCTGCTCTTCTCGTGCCAGCCGTCGAGCGTCGCCACCATGCTCGAGGCCCGGCCCGATGCGAGGGTGATCGAGCTGCCGCGTCACGGCGGCCGTCCGCGTCGAGGTCGCCGCGGCGGTTGACGCCCACTCGGCGGCTCCCGGTGGTCGTCGTCGGCGGGCTCGCCGCCGCGGCGGCGTTGCTCGTCCTCGTCGTCGCGCTCGTCGGCGGCGACGACCGCGCCGGCGAGGGAGGACGTGCGGACGCCTCCTCGGCGGCCAGCACGGTGGCTGCCGTCGGGCTCGAGGGCGAGTGCGCCTCGGTCCACGCCGGGCACGCGACGATGATGTGGAACGCGGTGATGGCCGACGAGATGGTCGACGCCGGCTGCCCGTGGCCGTACCCGCCCTTCGACGTGCCCCATGCTGCGCCCGCTCCCGCGCGGAGCCTCGACGCACCGTTCGAGGCGCACCGCTACGACGAGATCTGGCGGATGATCGGCACGCGTGGCCACGGGGTCTGTGAGATCCGCCCGGTGCCCGATCCGCCGGGGGAGGGGTTCACCTTCGGGTTCGTCTACCTCGTGGCCGAGCCCGGTTGCCCCGCGCGCGTCGAGCCCGTCGAGATCGAGGTGCGCGAGTACGCCGCGCCCGCGCCCCGCGATGCCGCCGCGCTCGCCCGGCCGGGGGCGCTGGTCCTCGGCCGGTGGGTCGTCGCCCTCGACGGCGGGGGCGATCGCGTCGACGACCTGCGGACCGGCTTCGGCGACCTCGGCGCGATCGCGCCCTGACGGCCGCGCCGCGACTGTCGCGCCCGGAGGCTCAGCCCGAGGCCCGAGCGGGCGTCCCGTCGAGGCCGCGGGACACGTCGAGGAGGTGGTGGGCGAGCTCGTGGACGGTGTGGCGGCCGAGCCACACGAGGTCGCGCACCTGCTCGGTCGGCCAGTTGTAGACACCGCCGCGGGCCCATCCGTCGGGGTCGAGCGACTCGAAGAGCGCGGCGAGCGCCTCGGCGTTCGCTTCGATCGCCGCGACGACGGCCGCCGGGTCGTCGGCGTTGTACGCGCGCTCGGTGACGAGCTCCTCGGGTCGCATCGTGCCGTAGCGCGGGAGGGTCTCGGTGAGGGCACGACCGGCACGCCGTCGCTGTTCGGCGAGGACGTCGCGCACGTGGGCGGCGTACTCGAGCGGCGACCACACGACGGGTCGCGGCCGGTGTCGCACCCGCGAGCCGTCGACGCCGACGAGACGCGAGCGGTACTGGGCGGCCACCGACCGGAGCGCGCCGGCGATGGCCTCACGGGGGAGATCGGGGTACACGAACCCGCATTCGGTGCAGCGCTCCACGGCGGCCGACGCTACACAGCCGGCTCGGGCCCGCCGACCACGGTCGGCCCGGGAGGTTCAGGATTCCTCCGGATCGGCCGATTGGGAGATGACAGATCACGACACACGAGGGCGGACGGCAGATGGACCACTGGGAACGACGGTTGCAGCTGACGGCGCGCAGCCTCGCGCCCGGCGGTCGTCCGGCCGATCGGGCGGGCTGGCCGCGCACCCGTCGCCCGGTGCCGGACCTGCCGGCGCGCCCGCTCGAGGCGCCGCCCGGGGGCGATGTCGCCGACCTCATCCACCCCGACGAGGCGTCGGTCGTGGCCACCTTGCTCTCGCTCGCCCAGGAGCGCCCGGACTTCCGGGCAGAGATCACGCTCCTCGCCCGCAACCACGACCGCTGGGAGTACCACCGCTTCGCGATCTCCGGTGAGGTGATGGGTCCGGTCATCCGTCCGGTCGGCGAGGTCGAGCTGCGCGTCGAGGCCGACCTCGACCCGGCGGATCACCCGATGAGCCCCGGTCAGCTGGCTCGCGCCTCGGTCCTCGAGGCCGTCGGCGCGGCGCTCTCGCAGGTGGGCGACGGGCTCGTGGCCCTCCTCCTCGTCGATCTCGACCGCTTCAAGCACCACAACGACCTGCTCGGCGCCGAGAAGGGCGACGAGCTGCTCGCCGCGATGGCCGTGCGCGTCGCCGACACCGTCGCGCCCGCGTTCGCCTCGCCGCTCGGCGGCGACGAGTTCGCGGTGGTCCTCGACCGGGTGGCCGGGCTCGACGAGGCGCGTGCGGTGGCCGAGCGGGTCCGCGAGGTCGTGGGCGAGCCGATCGAGGTCGGCGGCGACCGGATCACGCTCACCGCCACCGTCGGGGTCGCCGCCGCCGGAGCGGGCACCGCCGCCGAGCACCTCCTCCGCGACGCCGACACCGCCCTCTTCGCCGGCAAGGACCACGGACGCGACCGGGTCGAGGTCTTCGGCTCGAAGCTCGAAGCGCGGGTCGCTCGCCAGCTCTCCACCGCCCAGCAGCTCCGACGCGCCCTCTCGGCGGGCACCCTCGAGCTGCACTACCAGCCGGTCTACGCGCTCGACACCGGTCGCGTCGCCGCCGCCGAGGCGCTGATGCGGATGAGCGGGGTCGAGCGGGCCGCCCTCAGCCCCGCGGCGCTCGTCGACGCCGCCGAGGACAGCGGGCTCATCGCCCGGCTCGGCCGCTACGTCCTGGAGGAGACCACCTCGCAGATCGCGGTGTGGGAGGAACGCCTCGGCGACGACGAGCACTTCCGGGTGTCGGTGAACATCTCCCCGGTCCAGCTCGGCAATCACGACTTCATCGACGCCCTGCGCCACGCGCTGGCAGCCACCAACGTGTCGCCGCGGCGCCTCAGCTTCGAGCTCACCGGGAGCGTCCTGCTCGGGCTCACCCCGGCGATCGACGCGGTCATCGCCGAGCTCACCGAGATGGGCGTCGCCCTCGGGCTCGACGACTTCGGCACCGACGCCTCGTCGCTCGGCGGCCTGCGTCGGTTCCCGGTGCGGTTCGTGAAGATCGACCGCGAGCTCGTCCACGCCGTCGACCACGACCCGCGTGCCGAGGCCATCGTCGCGTCGACGATCACCCTGGCGCACCGGCTCGACATGTCGACCATCGCCGTCGGCGTCGAGCGGGTCGCCCAGCACGAGTTGCTCCGTTCGCTCGGCTGCGACGCCGCCCAGGGCTACCTCTACGCGCGCCCGCTCGACGCACGCGACTTCACCGAGCTGTTCTGAGCACCGTCACCACACCGCCGGGCCTCGGGCCGTCGGCTTGGTACGGTTCACCTCGATGGTTCGCATCGCCGTGGTCAACCAGAAGGGCGGCGTCGGCAAGACGACGGTGGCCCTCGGACTCGCTGCCGCCGCCTCGCTCGCCGGCCGCAGGGTCCTCGTGGTCGACCTCGATCCCCAGGCGAACGCCACCACCGGGCTCGCCGTGTGGGAGCCGGTGCACACCGTCGACCACCTCCTCGCCGAGGAGCGACCCGGCGGCGCGGGTGAGGTCATCGTCGCGTCGGGCTGGCCGGCACCGGTGGGCTCCCCACCCGATGTGATCCCGTCGAGCCCCTCGCTCGCCCAGCGTGAGCCCCAGCTCGCCACCGATCCCATCGGCGCGCAGGACCGCCTCCGCGTCGCCCTCGAGGGGTGCGACCACGATCTCGTGCTCATCGACTGCCCGCCCTCGCTCGGCCTCCTCACGGTGAACGGCCTCTTCGGTGCCGACGAGGCGCTCGTCGTCACCGCACCGTCGGCGTGGGCGTCCGACGGTGTCGAACAGGTGCTCACCACCATCGAGCGGGTGGGGCGACGCAAGCCCGACGGTCTCCGGGTCACCGGCATCGTCGTCAACAACCTGGGGCGCACCCGCGACGCCGCCTACTGGCACGCGCAGATCCAGAGCGACCACGGCGAGCTCACCCTGCCGCCGATCCGCCAGCGCGCGGCCATCACCGAGGCCGGCGCCCAGTCGCTCCCCGTCCACGCCCTCGGCAATCGGCCCGGCGCTCGCGAGGCCGCCGACGAGTTCGCCGAGCTCCTCCGGGCCATCACGTCCCGCCGAGTCACCTCCGCCACCCCCGCCAGCGAGTGAACGCACCCATGTCCTCCGGTTACGACCCCCGTCGCTCCCGACCCCGCCCGGCGTCCTCGCCCGATCCCGAGGCCGCCCCCATCGACGCCCTGCTCGGGCCCGAGCCCGACCCGTCGCCCGACGAGCCGGCGCCCGACGCCGACGCCGGTGCCGACATCGGCGCCGCCCCTGCGGCCCCGGTCGCGCCGCGTCCACACCGACCGGCCCCCACCGCGGGTGCCCCGTCGAAGGCCGTGCAGCTCCTGCCGCTGGTGGTGCTCGGCTCGCTCGTGGCGCTCGTCGTGTGGTGGCTCACCCGCCGCCGCGCCGACTGAGTGCCGACCGAGCGCCGACGACGAGCACGCCGTCAGGCCAGCGGCCGCCCGAAGGGTCGCTCGCTCTGCCAGGTGGCGAGGAACGACTCGGCGCGGTAGCACGCGCCGAGGAGGGGACCCTCCTCGTGGTCGAGCGTGGCCGTGACGAGCTCGGTGATGCCGGCGGTGGCGTCGGCGATCACCGCGTCGACGGTGGGCTCGCCGGCGGGCCACCAGGCGTAGGTGGGCCCGGCGGTGGTGACGAAGTCGGCGAGGGCCACGACACCCCGTCGCCGGAGCACGGCGAGCCCCTTGGCCGAGAGCGGCTGGCAGCCGGTGGGCACCACCAGCTCGGCCGCGAGCGCCTCGGCGGTGGCGCCGTCGATCATGCCCTGCCGCGACCCGCAGAAGAGCACCGATGCCTCGGTGGTGAAGAAGCTGTCGATGGCCTGCACCTCGCCGAGGGTGGCGAGATCGACCGCACCGGCGAGCGCCTCGGGCACCACACCTCCGGGAACCGCCACCGCGCCCTTGGGGCCCGCGACCGCGACGACCGTCGCCCCTCTCGCGACCAGCTCGGCGACGAGCACCGGGGCGGAGGGTCCGAGCTCGACTGCCGCCGTGCGCCCGTCGAGCCCACCGAGGGCCGCCTCGGCCGCCACCACCGGTCCGAGGCCGGCGAGATGGGCGTCGAGTGTCGTGTCGCCCACCGACTCGTGGCGCACGGCGTGTCGGGTGGTGTCGCCCGCGAGCGCGACGAGCGGCTCGTCGGTGACGCCGGGGCCGGGGTCGAGCACGAGGGTGCCCGCGTCGACGCGTTCGCGCACTTCGTCGGCGAAGGCGGCGACGGCCTCGGCGCGCTGCTCGGGATCGGTGCTGATGCCGGCCGAGGCTCCGCCGACCTGCAGCTCGCGGGCGGCGAAGGTGTAGGTGGCGGTGCGGGCGAGGGCCGTCGCGCTGCCCTGGAGCACCTTCGGGGCCACTCGGACGATGCCCACCGAGGTGGGCGCGTCGTCGAGATCGACGACGACGAAGCCGGTGGTGTTGCGGAGCTTGTCGATGTGCACCCGCCGATTGTGGCATCCCGCACGACCGGGCTCGAACGGCCCGTCGGTCCCGGCGCACCGGGCGGCCGCCGTGCCGCGGCGTCGCCACCGGACTAGAACCAGCCGCATGACGAAGCCACCGAGGTCGACTCGCCGCGACGGCGTCGCACGTCGGTGGCCCGCGCTCCTCGTCCTCGTCCTCGTCCTCGTCGTCGTCTCCGCCGCTGCCGGCCTCGTCGCGCGGCGGCGGGCCGGCCGGTCCGGGCGTCCCACCAGGGGCTGGGTCCGCACCTCCCGTCTGTCGCGCAACACCCAGCTCGCTCGCATCGGCGGGGTCACGGCCGGGCGGTACGCGATGCACCGTGCCCGACGGGTGTTCGCGGCCGCCGAACGCCGGGAGGAGCTCGACCGGCGGTTCGAGATCCGCTCGGTCGAACAGGTCGTCGCCACCCTCGGCAACCTGAAGGGCGCCCTCATGAAGCTCGGCCAGATGGCGAGCTACCTCGACCAGGGGCTCCCCGAGCACGTCCGGTCCGCCCTCGCCCAGCTGCAGGCCGACGCACCGCCGATGAGCCCCGAGCTCGCGGCGAGCGCGGTGGCCGCCGAGCTGGGCGCCCCGCCCGAGGAGATCTTCGCCACGTGGGACCCGTTGCCGATCGCCGCGGCCTCGATCGGCCAGGTGCACCGCGCGATCACCCGCGACGGACGGGCCGTGGCGGTGAAGGTGCAGTATCCCGGCGTCGACGACGCCATCCGGTCCGACCTCGCGAACGCCGGGCCGATCTTCGCCGGCATCGCCCAACTGTTCCCCGGCCTCGACCCCGAGCCGATCGTCGACGAGCTGCGCGAACGTCTCGTCGAGGAGCTCGACTACACCCTCGAGGCCGAACACCAACGCCGGTTCGCCGACGAGTATCGGGGTCACCCCACCATCCACGTGCCCGACGTGGTCGACGAGCTGAGCACCGGCAGGGTCCTCACCTCCGAGCTGGTCGACGGCGTCTCCTTCGACGAGATGCTGACCTGGCCCGACCACGAGCGGAACCTCGCCGCCGAGACGATCTACCGCTTCGCGTTCGGGAGCATCTACGGCCTGAAGATGTTCAACGGCGATCCGCACCCCGGCAACTACCGCTTCTCGCGTGGTGGGCGGGTGAGCTTCCTCGACTTCGGGCTCGTCAAACGCTTCACCGATGCCGAGATCGACGACTTCGGCCGGCTCATCGAGGCGCTCGTGCTCGAGGGGGACGCCGCGAGGTTCCGGCGGGAGATCGACCGCATCGGCATCGTCCCGCTCGACGCGCCGGTGAGCGACCGAGCGGTGCACGACTACTTCTCGCACTTCTACGAGCTCGTGCTGCGGCCCGGTCCGCGCACCATCACCGAGGAGTACGCCGCCGCGACCATCCGCCACATGACCGACCTCTCCGGTCCTCACGGGCCGGTGATGAAGGCGATCAACGTGCCGACGAGCTTCGTCGTCATCCAACGCATCAACCTCGGTCTCTACGCGGTCATCGGACAGATGAACGCCACCGCCGACTGGCGGGCCATCGCCGAGGAGCTCTGGCCGTTCGTCGCCGGCCCGCCCTCCACGCCGATGGGCCGGGCGATCGCCGAGTGGTCGGCCCGGCGACCTTCGAGCCGGTGCAGTGGGGACCTTTGACCCTTTGAGACCCGCCTGCGAACGGGCACGCTGAAGTCACAGCGACCGGGTCGCCCGGTCGTCCACCTCCACCGGCACACCGCCGGTCCGTCCGATGGAGCCCCGACATGCTTGCCAGCACTGCCCCTGTCGCCACCGTGATGCACCGCAGCACCGTCAGCGTGCGCCCCGACACCACCCTGCGCCAGGTCGCCGAGACGTTGGCGCGCGAGGAGGTCGGTGCCGTCCCCGTGAAGGGCGCCGACGGTCTCGTCGGCATCGTCTCGGAGCGGGACATCGTCCGGGCCATCGCCGAGGGGGTCGACCTCGACTCCGAGCGGGCCGATGACGTGATGACCTTCGAGCTGGTGTCGGTCGAGTCCGCCGCGTCGATCGACGAGGTGGCGCGCATCATGATCGACGGTGGGATCCGCCACCTCCCCGTCGTCGACGCCGGCGGCCCGGTCGGCATCGTCTCGATCCGCGATCTGATCGGCTCGTTCCTCGACGACCGCTGACACCGCTCCCCGTCGGCCCCGGCCGCGGCCGGCCGTGTGAACGCTCGATGTCGATCTCGTGAGATTCCGAGCACGGGGACGAGCCGTCGCGTACCTTCAGGGGCACACCAACCGACGGCTCGCCTCCGGCCTCGCCCGATTCGAGTCTGAGCCGGGCGATCGCAGGGGCAGGGGCCGACAACCCAGGGGAGTGTTGAACATGAACCAGCGAAGGTGGAGGAGTTGGGTGGCATTGTTGGCCGCTCTGGTCCTCTTGGCCGGTGCGTGCACCGGCGACGACGATTCGTCCTCCGACACCACCGACGGGGACGGAACGGAGACCCCCACCGACACCATCGATCTGGTGCAGAGCGGCGAGAGCCTGCTCGAGTCGGTCCAGCAGGCCGGCGCGGTGAAGTGCGGCGTGAACGACGCCGTCCCGGGCTTCGGCTTCGTCGACGAGGACGGCAGCTTCTCGGGCTTCGACATCGACTACTGCCGGGCCATCGCCGCGGCGGTGCTCGGCGATGCGGACGCCGTCGAATACGTCCCGCTCACCGCACCCCAGCGCTTCACCGCGCTGCAGTCCGGTGAGATCGACGTCCTCGTCCGCAACACCACCTGGACCGCGACCCGCGACGGTGGCGAGGGAGCGGCGTTCGTCCAGACCACGTTCTTCGACGGTCAGGGCATGATGGTGCGCACCGCCGACGGCATCGGCTCGCTCGAAGATCTCGAGGGCGGCTCGATCTGCGTGCTGTCGGGCACCACCACCGAGTTGAACCTCGCGACGGTCTTCAACGCCCGCGGCATCACCTACACGCCGCGGTCGTTCGAGGACAACGACACCCTGCGGGAGGCCTTCCTCTCCGGTCAGTGCGACGGCTGGACCTCCGACAAGTCCCAGCTCGCCGGTGTGCGCTCCGCCTACCCCGAGGCCGACGGTGGCCCGGAGGCGTTGACGATCCTCGACGAGACGATGTCGAAGGAGCCGCTCGGTCCCGCCGTGCGCGACGGTGACTCGGCCTGGTACGACGCCGTCCAGTGGACGGTGTTCGCCACGATCCTCGCCGAGGAGTTCGGCATCACCTCCGCCAACATCGACGACTTCATGGACACCGACGATCCGGAGATCCGTCGGTTCCTCGGGCTCGAGGATCCCGCCGAGGGCACCACCTTCGACCCGGGTCTCGGGCTGCCCACCGACTTCGCCGTCCAGGTCATCTCCCAGGTCGGCAACTACGGAGAGATCTACGACCGCCACCTCGGCCCGGACACCCCGCTCGGCCTCGAGCGCGGGCTCAACGAGCTGTGGACCAACGGCGGCCTGCTGTTCGGCTATCCGTACCGCTAGTCAGCTCTCGGCGTCGCCCGTCGGGGCGGGTCCTTCCCGGGCCCGCCCCGACGGGCCGTCGAGCCGACCCACTGCCGGGGCGCGAGGAGGCAGATGACCGTCGTCGAGTCGACCACACCGACCCCGAGGGGGGTGACACCGACGCGTCCGCCGTTCTGGCGCGACGTGCGGGTGATCCGCCTCGCGCTGCAGCTGGTGTTCGCCGCGCTGGTCGTGGCCATGGTGTCGTTCCTCTACTCCAACCTCGTCGGCAACCTCCAGCGTCAGGGCATCCGTACCGACTTCGGGTTCCTCGACCAACCCGCCGGCTTCCAGATCCTCGGCTCTGACTTCCGCCCCGCCCAGCCGGTGCGCGACGCGCTGTGGGTCGGGTTCCGCAACACGGTGTCGGTGGCGGCCATGGGCATCGTGTTCACGACGATCCTCGGGATCGTCGTCGGGGTGGCGAGCCTCTCGACGAACTGGCTCGTGCGGAAGGCGGCCACCGTCTACGTCGAGACCCTCCGCAACCTGCCGCCGCTCATCGTCATCGTCTTCATGTTCTACGCGGTCGTCCTGCCGCTGCCGCAGATCTCGTCGCCCACGGTGTGGTTCGACGGGCTCGCCATCTGGACGAACCGCACGATCTCTTTCGCCGCCCCGTCGCTCGACCCGGGCTCGGGCGGGTTCCTCGCCATCGTCGCGGTCGGCGCGCTCCTGGCCGCAGGGGTGTGGTGGTGGCGCACCGTGCGCAACGTACGCACCGGCGAGCCGCACCATCGCGTCGCGCTGAGCGCCGGGGTCTTCCTGCTCGTCGCCGTCGTCGGGTGGCTGCTCACCGGGCGGCCGCTCGGCATCGACCGGCCCGAGGTCGCGGGTCGGCAGCTCGTGGGCGGTTGGTCGATGAGCGCGAACCACGCCGCGGTCCTCTTCGCGCTCGTCATCTACACCGCGAGCTACATCGCCGAGATCGTGCGCGGCAGCATCCAGGCCGTGCACCGTGGTCAGACCGAGGCGTCGCTCGCGCTCGGCCTCTCGAGCTTCGCCCGGCTGCGCTTCGTCATCCTTCCCCAGGCGTTCCGCATCGCCGTGCCGGCCATCGCGAACCAGTACCTCAACCTCACGAAGAACTCGTCACTCGCGATCGCCGTCGCCTACGCCGAGCTCACCCAGGTCACCTTCATCGTGATCGGCAACGGCAACCCGGCGCCCCAGTCGATCTTCATCCTGATGATGAGCTACCTGTTCCTGTCCCTCGTCATCGCCCTGTTCACGAACCTCGTGAACCGTCGCTTCCAGTTGGTCACCCGATGAGCGTCGACGCCACCGCCACGCCATCGGCCGCTCGACGCCGCGACGACCTCGTCCCGCCCGACCGCACCGTCGGGCCGGTCGCGTGGATGCGGGCCAACCTCTTCAACTCCGTGCCCAACGCCGTGCTGACGGTGTTCTTCGGCGTCGTCGTGGCGTATGCGGCCTACCGGGCGGCTCGGTACGTGTTCGTGTCCGCCGACTGGGAGATCGTCCGCCGCAACCTCACCACGTTCATGGTCGGCCGCTTCGACCGTGACCAGCTGTGGCGACCGTGGGTGGCGAGCGGGATCCTCGCGGTCACGTTCGCCCTCGTCGCCGGCGGGGCCTCGGTCACTGCCGCTGAGATCGCCGCCCAGCAGGGCCGGTTCATCCAGCGCATCACCTGGCGCGACCGGATCCGACGTTTCTGGCCGCTCCTCGTGCTGGTGGTCGTCGTCCTCAGCTTCACCCGCACCGTGCTCCCCACCGTCCTCACCCTCGTCGTGGCGGCGCTCGGCGTCGGCGCCCGGGGGGTGGGCACGAGGCTGCCGCCCGCGATCCGGCGGGTGGTCTGGCTCATCGGCGTCGTCGGATTCGCCGCGGCGGTCGTCGTGTTGAGCGGCTTCGGCGGTCAGGCCTGGAACGACTGGGGAGGCCTGCACCTCAGCGTCTTCGTCACCTTCGCCGGCATCCTCCTCGCCTTCCCGCTCGGACTCCTCCTCGCGATGGGACGGCGCTCGTCACTCCCCGCCGTGCGAGTCGTGTCGATCGCCTACATCGAGTTCTTCCGCGGGGTGCCGCTCATCACCCTGCTGTTCATGGGCCAGTTGATGATCGGCTTCTTCCTGCCGAGCTGGGTCCCGGTGCCGAGCAACCTGGTGCGCGCGCTCATCGCCATCGTCATCTTCGAATCGGCCTACATCGCCGAGATCGTCCGCGGTGGGCTCCAGGGTGTCGACAAGGGTCAGATCGAGGCCGGTCAGGCCCTCGGCCTGTCGCCCTTCGCGGTGGTCCGGCGCATCCAGCTGCCCCAGGCGCTGCGCTCGGTCATCCCCGCGATGGTCGGCCAGTTCATCAGCCTGTTCCAGGACACCTCGCTGTTGTTCATCCTCGGATTCCTCGAGCTGTTGAGCGTCGGGCAGGCGGTCACGAGCCAGCCCGACTTCGCCGGCCGCGGTCTCCACAACGTCACGTTGCCCTTCGTCGCCTTCGTCTTCTGGGCGATCTCGTACTCGATGTCCCGTGAGAGCCGCCGGCTCGAAGCCCGCCTTGGAGTTGGAACCCGATGACCGACGACCACACCGACACGCACGACCGGACGAGCCTCATCGACGCCGCGATGGTGGCGGGCGGCACCGGCGAGACGATGATCCTGCTCGAAGGGGTCGAGAAGTGGTTCGGCGACTTCTGCGCGCTCCGCGGCATCGACATGGCGGTCGGTCGTCAGGAGGTGGTCGTGGTCATCGGGCCGTCGGGCTCGGGCAAGTCGACCCTCATCCGCTGCATCAACCGCCTCGAGAGCCACGACCGCGGCCGCATCGTCGTCGACGGCCTCGAGCTCACCGACGACGTGCGCGCCATCGCCGAGATCCGCCGGGAGACCGGGATGGTCTTCCAGTCGTTCAACCTCTTCCCCCACCTCACGGTGATGGAGAACATCACCCTCGCCCCGCGGCAGGTGCGCAAGGAGCCCAAGGCGGAGGCGGAGGCCTTCGCGATGGAGCTGCTCGAACGGGTGAAGATCCCCGAGCAGGCCTACAAGTACCCGGGCCAGCTCTCGGGCGGTCAGCAGCAGCGGGTCGCCATCGCCCGGGCGCTCGCCATGCGGCCCAAGGTGATGCTCTTCGACGAGCCGACCTCGGCGCTCGACCCCGAGATGGTGGCCGAGGTGCTCGACGCCATGAAGGAGCTCGCCCGCAGCGGCATGACGATGATCGTCGTCACCCACGAGATGGGGTTCGCCCGTGAGGTCGCCGACCAGGTGGTGTTCATGGCCGACGGCGAGGTCGTCGAGGTCGGCACCCCCGAGCACTTCTTCCAGAACCCCCAGGAGGACCGCACCAAGCTCTTCCTCTCCCAGATCCTGTAGCGACGAGCCGTCGAGCAGGCTCGACGAACTCCTCAAGAGTCGGAGGGTTCCTGCCGATCCGTAACCCGATCACGGTGAGGGCGTGCACCGGACGTTGTTCGCGCGATGTCGCGCCGTCTGTCGTGAGGTTGGGGTCTTGAGGAGTCGGGTGTCTCGGTGGTGGCGGATCGCGGTCGCTGCCGTGGTCGTGATCGCAATCGTGCCAGGCACGGCGTGGGCCGACCGTCGCAACGACGAACGCAACGAACTGGTGCGCCGCGGGGTCGCGCTCGCCATGGAGCTCGACGAGCTCGCGGCATCCGACGCCGAGCTCACCTCGGCGATCGAGACCCTCGACTACTGGATGCTCGTCCAGGCCGCCGAGGTCGAGCGCCTCCAGGCCGACCTCGTCGCCGCCGAGCAGCACTCGGAACGGGTGCAGGCGTCGCTCGACGCGAAGGAGGCCGAGGTCACCCACCTCGAGGGCCTGATGGCGACGATGGCGGTCAACGCCTACGTGCAGCCGCCCGGCGTCGACACCTTCGACGCGTTCGTGTCGGCGGCGGCACCGGCGGACGCCGCGCGCCTCGTCGTCTACCTCGACGTCCAGGCCGAGCGCGACACCGACCTGGTCGGCCGCCTCCGCCAGGCCCGGAGCCAGCTCGAGCGCTTGCGAGCACGCGCCGAAGCGAGCGAGCGTCGGGTCGAGGAGGCGCGCGACGCAGCTGCCCAGGTGTTCACCGACCTCAGCGACGCGCGGGAGCGGAACCACCAGCTGCGCGAGGAGGTCCGGCTCCGCCAGCTCGGGGCGAGCTACGAGGCGGCGCTCGTCGGACTCGACCTCGGCGCGAACAACGCCCGTCTCGTCGCCGAGGCCACCGCGCATCGGGACCGCGGCGTGCCGCTCGTGAACGTACGCGGCCTACGGGTCCACCAGTCGATCGCCGGCCAGGTGGAGATGATGCTCGCGGCCGCCGAGGCCGACGGGGTCCGCCTCGGCGGCGGCGCGTACCGGACCCATGCCGAGCAGATCGAGCTGCGGCGCCTCCACTGCGGCGAGGACGACTACGCGATCTACGAGATGCCAGCCGACCAGTGCTCGCCGCCGACGGCGCGCCCCGGCAACTCGATGCACGAGCTCGGGCTCGCGATCGACCTCACCGTCAACGGCGTGACGATCGGGTCGCGGAACAGCCCGGGCTTCCGATGGCTGGCCGAGAACGCCCATCTCTACGGGTTCTTCAACCTGCCATCGGAGCCCTGGCACTGGTCGATCAACGGCTCGTAGGCCGCGGCCGACCGCTGTCGATCAGCGACAGGCGAAGGTCTCGGACGGGATCGTCACGTCGAAGTCGAGCTCGATCGTGTCCTCCATCGTCATCGCGTCGTAGAGCACGACCGACCCGGTGGCGCGATCGCCGTCGACCACGACGGGGGAGTCCTGGTAGATGTCGTCGCCCTCGCCCATCCAGCTATCGCCGATCTGGGTGAAGGAGGCGCCGAAGATGCCTTCGGGACCCGCCCAGGAGACCTGGTGCATGGGCATCCCGTTGATCGACTCGACGTACACGTCGAGCTGCACGCCGTCACCGAGGAACTGTGCCTCGATCTCACGTTCGAGACCGGGGACGCCCACCGAGTCGGGGTCACAGCGCAGGGCACGGTCGAAGCCGTAGGTCGCGCCGTCGACGGTGGCGGTGCCGGCGTCACCGGTGGAGGCGGGCGGGGTGTCGTCACCCTCGTCGGCCGGGTCGTCGGACGCGGTGTCGTCGGCGGGGCCATCGGCGGTGTCGTCGGCCGTGCTCGACCCGGCGGCGGTGTCGGCAGGACTGCTGGTGTCGGAATCGTCGTCCCCGCACGCCGCGAGGAATCCCGCGAGCAGGAGCGTGAGGGCGAGGGCGGCGAGACGGTGCATGCGTGCTTCTCCATCTGGTCTCCGGACAGCGCGTCGAAGAGAGACCTCGTGTGTCGTGGACCTCGCCGACCCTACCGGGCGACCCTCGAGGGGTCTGAACCCCGTCACCGAATGAGTCGTATGGCCTACTGTCCTCGGAGTGTCCTCCGACGACTACCGCCGGGTGAACCACGCGAACTGGGAGGCGCGGGTTCCGCTGCACACCGGAGCCGGCGGCTACGACCTCGACGCCTTCCGCGCCGACCCTGCGCATCTGTCGGGCACTGTCGCGTTCGATCGCCCGCGGCTCGGCGACATCGCGGGGCTCGACGTCGTCCACCTCCAGTGCCACATCGGTACCGACACCCTCTCGCTCGCCCGGCTCGGGGCGCGGGTCACCGGGCTCGACTTCTCGGGCTCGGCGCTCGCCGCGGCTCGCGAGCTGTTCGCCGAGTGCGGAGCGGAGGGCACGTTCGTCGAGGCCGATGTGTACGAGGCGACCGAGGTCCTCGGACGCGAGCGGTTCGACCTCGTCTACACCGGCGTCGGCGCCCTGTGCTGGCTCCCCCGAATCCGCGAATGGGCACAGGTGGTGGCCGGCCTGCTCCGACCCGGCGGGCGTCTCTTCGTCCGCGACGGGCACCCCGTGCTGTTCAGCCTCGACGACGAGCGGGGCGACGGCGTGCTCAGCATCGAGCACCCGTACTTCGAGACTCCCGAAGGTGTGCGGTTCGAGACCAAGCAGTCCTATGTCGACCACGAGGGCGAGATCGAATGGCCCACCACGATCGAGTTCAACCACGGACTCGCCGAGATCATCACCGCCGTCCTCGACGCCGGGATGCAGCTCACCGCGATCGAGGAGCACGACTCGACGCCGTGGTGCGCGCTGCCGGGCCTCATGGAGGAGCACACGCCCCACGAGTGGCGGCTCGTCGACCGCCCCGAGCGGGTACCGATGTCGTTCACGCTCCAGGCGGTGCGCCCCGCCTGAGGTGGCGGCCCGAGCTGGGTCCGGACGCGGGCGCCGCTCAGCTGCCGTCGGTGAGCTCGGCGATCGTCGCCACGTCGTGGAGCAGGCGGGCGGCCGCCTCGAGCAGCGGGACCGCGAGCACCGCCCCGGTGCCCTCGCCGAGGCGCATGCCGAGGTCGAGCAGTGGCTCGAGTCCGAGGTGGTCGAGCGCGGCGCTGGCCGCCGGTTCGGTCGACCGGTGGCCGGCGATCGCGTGGTCGACCACGCCGGGGGCGAGCGCCTCGGCGCAGAGGAGGGCGGCGTCGGCGATCACGCCGTCGACGACCACGGGGATCCCCGCCGCCGCCCCGGCCACGACCACGCCGGCCATCGCCGCGATCTCGAGGCCGCCGAGGGAGGCCAACAGCTCGAGGGGGTGGTCGCCGAGTGGGTGACGGGCGAGGGCCCGCTCGATGGCAGCGGTCTTGCGGGCGAGGGTGTCGTCGTCGGCCCCGGCTCCGCGTCCGGTGAGCTCCGCGGCCGGGCGTCCGGTGTGGGCGCAGATCAGGGCGGTGGCCGCCGTGGTGTTCGCGATGCCCATCTCGCCGATCACGAGGCACCTCGCGCCGGTCGCTGCGGCGCGGGCGGCGGCCTCGACGCCGACGTCGAGCGCGTCGCACGCCTCGGCGAGGTTCATCGCCGGTTCCTCGGCGAGGTTGCGGGTGCCGGCGCGGACCCGACGATCCTCGACTCCCGGCAGGCCCGTCGGCGGGGTGGCGACCCCCACGTCGACGACGGTGGTCGCCGCCCCCACCGTCCGGGCGAGGGCGTTGACGGAGGCCCGTCCGCTCGCCATGGTGGCGACCATCGCCGTCGTGATCTCCTGGGGCCAGGCGGTCACCCCTTCGGCGTGCACGCCGTGGTCGGCGGCGAACACGAGCACCTCGACGGGACGGGGGATCGGGGGCGGGCACGAGCCGGCGATCGCCGCGAGCCGCGCGGCGAGGGTCTCGAGCCGGCCGAGCGAGCCGGGCGGCTTGGCGAGCGCAGCGAGGCGGGCCTCGGCGTCCGCGGCGGCTCGCGCCGCGGCGTCCGGCCGATGCTCGCGCTCGGCCTCCCAGCGATCGAGGGTCGCATCGATCGGTCGCTCGGGCGTCGTCAGCCAGCGGTCGAGGGTGGTGCGCACCGTGTCCCGGACGAACGCGAACCCGGTGCCCGCCGCCCGGGCGGCGTCGCGGTCGACGACCCGGTCGCCGACGAACAGGACCCGCTCGGGCACCACCTGGAGGCGGCGCAGGGCGGTGCGCAGCGACGTGGGGTCGGGCTTCGCCGCGCCGACGTCGACGGAGGTCACCACCACCTCGAGCAGCTCGTCGAGCGCTACGGGTACGAGCAGGGCCCGCACGTCGGCCTCGGTCATCACCGAGGTGTCGGTCACCGCGCCGATGCGGATCCCTGCCGCATGGAGTGCCCGAAGGTCGTCGACCACCTGCGGCCTCGGTTCGGCGACGAGCTCTCCGACCGCCGTGCCGGACGGTGCCGCGTGCACCAGGGTGTCGCCCACGTCGAACAACACGGCGTCGAGACGGTCGTGGAGGGACGGTCGGGTCATGAGAGGATCCTGTCGAGGGCGGAGGTGAGGCGCGGCAACTCGTCGGGGTGGGGCACGGCGATGCGCACCGCGTCGAGTCCGAACGACGAGCAGTCGCGAACCAGGACGGCGTGGCGGGCGAGCCCGGCGCGCAGGGAGCGAGCGCCGTGCACGAGCACCCAGGGCGCGTCCGCGGCACGGACGTCGAGTTCGCGCTCGCGGAGCGTGTCGACGAGCGCGGCACGGGCCGTGCGGAGCTCGCCGGTCCACCGCGGGAGATCGACGGTGGCGAGCAGGTCGGGGAGCGCGGCGAGCGCCAGGCTGTTCACCGACCACTGCGGGCGGCGGGCCCGGAGGCGGTCGGCGGCGTCGGGGTCCGGCGCCAGCGCGTAGCCGAGGCGGAGCCCGGGGCAGGCGAGCAGCTTGGTGAGCGAGCCGACGACCCACGCCCCACGGTCGGCGTCCCCGCGCGTCCAGGTCCCGGTGCTGTGGGGCCAGAACGCCTCGTCCCACACGCCCGCGGCGTCGCCGGCCGCGGCGAGGGTGCCGAGTGGGTTGTTGGGGTTGGAGCGCCAGCGGGGGCCGGAGTGGTCGAGGGTGAGGTGTCGCCGATAGAGCGAGAACTCGGGTTCGGCGACCGATCCGGTCGGGGCCTCGGTGGCGACCAGCGCGATCGCCTCGCTCCCTCCGTTCGTGAGCACCAGCCGGTCGGTGTCGAAGCCTGCGACCTCGGCGAGGGTCTTCTCGCCGGCGGTCACGTCGGGGTAGTGGCGGGTGGCGGCGGCGACGGCGGCCACCACGGGAGCCGGGTCGGGTGCGAACGGGTTGAGCGACTGGGAGAGGTCGAGTACCTCGGTCGGATCGACGCCCAGCGCCCGGGCGAGGGCAGGGCCGTCGCCGCCGTGGGCGCCGGGCGGTGGAACGGCCGCGGTCACCGTCGGCTCCGTCCGCGGATCGCGCGGCCCGCACTCCACGCCGCGAGCCCCGCGGTGAGGGCGACGGTCACCTCGCGCGAGAGGGCGACAGCGGCGGCCACGTCACCAGACCCGGGCTCGCGACCGTCGCCGAGCGTTGGCCGGTGGTCGACGACTCCCCGGTAGGTCGTCGGGCCACCGAGGCGCAGCCCGAGGGCTCCGGCGAACGCCGCTTCGATCATCCCCGCGTTGGGCGAGGGGTGGGCCGGGGCGTCGCGCCGCACGGTGCGGATCACCGCGGCGGCGCGGCGGGGTCGCACGAGGGTGACGAGCCCGACACCGACGCGGGCTGGGACCCAGGCCAGTAGGTCGTCGGCGCGTGCGGCTGCCCATCCGAAGCGATCGTGGCGTTCGGTGCGGTGGCCCACCATGGAGTCCATGGTGTCGGCCGCACGATGGACGAGGGTGCCGGGCGCACCCGCCAGGGCCGCCCAGAGCGCCGGCGCGACGATCGCGTCGGTGGTGTTCTCGGCGACCGACTCGATCGCCGCCCGGGCGATGCCGGTGGTGTCGAGCGAGTCGGGGTCGCGACCGACGAGGTTGGGCAGCAGCTCCCGGGCGAGGTCGAGGTCGTCGTCGGCGAGCGCGTCGCTCACGTCGAGGGCCACGGCGTGGAGCGAACGGGCACCGGTGGCGACCCAGGTGGCCACCGCCGTCGAGGGCGCGGCGAGGCCCGCAGCGGCTGCCACGCCGAGCCCGGCGGCGGCGTAGGCCGAACCTGCACGACGGTCGTCGGACCACCACCGCCGCTCGAGCACTCCCATCGCACGGCCGAACCAGGCGACGGGATGCGCGGCCGAGGGTGGGTCGCCGAGCACCTGGTCGAGCACCAGGCCTGCCGCAGCGGCGAGCGCGGTGGAGCGTCGGCGGGTCACCACCGTGCCGCCAGGGCAACGAGCGCCAGCGTCTCGCCCACCACGCCGGCTGCACCGAGCACGTCGCCGGTGACCCCACCCAGACGCCGGTGGGCGAGTACCGCCACGGCCCCGGCGCCCGCCACGAGCGCGACGGCGGCCACCAGCACGGCGATCGTGCCCTCCGGTACGAGGAGCACTGCGGTGAGCAGGGTGCCCGTCGCGCCGACCGCGACCGGGGAGCCCCCGAGGAACGCGGAGGCGAGGCCACCCTCGGCGCGGGCGTAGGGCACCGCACGGGCGAGCACCGCCATCGCGGTGCGACTCGCGCACCACAGGCCCGCCAGCACCAGGGGTCGGACCTCGATCGATGCGAGTGCACCGACCCGCAGGAGCACCACGACGACCAGGGCGAGGAGACCGAAGGCGCCGACGTCGGGCTCGCGCATCACCACGAGGCGGCGTGCCCGGGGCAGGTGGGGGAGCAGCCCGTCGGCGCTGTCGGCCAGTCCGTCGTGGTGGAGGCCGCCGGTGAGGACGAGATCTGCGGTCACGGCGAGCGTCGCCGCGACGAACGGCGGCCACAGCTCGCTCGCGCCCCACCACACGAGCCCGACCGTGCCGCCGACGAGCGCGCCGACGACGGGGAACCAGCCCATCGCTCCCGGGGTCGGGCCCGAGCCCTTGCCCACCACCGTGAGGAACGTCCAGGCGGCACGCAGGTCGGCGAGCGGGGTCACGGCTGGTCGAGGCTCAGCACGCGGCCGGCCACCACCAGCACGCACCGGTCGGCGACCTCGGCGACGGCCTGGTTCAGGGCTCCGAGGTCGTCGCGGAACCGCCGTCCGAGCTCGGTCTCGGGGTGCACGCCCATTCCCACTTCGTCGCTGACGAGCACCACCGGGTCGGTGCGAGCCTCCAGCGCGGCGACGAGTGGCTCCGGGTCCACGCCGTCGGGCTGGAGGCCCACCCACGGGCCGAGCGAGTCGACGAGGAGCACGCCGGGAGTGTCGGCCACCACCTCGACGAGGTCGAACGGCGGCTCGACGGTCGACCACGCGGAGTCGCGGCGGGAGCGGTGGCGGTCGAGTCTCCCGGTGAGATCGGGGTCGGACGGGTCGGCGATCATCGTCGCCACGTAGGTGACCGGCCGGGTGCCACCTGCGGAGAGCTCGGTCGCGAACCCCTCGGCCACCGTCGATTTGCCGGAGCGTGCACCGCCGAGCACGAGGGTGATCACCGGACCAACCCCTCGGCCACCGCGGCGTGCACCGCCCGGGCGACGCGGGCGCCCCAGCGCGAGCGGGGACCGCCGTAGGGCTCGGCGGGCCCGTCGGAGGGGCACACGACGCACACCGCGTCGGTGGGAGTCCCGGTTCCGGCGAGGCCGGCCTCCCACATCGCCTGGGTCTTCGCCTCGGTGGCGGTCGCCACGGCGTTGACGAGCGCGGCCTCGGAGAGCCGTACCGGCACGTCGACGACGAGGTTGATCGTGCCGACCCGTCGGGCGGCCCCGGCCGTGACGCCCGGGTCCTCGTCGGCGAAGGCGACCGCGTCGGGCGCCGCGGCCCAGGCCGGGATCTCGACGCCGACGGTCGCCCAGCACCGCACGTCGGAGTCCTCGGCGGTCGAGTGGGTCCGCACGTCGACCGCGGTCATCAGGCCGACGCCCGGGCCTCCGAGGTCGGCGGCGCGGGCGAGCTCGACGAGGTGGTCGGCCGGGTCGTCGCGGTCGTAGCCCCGCTCGACCTGGGCGTTCAGCACCCAGTGCCGCTCGCCGATGCCGCCCCCGAGCGGGGCGGAGCTCGCCGCCAGACGGGGCGTGTCGAGCCGCCAGATCAGAGCGGACAGCGTTCGCTCGCGCTCGACGCGGTCGTGCACCTCGGGGTTCATCGCCGCCGACGGTACCGCGCCCGCGCGGGGCCTTCGTCAGTCGTCGGCGGGGAGCGCGCTCGCGGTCGTGGTCGAGTCGGGGAGGGCGGCGGCGAGCCACCCGAGCGCACGGTGGGTGACGAGGTCGACGAAGCTGACCTCGAGCGCGGCGGTGTCGGTGTCGAGGAACCCGGCGTAGGCGACCAGCCCGTGGCCGAGCAGCTCCTTGGCCACGGCGATGTCGTCGAGAAGATCGTCGAGCGGATGCTCGGTCACCCCCGCAGCCACGAGCGCATCGTGGTAGTGGCGGACCAGTTCGGGCTCGGTGTCGCAGTTCTCTGGACCGAGTGCGGTCGAGAGGAAGTAGGTGACGTCGAGGCCCGGGCGCCCCCAGGCGATCAGCTGCGGGTCGATGACGACGACGCTGCCGTCGGGTCGGAACAGGAGGTTGTCGAGCCGGTAGTCGCCCCAGAGGATCGTCCACGGCGGGTCGGCCATCCGGTCGAGGAGCTCGGGCAGGTGGGCCTGGACGTGGTCGAGGCGCGCGACGACCGCCGGGGTCAGCGACGCCTCGAAGGTGGCGAGGAACGCCTCCCGGTTGCGCTGGTAGGTGGCCTGACGGAGGCGGGGCACCTCGTTCGACGCGTTGATGAACGGGTGCGCCCCGAGCAGGTCGGACCGCATCCAGTTCGCCGCGTGGAAACGGGCGAGGGTGGTGAGTGCGAGACGGGCGTCATCGAGCGAACCGCCGTCGACTTGGCTCGGAGGCCGGGCGTCGGTGACGTCGCCGAGGACGAGCACGTAGCGGCGTCGGCTGCGACCGGCGTGGGCGAGCGCGCGTCCGACGAGCCACATGAGGGTGCGCACCGGGAGTCGGTCGAAGAGCCACTTCAGCAGGGGTTCGAGCCACGGCGCGGGGTTCGGTGTGAAGTCGCTGTAGAGGTGGACCGGCAGCGGCAGACCGAGGGAGGTGCCGAGCTCGCGGTACACGCGGATCTCCCGCTCATAGGCATTCACCGCCTCGACCGCCGCCCGGTTCTCGGGGCGCTGGGAGGGCACCTTGACCACGACCGAGGCGGGAGGCGGTGACGCATCGGCGGTCTCGCCGGCGGGCGCGGGCGGCCAGTCGAGATGACACCGGTAGACCTCGCCGGCGAAGCCCACGTCGGTGCCGATCACCTCGACCGTCACGTCGCGCACCGTGGCGCCGCCCGAGTGGGGGGCGAGCGCGCCGGTGAACCACTCGGCGGTGAGCTCCTCCGGTGTCTGCGGGATCACCGCGCGGGTGCGGCGTCGACGACCGACCATCCCCTCTCCCTCCCCCGAGGCAGCGTGGCTGGTGCGAGCGTACGCCGCGGTCCGCCAGCGCGCCCGGTAGACCACCGGAGCAGCGCCGACCCCTCTCCATGGGCGGAGTTTCGTCCCACCCGTAGGACACAACTCCACCCATGCGGCCCGAGAAGGCGGTCCGGACGGCTCGTGTGCGGTGAGGATGGGGTGGAGATCGGGATGCCGAACCCCCCAGCCGGGCCGCATGGTCCCGACCCTATGACCGGGTCGCTCAGATGTCGAGGGCGTCGGTGTCGAGGAAGGTGGCGCGCTCGAGGAGGAAGTCGCGGCGGCGGGGCACGTCGTTGCCCATGAGGACCTCGAAGAGGTCGGCCTCGGCGGCCGCGGCCTCGGCGTCGGCGACGGTCATGCGCTTGAGGATGCGGGTGCCGGCGTCGAGTGCCGTCTCGGCCAGTTCGGCCACCTCCATCTCGCCGAGGCCCTTGAAGCGGCTCCAGTGGATGTTCTCGGCCTTGCGGTTGCCGGTGGCGAGCTCGGCGGTGACCGCGTCTCGTTCGGCGTCGCTGAACACCCGGTAGGTCTGACCGCCGACCTTGGCGGTGTAGAGGGGTGGCTGGGCGGCGAACACCCGGCCGGCCTCGAGCATGGGCCGCATGTAGAGGTGGAACAGGGTGAGGAGCAGGCACCGGATGTGGCTGCCGTCGACGTCGGCGTCGCAGAGGATGATGACCCGGCCGTAGCGGGCGAGGTCGAGGTCGAACTCCTTGCCCGACCCGGCGCCGATGGCGGTGAAGATCGCCTGGGCCTCGGTGTTGTCGAGCACCTGCTTCACCGTGGCCTTGCTGGCGTTGACGATCTTGCCCCGGATCGGGAGCACGGCCTGGGTCTCGGAGTTGCGGCCCTGCTTCGCGGGGCCGGCCGCCGAGTCGCCCTCGACGATGATGAGCTCGGAGTCGGGCCCGTGGCGACGGCAGTCGGCGAGCTTGTCGGGCATGCCGGTGCTGCCGAGGTTCGCCGCCTTGCGCTTGTTCTCCAGGGCCTGCTTGGAGGTGACCCGGTTGATGACGGCGTTGGCGAGCTTGTCGCGCACCGCGTTGACGTGGGTCTTCTTGCCGTCGCCCCCGATCCACGCGGTGAAGCCCGACTTCACGACGTCGTAGACGATGGACTGCACGCCGGGCGTGCCGAGCTCCTCCTTCGTCTGGCCGCGGAACTGGGGCTCGGGGAGGGTGACCTTCAGCGCGGCGACGAGGCCCTCCTGGATGTCGTCCTTGGTGGCCTTGTCCTTGCCCTCCTTGGCCAGCTTGGCGAGCTTGCGGAGGTCGGCGAGCAACACGTCGTTGACGACCCGGGTCATGGCCCGTTCGAACCCGGCGACGTGGGTGCCGCCCTCAGGGGTGGGGATCGTGTTGACGAAGCTGACGATGGTGGGGTCGTAGCCCTTCACCCAGCGCATCGCGAGGTCGACGGTGCACTCGCGCTCGACCTCGGTCATCGCGCCGCCCTGGGCGATCTTCTCGGTGAAGATGCCGGTGCCCGAGAGCCGGATCACGTCGGTGAGGTTCTCGCCGACGCTCAGGTAGTCGACGAAGTCGGCGAGGCCACCCTTGGAGACGAACTCCTCGCTGCCACCCCCGCCGGCCCGCTTGTCGGTGAGGGAGATCTTGAGGCCGGGCACGAGGAAGCACATGCGGGCCAGGCGTTCGCGCACGTCGGCGTAGGAGATCGACGCGTCGGGGTCGAACACCTCGGTGTCGGGCCAGAACCGCACCCTGGTGCCGGTGACCTTGGCGTTGCGCAGCCGCTTCACCTTCTCGAGCTCGGAGGTGGGGGTGAAGGTGCCGTTCGAGTTGAACCGACCGGGGAGCCGGGCATCGAAGCCGAGCCGCCAGGTGTGGCCGTCGCGGTCGACCTCGGCGACGAGCTTGGTGGACAGGGCGTTGACGACCGAGGCGCCGACGCCGTGGAGGCCGCCCGAGGCGGCGTAGGCGCCCGAGCCGAACTTGCCGCCGGCGTGCAGCTCGGTGAAGACGACCTCGAGGGCGGTGCGGCCCTTGTCCTTCTCCTCGATCGGGATGCCCCGGCCGTTGTCGGCCACCTCGATCGAACCGTCGCGGTGGAAGGTCACGTCGATGCGGTTGGCGTGCCCGGCGGCGGCCTCGTCGATGGAGTTGTCGATGAGTTCCCACAACAGGTGGGAGAGACCGTCGGAACCGGTGCCACCGATGTACATGCCGGGCCGCTTCCGCACCGCCTCGAGGCCCTTCAGGACCTGGATGTGCGAGGCGTCGTAGCCGGCGGTGGCGGGCTTGGTGTGCCGGGCCATCAGAACCTCCTGGTGCCGACGCCGAGGATGCGCTCGTCGGTGGCGCTGCTCTGGGTGTCGCGGCGGCTGGGTGTGAGGGTGAGCGCCGCCGGCGTGGGGTCGGGCTTGGTGGGCGCGTCGGCCTGGCCGACGACGACGGCGAGCTCGTCGACGGGCCCGACGTAGGCCCACGCGAGGCGGTTCTCGTTCTTGAACCTGGTGAGGCGCACGCCGCCGGTGCCGCGACCCTTCGCGGGGATCTCCGCGGCGTCGGTGAGCTTCGCGGTTCCGAGGTCGGTGACCGAGAGCACCTGGGCACCCGGGGGAGCGAGGCCGGCTCCCACGACAGCGGCTCCGGACTTCAGCTTCATGCCGGCCACGCCCCCAGCGCCCCGTCCCTGGATGCTGATCTGGTCGGTGGCGGTGCGCAGCGCCTGGGCGTCGTCGGCGACGATGACCACCTCGCTGCCCTCGGGAGCGACGAGCGCGGCGACGACGCGGTCGTCGCCCTTCAGGCCGATGACGGTGCCGCCGGCCTTCACCCCGGCGAGCTCGTCGCCCGCGAGGCGCTTGGCGACGCCGTTGCGGGTGACGAGCAGCAGGGGGTCGGGGCCCGGCACCGCGAGGGTGAGCACCGACTCGCCGTGCTTGAGGTCGACGACTTCGGCGGCGTTGGCGCCCCGGTTGCGCCCGGCGACCTCGGGCACCTCCATGGCGGTCACCGGCAGGGCCCGACCGGTGTCGGTGATGGCGTAGACCGTGGCGTGGTTGGTGGTGGTGACCCGCGCGACGAGCACGTCGTGACGGCCGAGCGACGGTCGCGACGCCGGTTCGAGCGGCTCGCGACCGATGAGCCCGGTGGTGCTGAGGGTGACGACGCACGGGTCGTCGGCGATCTCGAGCGGGAGCGGCTCGGCGGGGGCGATGTCGTGCACCTGGTCGGCCGACACCACCGTGCTGCGCCGGGGTCGGCCGTGGCGCTCGACGACCTCGGCGAGCTCCTTCAGGACGATGGTGCGCCGACGCTGCTCGGACCCGAGGATGGCCTCGAGGTCGGCGATGCGGGCGACGAGCTCGTCGCGCTCCTCCTCGAGCTTCAGGGTCTCGAGGGCGGTGAGGCGCCGTAGGGGCATCTCGAGGATGGCGTTGGCCTGGATCTCCGAGAGGGAGAAGCGCTCGATGAGCGCGGCGCGCGCCTCGGCGGTGTCGTGGGAGCCGCGGATGATGCGGACGACCTCGTCGATGGCGTCGAGGGCGATGAGGAAGCCCTCGACGAGGTGGAGGCGGTCGCGCGCCCGGCCGAGCCGGAACTCGCTGCGGCGCACCACCACCTCGAGGCGGTGCTCGACGTAGGCGAGGCAGAGGTCGTAGAGCCCGAGGGTGCGGGGCGCACCGTCGACGAGCACCACGTTGTTGATGCCGAAGCTCTCCTCCATCGGCGTGAGGCGGTAGAGCTCGGTGAGCACGGCGTGGGGGTTGACGCCGGTCTTGCACTCGATCTGGATGCGCAGGCCGTGGTGGCGGTCGGTGAGGTTCTTGATGTCGCTGATGCCGGTGAGCTTGCCGGCGAGCATCAGCTCCTTGATCTTCGCGACCACCCGCTCGGGACCGACGAGGTACGGGAGCTCGGTGACCTCGATGCCCTGGCGGCGAGGGCTCACCTGGGCGACCTCGGCCCTGGCGCGGATGCGCACGGTGCCCCGGCCGGTGGCGTAGGCCTCGCGGAGGCTGTCGTCGATGACGATGCCGCCGGAGGGGAAGTCGGGGCCGGGGAGCACCGCCATCAGCTCCTCGACGGTCGGCTTGGGTCGCCGCTTGGTCATCACCAGCTTGATGGCCTCGTACACCTCGCCGAGGTTGTGGGGTGCCATGTTCGTGGCCATGCCCACCGCGATGCCCGACACGCCGTTGACGAGCAGGTTCGGCAGGAGCGCCGGGAGGACCGAGGGCTCCTCGCCCTCGCCGTCGTAGGTGGGCCGGCGGTCGACGGTGTTCTCGTCGAGCTCGGCGATCATGTCCATCGCGGCCTCGGTGAGGCGGCACTCGGTGTAGCGCGAGGCGGCGGGCGGGTCGTCGAGGGAGCCGAAGTTGCCCTGGGGGTGGACGAAGGTGATGTTGCGGCCGAAGTCCTGACCGAGGCGGGTGAGGGCGTCGTAGATCGCGCCGTCGCCGTGGGGGTGGTACTTCCCCATCGTCTCGCCGACGACACGCGCGCTCTTGCGGGTGGGCGTGTCGGGGCGGATGCCCATGCTGTGCATGGCGAAGAGGATCCGCCGCTGCACCGGCTTGAGCCCGTCGCGCACGTCGGGGAGGGCGCGGGAGGTGATGACCGACATGGAGTAGGCGAGGAACGACTCGCTCAGCTCGTCGCTGACGGCGACGTCGACGACCTCGCGGGCGAAGGGGACGAGCTCTCCCTGTTGCGACATGTGGGGTGCTCCGTGCGACAACGACTGACGGGGGAGTGAGCAGCCTACCAGGTCGAACACATGTTCGAGCAGGGGCGGCCACCCGCAGTTCCAGGATGGTCGATCGGGGGCCGATTTCCGCGGATCGACGCCGTGACGCGGGCCACCGCCGGGAGGGGCATCGACGCGGCCTTGCTACCCTCCGATCGTGCCGACGAGGGACCGCACGACCAACCCGACAGCCACCGACGACAGGGCCCGGAGACCCCGGCGGCGCCCCCTGCGACGGGCCACCGATCCCACCTTGGTGCTCGGTGTCGCGCGGCCCCTCACCCTCGGCGCCGCGGTCGCCGCGATGGTCGGCAGCGTCCTCGCCGTGCTCGAGCTGGTGCTCCCAGTCGCGTTCGTCCTCAGTTCGGTCGTCGCCATCGGGCTCTTCGCCGCCGCCCGGCGCGTCGACATCCTCGCCCGCCCCGACCTCACTCCCGACCGCACCACGCGCAGCCGGCGCGTCCTGGTCGCGATCTGGGTGCTCGCGGTCGTCGGCACGGTCTGGTCGTCCTGGCTGCTCGCCGAGGGGTGGTCCCGCTGATCCCCCTCCGTCCTCGGCGGTCCGCAGCGGCGGTGGTCGCGACCATCGTCGCGTGTGCGCTCGCCCTCTCCGCGCTGCCCGCCGACGCCCGGTCGCGGGCGGGTGAGACCCGCCAGGCGGGCAGCGTCGAACGCCCGCTCGTGGTGTGCACCGGCGGGCCGTGCGACGAGGGCCGCTGGGAGTTCGCGCTCGATCCCGTGCTCGGTGCCCTCTCCGCCACCATCGCGGTGCCGTCCGACGAGAGCTGGATCGAGCTCGGGATGCCATGGGGTGTGGCGATCCCGCTGCACCCGCCGTCGCCGGGCAGCCTCGCCGCGGGCAGTGTTCGGGTCGACACCACCTGGGTCGAGCCGACGGTCGTCCGCCTCGACATGACCTTCGATCCCACCCGGCGCGACTGGCCCGGCTCGTGGTCGCTCACCGTCGTCGATCCTGTGGCGGAAGGGGAGGAGGCCGCGGTATCGGTCACCGGTGAAGGCGGGGTCGTGCCCCGGTTCCCCTCGCCTCCACGGCTCGTCGACGGGCGCGCCACCACGGTCAGCGTCGAGCTCGCCGATCGCGACGGGCGCTACGTCCCTGCCGACGACGTCGCCGATCTCGTCACGGTCACCGTCGAGGTCCTCGACGCCACGGGTGCCGCCGTCGCGACCTCGGTGCTCGCACCCGACGATCTCGGCGGCTTCGCGGGCGAGTTGACGCTCCCCGAGGGGGTACCGGCCGGTCCGCTCGAAGCGGTGGCCACCCTCGCCGCCACGACGAACCTCGTCGCCCTCCCCGAGGTCGTGGTCCGCTCCGACACCGAACGCTTCACCGCCGACGCCTGGCCCCACCTCGGTGCCACGGCGGTGACCATGCGGGGCGACGGTGGCGGGACGGCATCGGGAGGCCTCGCCGTCGTCGCCGGACCGGCGGTCGACGCGTGCGTGTGGGTCGAGGACGGCGCGCTCGACCTCGCTGGCGTCGAGGCCGTGCTCGACCTCGCCGGCGCGGTGTCCCCCGCCTCGTGCGTCGTCGTGCCAGCGGGCGAGTCCCGCACCGTGCCGCTCCGCCTCGATCTCGATCCCAGGCTCGAGTCCGGCCTCTACGGCGGCACCGTCGTCGTCGGCATCGGCAGTCGTGTCGACGACTCCTACGACCTCGTCGAGCTGGCGGTGTCCCTCGAGGTGCACGAGCCGGTCGACCTCGCCCGCCGGATCCTGCTCACCGTGTTGATGAGCCTGGTGGGGCTCGGCCTGCCGGTCACCGCGGTGTGGCTCTTCGACTTCCTCCGGGCGCGGTTCCGTCCCTCACGACGCGCCGTCATCGCGGAGGTTCCCGTGCTCGTCCGGTCCGACGACAGCGTGTGGCGGGCCGACACGGGCACGGCGCTGCTCGTCGGCAACGACATGTTCGAGCCCGCCGAGCTGCGGCGCGGTCGGCGTCTCACGGTGGCCGGCCTCACGTTCTTCGTCCACAACCCCCGGAGTCCGCTGCGGCCGCCGGTCGGCGTCGTCTCCTCGCCGACGGGGCCGGTGGTGGCGAGCGAGGGCGTGGTGGTCGAGGACCGGCGGGTGTTCGGCCGGGTGCCGCTCACCCTGCGCGACACGTGGATCTTCGAGCTCGATCCCGAGCGCACGCGCCGGGCCGCGCTCGACCCCTCCGCCGACGACTTCCAGGCGGCGTACGGCCGTCTCGTGCTGTTGCGGGCGTCGGTCGGCGCCGATCCGATCCGACTCCGACGCTTGCCACGGCGGGCCCGGCAGCTCGCCCGTCAGCTGCGCAGCTCGGGCGGCGAGGCCGATGCGTCGGCCCAGGACATGCTCGCGTTCGTCGACGTGAACGTGTCGGCTCCGCGCGACCTCCCGAGGGCCACCCGCCCGGCGCTCGAGGCCGCGTCCGCCGACGCCACCGGAGGTCCGGGTGCCGACGAGTTCGCCGGGTTCGAGGGGGCGATCACCTTCGACGACTTCGAGGATCCCGACGAGCTCGACCGCCTCGACGAGCTCGACCAGCCGGTGTTCGACGATGGACCAGAGGATCTGCCCGAGGATGGGTCCGAGGATCTGCCCGACGACTCGCTCGACGGCGAGTCGGACGACGACGAACTGGACGACGACGGTCCGGCGGGCAGCGATCCGGCGGGCAACGACCCGGTCGACCGCGACACCGACCGCTGAGCAGCCTCAGGTGGGTTCTGGGCGTCGCTGGCGGTTGCGGTCGGCGCGCACGCGCGCACCGTCGTCGGTGAGGGCCGACTCCACCACCTCGTGGCGCGAGAGGTAGCTCGACACGAACGCCTGGAGCGTCGCGGCGGCAGGGAGCGCGAGGAGCGCGCCGACCACGCCGAGGATGGCGGCACCGGCGATCACGGCGCCGAACGCGACCGCGGCGTGGAGCTGCATCGTGTGGGCGCTCACCCGCGGGAGGAGGATGTAGTTCTCGACCTGCTGGTAGACGACGACGATGACGAGCACCCACAGCGCGGTGACCGGGTCGTCGAGCAGCGCGATGAGCACGGGGAGCGCGCCGGCGAGGTAGGTGCCGACCACCGGGATGAACTGGGACATCGCGCCGACCCACAGGGCGAGGGGCAGGGCGAAGGGAACGTCGAAGAGCTCGAACGCCGCCCAGTGGAACAACCCGGAGATGGTGGCGAGCAGGACCCGCGAGTAGATGTACCCGCCGGTCTTGTCGATGGCGATCTCCCACGCCCGCAGCACCTCGCGCTGGCGCTCGGGGCTCATCGTCGAGCAGATCGCCCGCCGGAGCCGGGGGCCGTCGGCCACGAGGTAGAAGGTGAAGAGCGCGACGGTGAGCAGCTGGAAGATGACCCCGACGATGGTGGAGCTGATCTCGAAGATGTTGCTCGCCAGGCGCCCGGCGATCTCGTCGGCGCGCCCGCCCGCCTGGAACTCGGCGATCAGCGCGTCGGCGTCGAGCTCGAGGTCGAAGGTGCGGTTCGCCCAGTCCTGCACCTGCTCGATGTACTCCGGCATGCGGTCGATGAGCGCGGCCACCTGGTCGACGAAGAGTCGACCCATGAAGTAGCCGAAGATGGCCACCACGACGACGAGCCCGAGGAAGGTGAGCGCCGTGCCGAGACCCCGCCGCACACCGTGACGCTCCATCCAGTTGACGGCCGGCTCGAGCGCGAACGACACGAAGAGCGACACCAGCAGCATGACGAGGAGGCTCTGGAGCCGCGAAAGGAGCCAGCCGAGCACCAGCACGGCGACGAACCCCACGAAGAACAGCACGATGGCCCGCGGAACCCACGAGGGCATCGGCTCCTCGCGCATGCGCGGTCGACTGGTGCTGGTCGGATCTGGCGGTCGGGGGTCGGCGTCGGGTTCGGTCACCGCCGTGTCGCCCTCAGATGGTGAACGCCATCGACTCGAGCACCCTGCGGCCCAGCTCCTCGTCGCCCTCGAGACGGGCGCGTCCGGTGGCGAGGGCGTGCTCGGCGGTCCACCGACCGCAGCCGAGCGCGTTGTAGGTCTCGGTGTCGAGATGGATCGTGACGTCCCGGTCGTTGGGCTCGCGGTCGAGGATGCGGGCCCGACCGTCGACGTACACCGGCTGGATCATGGGGAGCGATCCGGTGATGTCGAACACCACCGTCGTGCCGTCGGGAGCGGCTGCCTTCTTGCCGACGATGTAGCCGAGGGCGTTGGTGACCTTCTGGACGGCGTGGGCGGCGACCGGTCCGGTGAGGTGGCCCGGCCGGTCGGTGGCTCGGCGGATGTCCTGTTCGTGCTCCCAGCAGTCGAACACCCGGATCGACATGAAGGAGCGATACGGGCCCTCGCCCTCGGGGGTGAACCCGACCGTGTCGAACTCCTCGGGCGACATGTCCCGCAGCTGGGCGAGCCGCTCGGTGGTGATCGCCCGGAACTCGGCGGCCAGCTCGGGGCCGGGGACCCCTCGGCGGGCCTCGACCCATGCCTCGTTCACCTCGCCGATGGGATTGCGGACGTGCTCGCCGAGGCTCGCCGGCGGCGGCGGGGACGGGTGCCCGGCCAGCATCTTCTCGGTGCCGATCATGTGCGACACCACGTCGCGCACCGTCCAGCCGGGGAGGTCGGTGGGCGTGTCCCAGTCGTCGTCGTCGAGCTCGTCGAGCAACTCGGAGATCGAGCGCCACACCGTCTCGAGCAGGTCGACCACCGGTTCAGACATGAAGCCCCCTCGCGTTCGAGTGTCGGGCAGAACGCTAGTCCTCCCACCTGTGGGGTGGTGGCCCTCCGTGCGGACACGGTGGGAGCGGGTGCGGTAGAACGCACGTCGATGGAGGTCGATCCCCACGACTCGCACTCGGCTTCGGTCACGTCGGAGGTCGCCGCCCGGTACCGGGCCGCCGGCCACGCGGTCGTCCGAGCGTGTGTCCCGACCGATCTGCTCGAGCGGATCGACGGTCACCTCGCGTCGCTGGAGGTCGACCGCTCAGGTCTCGCGGCACCCCCGCTCGACCTCGATCCGGTGGCGGCGTCGCTCGCGGCCGAGCCGGTGTTCGTCGAGCTGGCCTCCCTGGTGCTCGACGAGCCGGTCCGCGCCTTCGGTCTCACGTACCTCGTGAAACCCACCGGGTCGACCCTCCCCGTGCTCTGGCACCAGGACGGCCACCCGTGGGCCGAGCGGGGGATCCGCGAGGCCGTCACGGTGTGGGTGGCCGTCGACCCTGCCACCGAGGCCAGCGGATGTCTGTGGGTGGTGCCCGGGAGCCATCGGCTCGGCGCCCGTCCGCTCGAGGCGCGGTCCGAGCCGCCGAACGTGTTCGGCTGGGCGAGCCCGGCCGACCTGGTCGACGAGGGTTCGGCGGTGCCCGTCGAGCTCGACCGTGGCGACGTGTCGCTCCACCACCCCGCCCTCCTCCACCGCTCGGGACCGAACCGCACGACGACGCGTCGCGCCGCGCTCGCCCTCCGCTACTGCCGGGCGGTCTGAACGACCGGGAACCACGCGGCCCCTGGGGGCGTCACAACGGTGAACCCGTCGCCGCCCGACGGGCCGACCCGACGAAAGGACTCCGGTGAGGCGCATTCTCTCCATTGCCGCGGCAGCGCTCCTGCTCGTGGCGCTCTCCGCCTGTGGTGACGACGAGCAGCCCGTGGTGAGCCCGGGCGCGGACGGCGACGACTCGGTCAGCACGACCGTCGACCCCGGGCTCGATCCCGGCCTCGACGACGGGACGGGCGACGAGTTCCCCACCGAGTCCGCCCGCGAGACCGCCCGTGGGTACCTCGGGATGTACGAGGACGACCTGCCGCCCGACGTGCGCGTCGCTCGTCGAGGCGACGAGGAGTTCGCCCTCACCGAGGACTACCGACTCGGCCGCGTCACCGTCGAGCTCGACGACACCGACGGCGACGGTTTCCGCGTCACGAGCCTCGTCGTCGAGCTGCCCGACGGCCCCGAGACCTTCGAGCTCGAGCCGGGCTGAGCGACTCGCCGGCTAGCCGAGGGTGAGCGCGGCGATGTCGTCGGTGAGGGTGGCGCGGATGCGTCGGAGCGTGGCGCCGCGGAGGCGGGCCTTGGTGGCCGACACCGCGCCGCGCCGGTGCTCGGACAGGCGCCGTGCCTCGGCGATCGCCTCGTCGACCACCGCCTCGGCGGGCACCCGACGATCGAGGTAGCCGGCGGCGACCGCCCCGGCCGGGTCGAAGAGCTCGGCGTGGAGGGTGGCTCGCGTGAGCATCGTCGGGTCGAGGCGGTCGCGGGCGAGCTCGACGGCGAACACGGGCAGCGGCATGCCGATGGCCGTCTCGTTGAGCCCGATCTTGAACTCGCCCTCGGCGCCGATCCGAGTGTCGCTCGCGAGCAGCATCAAGGCACCCGCGGCGATGGCATGGCCCGTGCACGCCGCCACCACCGGCTGGGGATGGGAGTACAGGCGCAGCAGCAGCTCGGCCCCCGCGAGGACGAGGTCCTGCATCGGCTTGTCGCCGGCACCCATGACCGAGAGGTCGAAGCCTCCCGAGAACCGGCCGGGTCGTCCGGCGATCACGACGGCGCCGGCCTCGGTGAGGGCCCGGTCGAGGCCGTCGTGGAGTGCGTCGATCACGGCGTGCCCGACGGCGTTCACCTTGCCGTCGTCGAGGGCCAGCACGGCCACCGACCCGTCGATGGTCACCTGGAGCGCATCGGTCATGGGCGGGACCCTAGCGGCCCCGATCGTGGCGGCTGACGGTCAGTTGCCGAGTCGGACCGGCGGTGCGCCGGCCCCACTCACCGTTGTCACTCCTCAGTTGCCGCTCGGCACGTCGGTGTGGTGCGGGCCCGGCGGTGGCGGGGGCGGCACGGTGGGGGCCCGGGGCGCGCGGCCGTTGGCCGCGGCGTGGACGAGCCGTGCGAGGTCGGCCCGGCTCACGACACCGACGAGGCACAGCCGCTCGTCGTAGACGACGATCTCGGGCCGGTGGTCGCCGGGCACCCGGTCGAGGGCGCTGAGGAGCGAGTCGGTGGCCCACGCGGTGGTGAGATCGGCGATGGGGACGGCGATCTCGCGGAGGCGGACCTCGGAGCGGCGGGCGGGGGCGACACGGCGGATCTCGTCGAGGGTGACGATGCTGCGGAGGACCCCGTCGGCCTCGCGGACGACGAACGCGGTGTGGTCGCCCCCGTCGCCGAGCATCGCGACGAGTCCGTCGACGGTGACCGACTCGTCGACGATGGGCGGATCGGGCCGCGCCGCCTCGACGGTGGTGAGCCCGGCGAGGGAATGGCGGGTGACCGCCGAGCGGGCGTCGGCACCCGCCGACTGCCAGATGAACCACCCGATGAAGGCCGTCCACACTGCGAGGCTCAGGTCGTCCCGCGTGAACTGCCAGGCGGCGAGGGCGAGCAGTCCGAGGCCGAGCGCGCGCCCCAGCTGCGACGCGCCGACGAGCCCGCGGGTGCGGTCGCCCGTGCGCCACCACCACAGGGCGGCGAGCACCCGCCCGCCGTCGAGCGGTGCGGCCGGTACCGAGTTGAACGCCGCGAGCACGACGTTGATGAGGGCGAGCCACGACAGCACGCTGGTGACGAGACCGGGTGCGTCGGCCGACTCGGCAGCGAGCCCGAGGCCCCAGAACCCGGCGCCGAGGACCGCGCTGGTGAGGGGTCCGACACCAGCGATGCGCAGCTCGGCCCAGGGGTCGCGGGCCTCACCCCCCAGGCGGGCGATGCCGCCGAGCAGCCAGAGGGTGATGCCCTCGACGGGAATGCCGTTGCGCCGGGCGACGATGGCGTGGCTCAGCTCGTGGCCGAGCACCGACGCGAAGAACAACACGACCGTGACCGACGCCGCGAGCCAGTACGCCGCGGCGCTGTGGCCCGGCTCGGCGCTCGGGTAGCGGCCCTCGGCAAGACCCAGCGCGAACACCGCGGCGACGACGAGCAGCGACCAGGAGAGACCGACGGGCACGCCGGCGATGCGGCCGAGTCGGATGCTGGCTGTCTCCACGGGTCCTCCCAGGACTGCTGCACAGGGGTGCGCGACGTCAGGTTACCGGCGGTGCCAGCCGGTGCGGAGGGCGCACGCGCCCCGGTCGAGGTCGGCATCTAGGGTGATGCACGACCCGTCCCCGACTGGAGGCCCGCGGTGGCACCGACCGGTTCCCGTCCACGACTTCTCGCGGCGCTGCTCGCGATCCTCCTCCTCGCCACGGCGTGCGGTGACGACGATTCGGCGGGCCGCGGCACCCGATTCCTCGACGCGATCACCTCGACGACCGCCAGCCAGACCGACCCGTCCGACCCCGCCGACCAGGACGACGCCGACGACACCGACCCGGGTTCGGGTGGCTCGGTCTCCTGGACCCGCGAGGGCAGCCTCGAGTTCGCCACCCTCGAGGTTCCGCTCGACTACGACGACCCCTCGGCAGGCACGATCGAGCTCGCCGTCGCCCGCCGACCTGCTCGCGACCCCGATCGCCGCATCGGGCCGCTGCTCATGAACCCCGGCGGACCGGGCGCCTCGGGCGTCGAGCTCGTCGGGCTCATCGGTTTCCTGCTGCCGTCCGACCTGCTCGACCGCTTCGATCTCGTCGGGTGGGATCCGCGTGGGGTCGGCCGGTCCACCCAGGTCGAGTGCGGCGACGGCGAGTTCATGGACCGCTACCTCGCCGTGGACCCGGTCCCTCCGACGCCCGAGGCGGAGGCGGAGGCCGAGGCGCTCGCCCGCGAGTTCGCCGAGCGCTGCGAGGAGGACAGTGGCGAGTTGCTCGCCCACATCCACACCGAGGCGAGCGCGCGGGACATGGACGAGATCCGCAAGGCGCTCGGCGAGGAGCAGATCACCTACGTGGGCTTCTCCTACGGCACCTACCTCGGCGCGACCTACGCCGAGTTGTTCCCCGAACGCGTGCGCGCCTTCGTGCTCGACGGCGCGTACTCGCGCAGCGTCGGTGCCGCCGATCTCAGCGCCGGCCAGGCCGCGGGGTTCGAGCGGTCGGTCGACGCGTGGTTCGAGTGGTGTCGCTCGACGAAGTGCGACTTCGCGTCCGAGCCCGATCTCGGCGCGTCGTTCGACGCCCTCATGGAGTCGATCCGCGCCGAACCCCTCCCCACCGACGACCGCGACGGTCGGGAGCTCACCGTCGGCCTGGCGTGGACCGGCGTCATCGTCGCCATGTACACCCCCGAGCTGTGGCCGAACCTGGCTCGGGCCCTCGCCGAGGCCCGCGACGAGGGCGACGGGTCGCGCCTGCTCGGGCTCGCCGACATGTACAACGAGCGTCGCCCCGACGGCACCTACTCGACCCTGCAGCGCGCCTTCATCGCCTACTCCTGCATGGACGGCCCGACACCCACGCCCGAAGAGGAGGCTGCGGCCGCCGAGGCGACGCTCGCGGTGGCGCCACGGGTGGGGCCGGTGTTCGTGTCGTCGCCCAACCCGTGCGAGTACTGGCCGGTCGAGCCGGTGGGCACCGCCGAGCCGTTCCAGGTGTCGGGCACCCCGCCGATCCTCGTCATCGCCACCACCGGCGATCCGGCCACGCCCTACGACTGGGGAGTCGCGCTCGCCGAGGAGCTCGCCGACGCGGTCCTCCTCACCGTCGAGGCGGAGGGCCACACGGCGTTCGCGTCGGGTAACCGGTGCGTCGACGACATCGTCGTCGACTACCTGCTCACCGTCGAGCTGCCCGCCGGTGAGCTGCGCTGCTCGGACTGACCCGACTCAACCGGACGGTTCGGTGACGAAGTCGATGAGCTGCTCCACGGCGCCGACGAGGGGCGGTTCGAGGTCGCGGTAGCTCGTCACCCGCCCGAGCACCTGCTTCCAGAACCGGCCGGGTTCCTCGACCCCGAGACGACGACAGACGCCGTCCTTCCACGGCTCGCCCTTCGGGACCTCGGGCCAGGCGTCGATGCCGACGACCGACGGGCGGATCGCCGCCCACACGTCGATGTAGGGGTGGCCGGTGACGAGCACGTCGGGGTGGTCGACCGCGGCCGCGGCGCGCTGTTCCTTCGAGCCCTCGACGAGGTGGTCGAGGAGGATCCCGAGGCGCCGCCCGGGGCGGGGACCGAAGCTCCGCACCACCGTGAGCAGGTCGTCCATGCCGTCGAGCCGCTCGACCACCACGCCCTCCACCCGCAGGTCGTCGCCCCACACCTTCTCGACGAGCTCGGCGTCGTGCACGCCCTCGACGAGGATGCGGCTCGCCCGGGCGACCCGGGCAGGGGCATCGGGAACGGCGATGGAGCCCGAGGCGGTGACCGTCACCTCGCGAGCGGCAGGGCCGGGTTCGACGACGAGCGTGCACGGCCGGCCCTCGACGAGGAACGCGCCGTCGGCCAGCCGGAGGAGCTTGTCGCGGCCGTGGCGGTCGCGGATGGTGATGCGGCCCGCCGCGATCTCGACGACGGCCCCGACCGCCCCCGACGGTCGGTGCTCGACCACCATGCCGGGGCGAACCGCGATCTTCGGCCACGACGGGGCGCGTCGACTGCCGTCGATGTCGAGGGGATCGGGCGTGAGTCGGGGCGGGCGGGCCATCGTCGAGGGAGGGTACCGGGAGGCTCCCGCGGAGCCGGTGGATGCCCGGGTACCCGCGGCGGTCGCCGGGGTGCGGAACGGTCGGGCGCGCCGTTCGCCGCGTCTCGCGCCCGACGGGGGTCGTTAGCCTGCGGTCGTGATCCTCGTCGACTGCGACCGCATCAGCGTGAGCCGGCCCGGGCGCTCTCTGTTCGCGGACCTCTCGGTCACCGTGTCGACCGGCGACCGGCTCGGCATCGTCGGGTTGAACGGCACGGGGAAGTCGACGCTCCTGCGGGTGCTCGCCGGCTCGCTCGAACCCGAGTCGGGCACGATCCGTCGGGGCCGCGGCGCACGGGTCGCGATGCTCGACCAGGAGGCGGCGCTGCCCGAGGGCACGGCCCTCGCCGCGGTCGGCGAGTCGTGGGAGGCCGCGGCGGTGCTCGACCGGGTCGGGATGGGCCCCTTCGCCGATCGCCCGGTGTCGCAGCTGTCGGGCGGGCAGCGCAAGCGGGTGGCCCTCGCACGTGCCCTGGTCGCCGAGTGCGACCTGTTGATCCTCGACGAGCCCACCAACCACCTCGACATCGACGGCATCGCCTGGCTCGAGGACCGGCTCGCGAGGTTCACCGGCGGGCTGGTCCTCGTCACCCACGACCGGCACCTGCTCGACCGGGTCACCACCCGCATCCTCGAGCTCGACCGGGGCACCGGCCATGTCCACGAAGGCGGGTACGCCAGCTACCTCGAGGCCCGCGCCGAGCGAGAGGAGCGTGCCGCCACCGCCGAGGCGGTCCGCCGCAACCTCGCCCGCGCCGAGCTCGCCTGGCTGCGTCGGGGTGCGCCGGCGCGCACCCGCAAGCCCAAGGCGCGCATCGACGCGGCCACCGCCATCGTCGAGGGTCGCCCCGAGGCGGCGGCCCGCGCCGGCGATCTCGACCTGCACTTCGGCACCCCCCGCCTCGGCGACCGGGTCGTCGAGCTGCACGGGGTTGGCCACCACTACGGCGACGGCGAGTGGCTGTTCCGCGACCTCGACCTCGCGCTCGATCCCCGTGAACGGCTCGGCATCGTCGGCGTGAACGGCACCGGCAAGTCGACGCTGCTCGACGTCATGGCCGGCCGGCTCGCGCCGCTGGAAGGCCGGGTCGAGCACGGCACGACGGTGTCGCTCGGCTACTACGACCAGCTCACCCGCGAGCTCGACCCCTCCGCCCGGGTGCGCGAGGTGGTGGCCGGCCCCCACCGCGACCCCGACTGGACCGACGCCCGGCTCCTCGAGGCGTTCTGGTTCGACTCCGACACCCAGTGGGCACCCGTCGAGCTCCTCTCCGGTGGCGAGCGCCGTCGGCTCCAGTTGCTCACGGTGCTCGCCGCCAAGCCCAACGTGCTGCTGCTCGACGAGCCGACCAACGACCTCGACGTCGACACCCTCCGCACCCTCGAGGACTTCCTCGACGAGTGGCCGGGCGCCCTCGTCGTCGTCAGCCACGACCGGGCGTTCCTCGAGCGCACCGTCACCGACGTCGTCGTGCTCGACGGCAAGGGGCGGGCGGGCCGCCGCCCCGGGGGCTACGCGGCGTGGGAGGACGAGCGTCGGGCGGCCCGACGGGCCGGTTCTGCGGGTGAGTCGCCGGAGGGCGGGACGAGGCGTGCGGACCCGGCCACCCGGACCACGGGGAAGAACCGGTCGGGCGCCCGGACCTCCAATGGTCGCTCGCGGTCGACCGTGCGGCGCGAGCTCGGGGCCGCCGAGCGCGACCTCGAACGGCTCCAGGCACGCCACGACGACCTCACCCTCGCCGTCGAGGCGGCGGGGAGCGACCACGAGGCGCTCGCGACGCTCGGTCGCGAGCTCGCCGAGGTCGACGAGGCGCGGCGGGCGGCCGAGGACCGCTGGCTCGAGCTGTCCGAGGAGCTCGACGCCCTGTGATGTGACCGACGACGACCGGGTAGGAGCGAGACCATGAGCGACACCATCACCGTCACCTCACCGTTCGACGGCCGGGAGCTGGGCTCGGTCCCGGCGATGGGGCCGGGTGACATCGACCGGGCGGTGGCGGTGGCCCGGGCGCTCCACGAACAGGGCCCCCCGCCCGCCCACCAGCGCGCCGCGGTGCTCGACCGGGCCGCCGAGGTGATCGCCGCCGATCCCGACCGCTTCGCCACGGTCCTCTCCGACGAGGCGGGCAAGCCGATCACCACCGCACGGGCCGAGGTGACACGGGCCGTGGAGACCTTCCGGTTCTCCGCCGGTGTCGCCCGATCGCTCGCCGGCGAGGTGGTGCCGATGGACGCCAGCTCGGCGGGGGAGGGCAAGCTCGGGTTCGTGCTGCGGGTGCCGGTCGGCGTCATCGCCGGCATCTCGCCGTTCAACTTCCCGCTCAACCTCGTCGCCCACAAGGTCGCCCCGGCCATCGCCGCGGGGTGTCCGGTCGTCCTGAAGCCCGCCTCGGCCACCCCGCTCACGGCGCTCGCACTCGCCGACGCGCTCGTCGAGGAGTGCGGGCTGCCCGAGGGTTGGGTGCAGGTGGTCACCTGCTCGGGCTCGGTGGCGACGCACCTGGTCGAACACCCCGACGTCGCGATGGTGAGCTTCACCGGTTCGCCCGAGGTCGGCTGGGGCATCAGGGAGCGGGTGCCGAAGAAGAAGGTGGGCCTCGAGCTCGGCAACAACTCGCCGGTCGTCGTCGAGCCCGACGCCGACTGGCGCACCGCGGCGGCGAAGATCGCCGTCGCCGGCACGTCCTACGCAGGGCAGTCGTGCATCTCCACCCAACGGGTGTTCGTCCACTCGTCGATCGCCGACGAGTTCGTCGAGGCGCTCGCGACCGAGGTGCAGGCCCTCGTCGTCGGCGATCCCGCGGACGAGGCCACCCAGGTCAGCGCGCTGATCACCGAGTCCGAGACCGAACGGGTGCACGGGTGGGTGCGCGAGGCGATCGAGGGGGGCGCCACGCTCGTCACCGGCGGCGAGGTCGACGACAACGGCGTGATGCTGCCCACGGTGCTCACCGACGTGCGGCCCGAGATGAAGGTCTGCGCGAGCGAGGTATTCGGGCCGGTGCTCGCCGTCGCCACCTACGACGACGTCGACGACGCGCTCGCCGCGGCGAATCGCACCGAGTACGGGCTCCAGGCCGCGGTGTTCACGTCGAACCTCGACACGGCGATGCGAGCGGCGCGCACCCTCGACTTCGGCGGGGTGCTCGTCAACGAGGTGCCCACCTGGCGGGCCGACCACATGCCCTACGGGGGCCTCCGCGACTCGGGCAACACCCGGGAGGGGCCGGCCTACGCGGTGGAGGAGATGACCGAGCGGCGCCTCGTCGTGATCCACTCGCCCGGCTGAGTGGCGCTCGTCGCCCGGCTGAGCGGTGCTCGCCGGGCGACACGGACCCCTCGGGGTGCGCCGGTAGCATCCCTCGCGGTGTCCACCGAGACCGTCGACCCGCCTCCTCCCAGGGGATCGACCGTTCCCGCCGGCCGCGTCCTGCTCGTCGGTGTGATCGGCCTCGTCCTCGGCGCGCTCCTGAACGCCGACAGCCTCGTCGCCCAGGCCGAGCGCAAACCCTTCGGGTGGCCCCGCGACGTGTCGCTGATGGTGTGGCATCCGGTGCAGGACGTCAGCCACTTCCTGTCGCTGAACCGGCCCCGGCAGTGGCTCGACGACCTCACGGGCCGCTCGTCGTCGGGCCCCGACGTCGACTTCGACTTCCCGCCGGTCACCGGGGGCGGTGGCGACGACTCCTCGGCCCCGACCACGGCTCCCGACGGGCAGACCGAGTCGCCGACGACCTCCACCAGCTCCACGACCACGACGACCCAGCCGCCCGAGCCGGAGTTGCGGACGCCGACGGCCGAGTCGCCGTTGCGTGTGTGGGTCGGCGGCGACTCGATGTCCCAGGTGTTCGGCCAGTCGCTCGTCGCGTTCATCGGCGAGACCGACCTCATGACGAGCACGCTCGACTACCGCATCTCCACCGGCCTCACCCGTCCGGACTACTTCAACTGGCCGGCGCACCTCGTCACCGAGCTCGAGCGGCTCGATCCCGAAGCGCTCGTCATCATGTTCGGCGCGAACGACGCCCAGGGCATCGAAACCCCCGAGGGCGACATCTACCAGCCGCTCGAACAGGGATGGATCGACGAGTACCGCCGCCGGGTCGCCGGCACGATGGACCTGTTGCGCGACCCCGACGGCGATCGCATCGTCTACTGGGTTGGCCAGCCCATCATGCGGTCGGCCGGGTTCTCCGAGCGGATGGCCGGGCTCAACGCCATCTACCAGGAGGAGGCGGCGAGTCGGCCGTGGGTGCGCTACGTCGACACCTATTCGATGTTCGCCAACGACGCCGGCCAGTACGAGGCGTTCCTCCCCGGCCTCGACGGCCGGGTGCAGGACATGCGCCAGGGCGACGGCATCCACCTCTCCCGGGCCGGCGGCGACCTCCTCGCCCGCCACGTCCTCGACCTCATCGAAGCCGACGCCGACCTCCCCTGACCCGATCCTCGCGGTCGGCGAGGCGCGCCCCCCACCCCTGATTCTCCGAGTGTGAGCGGTCGCGTGGCGACCGCTCACACTCACAGTTCGGGGATGGGAGGAGAACGGGAGGGGGGGCTCAGAACTGGAAGTA
>CAZAVX010000002.1:45716-56142 GCA_964488835.1 uncultured Iamiaceae bacterium | reverse complement strand
TCAGAACTGGAAGTAGATGAAGGGGGCGACGCCCTCGGGGCCGAGGCCGTCGATGAGGACGAACGCGAGCCCGACGCCCACCGCGTAGACGGCGAGGGGCGTGGCGACCATGAGCCGCTCGCCGGCGAGGGCGAGGGAGCGGGGCACGAACTGCACCGCGAGGCTCGCGACCACCGTCGCGGCGATCAGCATGGTGAGGGCCGGCCCCGAGCCGCCGGCGGTGAGGATGCGGCCGATCATCTCCATCGCCCCGCCGAACGTCTCGGCCCGGAAGAAGATCCACGCCAGACAGACGAGGTGGAAGGTGAGGAACCACTGTGCGGCCGCGACGAGCGGCGCCGGGAACCCCCGCGGTTCCCAGTTCGCCTTCACGACCCTCTCGACGACGAGGTAGCCGCCGTGCAGCGCACCCCACACGACGAAGGTCCACGCCGCGCCGTGCCAGAGACCGCCGAGCAGCATCGTGAGGAACAGGTTGCGGTAGACGAACGCGGGCGTGCCTCGGTTGCCGCCGAGGGGGATGTAGAGGTAGTCGCGCAGCCACCGCGAGAGGGTCATGTGCCAGCGCCGCCAGAAGTCCTGGATCGACAGGGCGCGGTAGGGCTGGTCGAAGTTCTGGGGGAAGCGGAACCCGAGCAGCAGCGCGCAGCCGATGGCGATGTCGGTGTAGCCGCTGAAGTCGGCGTAGATCTGGATGGCGTAGGAGTAGACGGCGAAGAGGTTCTCGAGCGCGCTGAACTCGCCGGGGTTGGCGAACACCGGGTCGACGAGTTCGACGGCGAGGAAGCTCGAGATGACGACCTTCTTGAACAGCCCGCGGAAGATGAGACGGAACGCCTCGGGCATCCGCACGTGGCGGGGATCGGGCCGGCGGACGAGCTGGGGGGCGAACTCGGAGGGTCGCACGATGGGACCGGCGACGAGCTGCGGGAAGAAGGCGAGGAAGACGCCGAAGTCGAGCGGCCGCATCGGCTCGAACTCGCCGCGGCCGATGTCGATGACATAGCTCATCGCCTGGAACGTGAAGAACGAGATGCCGACCGGCAGGATCACCTCGATGAGCGGCGGCGAGATGTCGACCCCGAAGCGGTCGCCGATCGCCAGCAACGACTCGACGAAGAACCCGTAGTACTTGAAGAACCCGAGCACCCCGAGGTTGACGACCACCGCGACGACGACGACCGCGCGACTCGCCGTCGTCTTCGAGCCGCCCGGCCCGAGCGCCGCATGGGCGGCGTGGCCGAACAACCAGTTCGCGACGATCGAGAAGAGGATGAGCAGGACGAACCGGGTGTCCCAGTACCCGTAGAAGTAGAGGCTCGCCCCGAACATGAAGATCCGCCAGGCGTCGTCGTGGGGTCGCAGCACCCAGTTCGCGGTGAAGACGACCACGAAGAAGACGGCGAACGCGACGGTGGGGAACAGCATCAGCGAGTGGAACGGGTCGGCGGGGGCGCGTCGACGCGCACGCCGTCAGCGGCCGGTGAACTCGGGCGGACGCCGCTCGGCGAAGCTGGTGATGCCCTCGGTGAAGTCGTTGCTCTGGAACAGCAGCATGGTCTGGAGCAACACGTGGTGGCTGTGGCTCTGGAAATCTTCGGTGAGCCCGTGGCGGAAGAGGCGCTTCATCGCCTTCACGGCGAGCGGCGCGTTGCCGGCGATGGTGTCGGCCCACTCGCGGGCGACCGACGCCAGCTCGTCGCCGGGCACGGCCTTGTTCATAAGACCCATCTCGGCCGCCTCGGCGCCGGAGAGGTCCTTGCCCATGAAGCCGATCTCGGCGGCCTTCGCCCAGCCGAGCAAGCGGGGCAGGTACCACGTGCCGCCGCTCTCGGGTACGACGCCACGCTTGGCGAACCCGGTGATGATCTTCGCGTCGTCGGCGACGAGTCGGATGTCGCAGCCGAGGGCGAGGTCGAGCCCGTAGCCGGCCGCGGCGCCGTTGATGACCCCGATGACCGGCGTGTCCATCTCGAACAGCTCGATGGTGGGGAGGTTGCGGGTGCTGAGGTGGCGGAGGCCGCCACGCCCGCCCCCGGCCGACCCGCCCCCGATGCCGGTGCCGGCCATGGCGTCCTTGATGTCGAGCCCGGCGCAGAACGCCCGCCCCGCGCCGGTGAGGAGCACCACCCGGACCTGTTCGTCGAGGTCGGCCTGCTCGAGCACCTCGGCGAGGCGTTGGAGCATCTGCACCGAGATCGCGTTCATGCGGTCGGGCCGGTTGAGGGTGATGGTGGCGACGTGCCCGTCGACCTCGTAGAGGACCGGGTCTTCGCTGGTGCTGGCGTTCTCGTTGGCGGTCACGCGAGCGATGCTACGGCACGCTGCTCGCGGAGGCCGGGCGCGTCGTAAAGGGTCCTCGGCGAAAAACCCGGCACCGCCGGTAGAATTTCCCGCATGGCTTCTGACACCACCACCACCGAGCTCGAGAGCGACGTCGTCGTCACCGTCACCGACGCCGCCCGCGAGAAGGTCCTCGAGATCCGCGGCGGGGAGGAGGACCCCGAGAGCCTCGCCCTGCGCATCGAGGTGGTGGGCGCCAGCGGCGTCGAGTACGCCTACGACCTGGCCTTCGAGCCGGTCGACAGCGCCGAGCCCGGCGACTCGGTCGTCACCGAGGGCGGGCTCACCGTCATCGTGCCCGCGGCGAGCGTCGACAAGCTCCGCGGCGCCACCCTCGACCTGCCCACCAACGCCAACCAGGGCGGCATGGTCATCCGCAACCCCAACCGCCCCGATCCCCTCGCAGGAGTCGAGCTCGACCTCCACGGCGACATCGCCCAGAAGGTCTCCCAACTGCTCGACCAGGCGGTGAACCCGATGCTCGCCGCCCACGGCGGGTACGCCACCCTCACCGGGGTCGAGGACACCAAGGTGTTCCTCTCGATGGGCGGCGGCTGCCAGGGCTGCGCGGTGAGCGCCATGACGCTCCGCCAGGGCATCGAAGCCCAGATCCGGGCGGCCATCCCCGAGGTCACCGAGATCGTCGACGTCACCGATCACGACGCCGGCACGAACCCCTACTACACCTGAGCCTGGTCGGTCCGGCGGCTACGCCTCGCGCACCACGCGCACGGCAGCCACCGCGGCGAGCAGCATCATCGCCGTCATCACCACGAGGGCGGTGGTGTTCGCACCCAGTCCGAGCCACGGATCCTGCACGGCGCGCACCGCGTAGGTGAGGGGTAGCAGATCGGCGACGAACGCCAGGGTGTCGCTCAGCACCTCGCGGGGCGGACCTGCGCCCGAGAGCAGCCACATGGGCAGGAACACGAGCATCCCGATCGCCTGGGCCGCTCGGGATGTGCGGGCCACGTTGCCGAGGAAGAACCCGACGGCGAGGAACGCGAGCGCGCTGAGGGCGAAGCCGACGAGCGTCGGTTGCAGCTGGTCGGGCAGGTCGGCGTCGTAGCCGACGATGCCGGCGACGATCAGCACGAGGCTGCCGAGGGTGACGAGGACGAGGGCGACGAGCACCTGGGCGGTGAGCACCGCCACTCCGGGCACCGACGAGGCGCGCAGGCGACGCAGCACGCCCCGTTCCCGGTAGGCGGCCACGTGGACGGGCAGGGCGACGAGGCTCACCGCGGCGATGACCACCGAGACGTAGCTCGCGAGGTAGTAGTCGTTGGGCCGGGCGTAGTTGAACGCGTAGTCGGGCTGCGAGCCGAACACGCCGAACAGCACGACGAGCACGACGAGCGGGAACGCGAAGGTGAACACGAGCGAGATCGGCTCGCGGACGAAGAGCTTCAGCTCGACGAGGGTGAGCTTGGCGAGCAGGCGCATCAGCGCTCACCCGGGAGGCGGATGTCGAACCGGCGGTCGGGCCGGGCGGCCGAGGACCGGTCGGCGATGAGCCCGAGGTAGACGTCCTCGAGCGACGCCCGGTCGGCTCGCAGGTCGTCGGGCAGGATGCCCCGCTCGACCAGGGCCGAGGCGACGAGGGCGAGGACCGGCCCGGTGCCGCGCACGACGACGGTGGGGCCGTGGCGCTCGACGCTCGACACGACCCGCAGCCCCGCGAGGAACCCCACGTCGAGGTCGGTGGAGAAGCGGACCGTGACCGTGGGGCTCGCCGCGCTGACGAGCTGGTGCGGGGTGCCCTGGGCGAGCACCTGCCCCCGGTCGATGACGACGACGCGGTCGCACAGCTGCTCGACCTCGTCCATGTAGTGGGTGACGAGGACCACCGTGACGCCGCGGTCGCGGATCTCGCGGATGAGCCCCCAGGCCGTCCGGCGGGCCGCGGGGTCGAGGCCTTGGGTCAGCTCGTCGAGGAACACGATCTCGGGGTCGTTGACGAGCGCGAGCGCGACGAAGAGCCGTTGGCGCTGGCCGCCCGAGAGCGACGAGAACGACTGATCGGCCTGGTCGGCGAGCCCCCAGGTGTCGAGCAGGGTGTGCCAATCCGGCCCGTGCCGGGTGATCGACGCGAACAGGTCGAGGGCTTCCCACACCTTCAGCCGGTCGGGGAGCGCCGACTCCTGGAGCTGCGATCCGATCCGCCGCCGCACCTCGCGCTGACTCCGCTGCGGGTCGAGGCCGAGCACCTTCACCCGGCCCCCGTCGATGGGACGGAGGCCCTGCACGCACTCGACGGTGGTGGTCTTGCCGGCGCCGTTCGGTCCGAGGATGCCGAAGATCTCGCCGCGCTCGACCCGGAACGACACGCCGTCGACCGCCGCGGTGCGGCCGTACAGCTTCCGCAGCCCCTCGACTTCGATCACCGACACCGCTCGCCCCGCGCCCGTGTCCGGGCTCGCTAGCGGCCCAGGCGGCGGCGGACCTCGGCGACGATGCCCGCCGCGTCGAGCCCCAGCTCGGCGAGGATGGCGTCGGGCTTCGCGTGGGGGATGAACGAGGTCGGCACGCCCATCACCACGACCGGCGGTGTCGTCGTCCCCGCGGCGTCGGCCTGGCGGGAGATCGCGTCGGCGAGGAGGCTGCCGGCGCCGCCGTCGCGGTACCCGTCCTCGATGGTGACGACGAGAGGGTGGGCCGTGGCGTCGGCGACCAGCTCGGGATCGAGGGGCGTGACGGCTCGTGGGTCCCAGACGGTGGCCTCGATGCCGAGCTCGGCCAGCTCGTCGGCCGCGTCGAGCGCCGCCTGGAGCATCTTGCCGACCCCGACGAGGCACACGTCGGCACCCCGGCGCCACTCGCGGGCCCGGAAGCCGACGCCGACCTCGTCGTCGCGCACGTTGCGGGCCGCGCCCTTCGGCCACCGGATCGACACCGGTCCCTCGGCGAGGGTGACGGCGTCGTGGAACATCGCCTGGAGCTCCTGGTAGGAGGACGGCGCGAGCACCGTCATGCCCGGCACCTTGGTGAGCAGCACCATGTCGAGCACGCCGTGGTGGGACGGCCCGTCGTCACCGGTGATGCCCGCCCGGTCGAGGCAGAAGATGACCTTCTGGCCGTGGAGCGCGACGTCGAGGTTGACCTGGTCGAACGCCCGGGTGAGGAACGTGGAGTAGACGGCGAACACCGGCAGGAGCCCACCCATCGCCATGCCCGCCGCAGAGGTGACCGCGTGCTGCTCGGCGATGCCGACGTCGATCATCCGGCCGGGGAAGCGCTCGTGGAACGGCAGGAGGCCGGTGGAGTCGGGCATCGCGGCGGTGAGGGCGATGAGCTCGGGGTGCTCCTCGGCCGCCTTGATGAGCGCCTCGGTGAAGGCCGCCGCGTAGCTGGTGGGACTCACGCCGCCGATGTCGTGGAGGTGCTTGATCGGGTCGTTCTCGGCGGGGGCGTAGCCGCGGCCCTTCTGGGTGACGACGTGCACCACTTGGGGACCGGGGAGCTCGGCCGCGTACCGGAGCGCGCGCTCGACCTCGCGGATGTCGTGGCCGTCGAAGGGCCCGTAGTACTGGAGCCCGAGCTGTTCGAAGAACGTGATGGGCTCGGTCCAGAACTCGCGGGCGGCGGTGCGGCTGGCGTTGAAGCCCCGCCGCAGCAGACGGCCGACGAGGGGGATCCGCGAGAGGAACCGCTCCATGCGCGTGGTCTCGCGCACATAGAGCGGGTTGGCCCGGAGCCGGTTGAGCGACTCGCCGAGCCGCGACACCGTGGGGGCGTAGGAACGCCCGTTGTCGTTGAAGACGATGATGGCGTCGCGGCCGCTGTGCCCGAGGTTGTTGAGCCCTTCGTAGGCCATGCCACCCGTCATCGAGCCGTCGCCGATGACCGCGACGACTCGGCGACCCTCGCCGGTCTCGGCCTGCTGGGCGGTGGCGAAACCGTGGGCGTAGCTGATGATGGTGGACGCGTGGCTGTTCTCGACCCAGTCGTGCGGCGACTCTTCGCGGCTCGGATAGCCCGAGAGGCCGCCGGCCTGGCGGAGTCGGTCGAAGCGGTCGCGTCGACCGGTGACGATCTTGTGGACGTAGGCCTGGTGGCCGGTGTCCCAGAGGATGATGTCGCGAGGGCTGTCGAACACCCGATGGAGGGCGAGGGTGAGCTCGACAGCGCCGAGGTTCGACCCGAGGTGGCCGCTGCCGGTGGTGTTCACGGCGTCGACGATGAACTCGCGGATCTCGGCGGCGAGGCGGTCGAGATCGGCGTAGTCGAGCTCGCGGAGGTCGGCGGGCGACTCGATCCGCGGCAGGATCGGTTCGAGCTCGGTTGGTTCGTCGGAGCGACTGGCCACGCCGAAACGCTACCCCCGCCGGCGCGGTGCGACCACGTCGCCCGATCGGCTCAGGTCGCGCCGGCGAGGATCTCGCGGGCGATCCGGGCCTCGTTCCAGCGCGCGAGGCCCCGCCCGAGGCGCCATCCGACGAGCAGCACGACAGCCCCGCCGACGGCGTCGAGCCAGTAGTGGTTGGCCGTCACGACGATGGCGAACAGCGTGGCGAGCGGATACAGGAGCGCGAGGGCCCGCACCCACCGGAGGCGGTGGAGCGACCACAACGCCATCGCACACCACGCCGCCCAGCCGAAGTGGAGGCTCGGCATCGCCGCGTACTGGTTCGAGAGCTTCGACATCGCCCCTTCGTTGAACGACCAGAGGCCGCCGTACTCGGCGAGGGTGTCGACGAAGGGGTAGTCGTCGGCGACGAACTCGGGGTCGACCTCACCGGCGCCGAACGCGCAGTCGTCGCACAACAGGCGGGGAGGCATGAGGGGGAAGAGGCTGAAGCCGAACAGGGCGAGCCCGGTGGTGAACGCGAGCGTGTTGCGCCACACGGCGTAGTGGCCGCGCTGGCGGAAGAAGAGCCAGAGCAGCACGCCGATGGTGACGACGAAGTGGAAGGTGCCGTAGAAGACGTTCCAGAACTGGATGAACAGCTTCCACTCGAGGAACCAGCTCTGGATGGTGGCCTCGTGGTAGAGGCCGAGGAGGTCCTCGATGCGCACGATGAGCTGCGCGTTGTCGTAGGCCCGCTGGCTGTCGAGCCGCGCCGACCCGAACTGGTTCCGGATGAACGTGTAGACGAGGTAGAAGCTCGTGATGTAGAGGACCTCGCGCCACCAGCGCAGCCGGCTGGCGTGGAGGTCCTGGGCTGCGAGGGCGACGGCGAGGTGCTCGGGCCCGACCGGCTCGGCCACCGCTTCCTGCGGCTCGGGGAGCTCGGTGCTCATCGAGCGACGTCCGACGTGGGCCGGCGTCGGGCGCTCGGCCCGATGGCGAAGGCGGGCGCGCCCGGAAGGCTCGTGACGACGTTCAGGAGGTAGAGCAGCAGCCCGAGCGCGATGGCCTGTTCGGTGGACACGCCGAGCGGACCGAGGAACACCACGAAGGCAGCTTCGCGTACGCCCAATCCGGAGATGCCGATGGGGAGGACCTGGAGGATGAGCACGGCGGGGAGGAACGCACACAGGGCGGTGAGACCGACCGCCCCGATCTCGAGGGCCCGGGTGGCCATGAGGGCGGCGCCCACCATCACCAGCTGGTAGGCGATGCCGACCGCCAGCACGCTGAGCGCCATGAGGGGCCGTTCGCGGAGCTTCGTGAGACCGAGGTGCACGGCCCCGGCGAAGCGCTGCCAGCCCTCGCGGCGGGCGAAGCGCCCGCCGAGGCGGCTGTCGGCGACCGCCACGATGACGACGACGAGGCCGACGAGGGTGCCGCCGGCGATGAGGGTGGCGAGCATGGTGGCGCGGCCGAGCTCGCGCAGCCCGGGGTTCACGAAGAGGCCGGCCAGGGTGATGAGCGGGAGGACGACCCAGCCGCTGAGACGCTCGAGCACCACCGACGCGAACGTGGGCGGGGTCTGCCCGTTCTCCCTCGCCAGGCGTGACACGCGGACCACGTCGCCGCCGATCGTGGTGGGCAGCACGTTGGAGACGAACTGGCCCGCGAGGTAGTGGCTGAAGAGGTGGCGCCACCGGGAGTGGATGCCCATCGCGCTGAGCACCTGCTGCCACCGTGCGGTGGAGATCCCGATGCCGACGAAGGTGAGCAGGGCGGCGCCGACCAGCCACAGGGCGGTGCGCAGGGACCACGTGGGCACGACCGCGTCGAGGTTCACGTCGTCGACCTGGGTGAAGAGGACGGCGAGGAGCACGAGGCTCATGAGGACGCGCAGGAGCAGAACACGTCGTGCCCGTCGCTCGCTCCTCGTCGTCTCCAATGCTGCTCCCCGAACCGGCGTCGCCCGCCTCTCGGGCCCTGTGGAGTCTACGGGGATCAGACCCCGCGCGGCCCCACATCTCATCGGTGACGAGGCGCGTGCCGCGGGGTCCGGCCGGCGGGCGTTCGACCGTTGCGTCGGCGGCGCCGGTGGGCCACGATGAGACCCTCGTCGGCCACGGCCGACCGCCTCTCGTCGGCCCGGGCCGACCCGCACACAGGGCGCGGCCAGGGTCGCGCCACCGGCCCGAGGTGGCCGGAGCCCGAGAGGAGCACCGCATGGGTGCGAGAGGTGCGCGGCCGGTGGCCGCCTGGTGTGGCCGGTGGTCGGTGGCCATCGGCGTGGTGGGGGCCGTGCTCGTGACGGCCGTGTTGAGTGGATGCGCCGGCGGAGCGCCGAGCGTGGCCTCCGACGAGGGAGGTGGCGGGTGGACCCGTCGGGCGGTCGCCTCGGGCCGGTCCGCCCCGACCCGATCGGTGCTCGAGCTCGATCCCGGGAGCTCGGGTCGGTTCGAGGTGCGGATCCAGCGGGGCATCGAGGGTGAGTTGGTGGTCGATGCCTCGGCTCGCGGCTCGTTCGACCGGGGCGCCGACGCCACCGAGCTGGTCGTCGACCTCCGGGCCATGGCTCAGCCGGCGATCGATGCCGGTCAGGTGCACTGGCCGCCTGGTGCGCCCGACGAGATGACGTTCCGACGGATCGGCGGCGACCTCTTCGTCGACACCGGACGGGCGCCGTTGCCGTGGGTCCTCGTCCGTGCGGGCGACGACCCGCTCGGCACCGACACCCTGCTCTCGGCGTTCGAACCCCGCCAGCTGCTCGAGCGCCTCGTCGCCTCGGGCCGCGACATCAGCTCGGAGGATGGGGGAGTCGTCGACGGGGTCGCCACCGTTCGACAGTCGGGCTGGGTGGCGCCCCCAGGGTCGGGCCCGCTCCCCGGCCTGGAGGCGTACGAGCCTCGACTCACCACCACCATCGGTGGGGTGTCGCTCGCCACGCTGCTCGGTTCGACGTTCCGCTTCGACCTGTGGATCGGGGCCGACGACGGGCGTCCCCGCCGACTCGTCATCGAGCTCGACCACGATGCGCTCGCCGAGCTGGCCCGCGAGCTCGCCGGCCCCGACGCCGGCCCCATCGGCGAGTTCGAGCGCTTCGTCCACCGCACCGAGGTCGAGTGGTTCGATCTCGGTGCGCCGATCGTCATCGAGGAGCCGCCCGCCCATCTGATCGGCGTCATCGACCACGACGCCCTCGCTCGCTGACGAGGTGGTTCCCCGCTGCATCGCGCGGGCGCCTCCGGTCGGTTGCATTTCTAAACCGACTCCTCGTAGTGTGCCGGCCCGTGGGACCGACCGAGGCGCCGTGCTCCATCGCCGCCACCCTCGACGTGGTGGGCGACCGGTGGACGTTGCTGATCCTCCGCGACGTGTTCCGGGGCGTCCGGCGCTTCAGCGAACTCCAGAGCGACCTCGGCATCGCCCGCAACCTGCTCACCGAGCGCCTGAACCGGCTCGTCGATCACGGCCTCGTCGAGAAGGTGCCCTACCAGCAGCGCCCGCTGCGCTGCGAGTACCGCCTCACGCGCAAGGGAGCCGACCTCTCGCCGGCTCTCATCTCGCTGATGGCCTGGGGCGACCGCTGGTACGCCGACGCCGGCCCGCCCGTCGAGCTCGTCCACGACCGGTGCGGCACCCCCATCGAACGCCAGCCCCGGTGCCCCCACTGCGACGAGGCGGTGGGGCCCGGCCACATCCGCAGCCGCCCCGGACCGGGGTCGCGCGCCATCACGGGAGAGACGTGACCACCGACCCCACCACCGATCCCACCTCCGACCTCGCCGCCGACCT
>CAZAVX010000002.1:43254-45616 GCA_964488835.1 uncultured Iamiaceae bacterium | reverse complement strand
CCGACCTCGCCGCCGACCTGGTCTCGGCATCCACCGACGAGCTCCTCGCCGCCGCCCGCGCCGTGCGCGACGCCCGGTTCGGCAACCGCATCACCTTCTCGCCGAAGGTGTTCATCCCGCTCACGATGCTGTGCCGCGACCAGTGCGGCTACTGCACGTTCGCCCAGCCCCCCGCCCGGCTCGACGCGCCGTACCTCACCCGCGACCAGGTGCTCGCCCTCGCGCGCGCCGGCACCGAGGTGGGGTGTCACGAGGCGCTCTTCACCCTCGGCGAGCGCCCCGAGCTGCGCTACCCGGTGGCGGCGGCGTGGCTCGAGGCGAACGGCTACGAGTCCACCGTCGACTACCTCGTCGACATGTGCGAGGCGGTGCTCGAGGTCACCGGGCTGCTCCCGCACGCGAACGCCGGGGCGTTGTTCCCCGACGAGCTCGCGGCGCTGCGCCGGGTGAGCCCGTCCCAGGGGATGATGGTCGAGTCGCTGCGTGCCGACCTCGCCGCCCATCGCAGCGCCCCCGACAAATGCCCCGACCGGCGACTCGCCACCCTCGAGGCCGCGGGTGAGCTGTCGATCCCCTTCACCACCGGCATCCTCGTCGGCATCGGCGAGGACGAGGCCGACCGGGTCGCAGCGCTCGAGGCCATCGCCGCCTCGCACCGTCGCCACGGCCACGTGCAGGAGGTCATCGTCCAGAACTTCCTGCCGAAGGCCGGCACCGCCATGTGGCGGCACGAACCGTGCCCCGAGGAGCAGCACCTGCGCGCGATCGCCCTCGCCCGGCTCGTCCTGCCGCCCGAGATCCACGTGCAGGCGCCGCCGAACCTCGCCGCCGACCTCGGCCGGTTGATCGACGCGGGCATCGACGACTGGGGCGGCGTCTCGCCGGTCACCGCCGACCACGTGAACCCCGAGCGCCCCTGGCCCGAACTCGACCGGCTCCGTCGGGCCACCGAGGCCGCCGGCCACGTCCTCGCCCCGCGCCTCGCCGTGCATCCCGAGTGGGCGGCCGACCCGCACCGGTGGCTCCACCCCGACCTGCACTTCGCCGTGCTCGACCGCTCCGACGCGGAGTCGCTCGGCCGCGACGATCCCGGCTCGCACCTCCCCGAGCGCACCCGCGACCGGCTCCACGTCGACTCCGGGGCCGACGTCGAGGTCGAGAACCGCAGCTCCGCCTGGTACTCGGGCGCTGCCGCGGCGGCGCCGGTCCTCGTCCCCGCGCCGCCGTTGGTGGTCGGCCCGGTCGCCGAGGTGATCGAGGGAGTGCGCGCCGGGCAGACGCCAGGGTTCGACGAGCTGCTCACGCTGTTCCGGGCGCGGGGGAGTGAGGTCGCCGCGGTCGCCGAGCTGGCCGACGAGCTGCGGCGCGAGGCGGTCGGCGACACGGTCACCTACGTCCAGAACCGCAACATCAACTACACGAACGTCTGCACGTTCAAGTGCCGCTTCTGTGGGTTCTCGAAGGGGCCGCTCTCGCTGAACCTGCGGGGCACGCCCTACCTGCTCACCCTCGACGACATCGCCGCGCGGGTGCGCGAGGCCGTCGAGCTCGGCGCCACCGAGGTGTGCCTCCAGGGTGGCATCCACCCCGACTTCGACGGCGACTACTACATCGACGTCACCCGGGCGGTCACCGAGGCCGCCCCCGGTATCCACGTGCACGGGTTCACCGCGCTCGAGGTCACCGAGGGCGCCCGGCGGCTCGGCGAGCCGCTCGCCGACTACCTGCGCCGGCTGATGGAGGCGGGTCTCCGGACCCTGCCCGGCACCGCCGCGGAGATCCTCGACGATCCGGTGCGCGAGGTGCTGTGCCCCGACAAGATCACCACCGACGAGTGGCTGTTCGCCCACCGCACCGCCCACGAGGTGGGGCTGCGCTCGAACGTCACGATGATGTTCGGCGCGGTCGAGCGGCCCGAGAGCTGGGTGCGGCACCTGCTCGTCACCCGCGACCTCCAGGCCGAGACGGGCGGGTTCACCGAGTTCGTCGGGCTGCCGTTCGTCCACATGGCCTCGCCGATCTACCTCCAGCGCAAGGCTCGCCGGGGTCCGACGTTCCGCGAGACGCTGCTCGTCCACGCCGTCGCCCGCATCGCCTACCGGGGGCTCATCGACAACGTGCAGGCGAGCTGGGTGAAGATCGGCATCGGGGGCGTGCGCCAGCTGCTCCAGGCGGGGTGCAACGACCTCGGCGGCACGCTGATGGACGAGAACATCTCGCGGGCCGCCGGTGCCGAGCACGGCCAGGCGCTCACGGCCGACGACTTCGCCGCGATCGTCGAGCCGCTCGGTCGTCCGCTCCGCCAGCGCACCACGCTCTACGACCACGTCGAGTCGGAGGCTCCCCGCGCGGTGGTCTGACG
>CAZAVX010000002.1:7632-43154 GCA_964488835.1 uncultured Iamiaceae bacterium | reverse complement strand
GCACCACGCTCTACGACCACGTCGAGTCGGAGGCTCCCCGCGCGGTGGTCTGACGGGCTCGGGTGTGCGACGGCGCCGGCGCGACACTGGGGAGATGCAAGAGGAGGTCGAGCAGGAGTCGGATCGAGCTGACGGGCTCCGCGTGCGCGTCGCGACGGCCGACGACGCGACGGCGATCGCCGAGCTCGGTGCGGCGGCGTTCACCGCGGCGTTCGGTCCTGCGAACCCGCCGGGCGTCGTCGAGGAGTACGTGGCGGAGGCGTTCGCCGCCACGACCGTCGCCGCCCAACTCGCCGATCCGGCGTCGGTGTGGCTCGTCGCATCGGACGGCGCCGGGACGATCCTCGGGATGGCGCACCTCCAGGGCGGCGACGCTCCGCCCGAGGTGGCGGGTCACCGGCCGATCCAGCTCAGCCGTCTCTATGCCGCCGCAGGGCTCACCAGCAGGGGAGTGGGGTCGGAGCTGATGGGGGCCGCCCTCGCCCGAGCCGCCGATGCCGGCCACGACGCGATGTGGCTCGGCGTCTGGGAGCACAACCCGAGGGCGGTGGCGTTCTACCGCCGCTGGGGGTTCGTCGAGGTGGGCACCGTCGTCTTCCGACTCGGCGACGACGACCAGACCGACCTCGTCATGGCCCGCGCGCTCCGCTGAGCCGTCGACCCTCGTTCTGGCGCCCCTGATCTGTCGACGGCGTCGGGTCGCCGCACCGAGTTCTCTGTCGCGGTCCAAGAAAGTGGCAGACAGGGTGACAGAACATTGGTACGATCACCGTCATGACGATGACGGTCACCCTGCTGGGGACGGGGAGCCCGATCCCCGACCCGAACCGAGCCGGCCCGGCCACCCTCGTGCGGGGTGAGGGGTTCGCGCTCCTCGCCGACTGCGGCCGTGGCGTGTTGGTGCGACTCGCCGCGGCGGGGCTCTTCCCGACCGGCCTCGACGCCGTGCTCCTCACCCACCTGCACAGCGATCACATCACCGACCTCAACGACGTCATCACCACCCACTGGGTGATGAGCGCCGCGCCCGCCACGCTGCGGGTGATCGGCCCGCCGGGCACCGCCGAGGTCGTCGATGCCATGCTCGCCGCTCTCTCCCGCGACGTGGGGTACCGCATCGACCACCACGACGACCTCACCCGGGGACCCGACGTCCAGGTCACCGAGGTGCGTGGTGGCGACAGCCTCGAGATCGCTGGTGCGACGGTCATCGCGGGCGACACGGACCACCGCCCCGTCGCGCCCACCGTCGGCTACCGCATCGAGCACGGTGGTCGGTCCGTGGTCCTCGCCGGTGACAGCGTGCCGTGCGAGTCGCTCACCGCGCTGTGCACAGGAGCCGACGCGTACGTCCAGACCGTCATCCGCGACGACCTCGTCCGCCTCGTGCCGAGCGCCCGCCTGAACGACATCTGCGACTACCACTCCTCGGTCGCCGACGCCGCTCGAACGGCCACGGACGCGGGGGTGGCCACGCTGGTGCTCACCCACTACGTGCCGGCGATCGCGCCAGGCCAGGAGGACGAGTGGCGGGCCCTCGCCACCGCCCATTTCTCCGGCCGGGTCGTGCTCGGCGACGACCTCACCAGCGTCGAGGTCTGACCCAGCCGTCGTCGGCGCCCGGCTCCGGCGTCGGCGCCTGGCTCCGGCGGCGGCTGACGCCGCAGGCCGACGGGGCTCAGGCCCGGCGCTGGGCCGCGGCGAAGGCGTACTGGAGGAAGTCGGCGAGGGCCACGACGGTCATCGTCGACGCCGCGAAGCGGGTGACCTTCGGGGCGAGCACCAGGCCGAACATTCCGGCGGTCGCCACCCACTGGCCGACACAGAACGGACAGGTGAGCAGCTCGCCGAGGGCGTGGGCGGCCCCGTCGCCGCGGACCTCCTCGCTCACCTCCGAGGGCGCACCCGGTCCCTCGAACCGGGTGACGGGGGCTCGCAACGGGCTCGTCACCGGGTCCTTCGAGATCAACCGGGCCGTCTTGTGCGTGGCGATCCCGAGCAGGACGAGATCGCGGATCGGTACACGGTTCGGGAGCCGGCGTCCGGAGGTGGCGATGGCCACGGCGCCGGCGGCCACGGCCGCGGAGTAGGTCGCCATCGTGACGACGTAGCCGCCGAGCGGCCGATCCTCACCGTGGGTGTACTCCCGCTGCTGTTCGTCGACCCACTCCGCTGCACGGTCGAGCGGATCGGTGTCAGGCTCGGCATCCATTGCGCGCTCGTACCCGCTGCCGGCTGCGAGGATGCGGACGGAACTCGGCTGCGTCGCCGGTTCACGCGCTCGTACGGTGGCCGGATGGGAACCGAGGAGTACCGCCCGAACTTCGAGCCCGACCAGCTCGACGTCATCCGGGAGTGGCACGAGAACGCCTACCGGAGCCTCGCTGCCCTCGGCGACCGCACGGTCGAGTACCTCGGGCTCACCCTCTCCGTGCCGGCCGGCGTGTTCGGACCCACGCCCACGTCCGACCTCCTCGGCCGGGCGGTGCTCGCGGAGGTGCGCCCCGACGACCGGGTGCTCGACATGGGCACCGGCACCGGGGTCAATGCCATCCTCGCCGCGTCGCGGGCTCGGGAGGTCGTCGGCGTCGACATCAACCCGCTCGCGGTCGAGACCGCCGTCGCCAACGCCGCAGCGAACGGTGTCGCCGATCGGACGACCTTCGTTCACGGCGACCTCTTCGAGCCCGTCGACGGCACCTTCGACCTCGTCGTCAACGACCCGCCCTTCCGGTGGTTCGCGCCCCGCGACATGACCGAGCGGGCGATGGCCGACGAGGGCTACGAGGCGCTCGGCCGGTTCTTCGCCGAGCTACCGGAGCGGCTGCGACCCGGCGGTCGGGCGCTGATCTTCTTCGGGACGAGCGGCGACCTCACCCACCTGCTCGCGCTGGCCGAGGCGAACGGGTTCCACCACGAGGTCGTCGCCGAGCGCTCGGGGGCGAAGGACGGCGTGCCGGTCACGTATCTCACGTACCGCATGACTCTGCCCGACCGAGCCTGACCGCGCCCCCCTGGGCGGCGGCGCTCAGCCCGAACGGACGAGGCGGCCCGGCCGTGCGTCGGTGAAGGCGTCGAACCGGCGGGTGACCTGCCCGGCGACGATGGTCGCGTCGTAGCCCTCGGCATCCTGGAGGAACCGCGTGCCACCGGCCGGGAGGTCGGCGACGAGCCGCGGCTCGCGCAGGGTGAGCCGCTCGTGGTCGATGACGTTGAGGTCGGCTCGGAGCCCCACCGCGACCCGGCCCCGATCGGTGAAGCCGAACAGCTCGGCGGTGTCGGCGGTCATCTTCTTCACGACGGTGGGGAGGGGGATGCGCGGCCCGTTCCGGTCGCGCGCCCAGTGGGTGAGCATCCACGTGGGGGTCGACGCGTCGCAGATGAGGTTGCAGTGCGCTCCGCCGTCGGCGAGCCCGACCACCGCCGAGGGGTCCGACAGCATCTCGTGGAGCGCGTCGCCGTTGCCGTGGCTGTAGCCGAGCAGGGTGTTCATGAGGATCGCGTCGCCGTCTCGCTCGAGGAGGGCGTCGTAGTACACCTCGTCGGGCGCACGGCCGGTGGCGGCGGCGATGCCGGCGATCGACGACTCGGGGCCGGGCTCGTAGTCGACGGGGTCGCCGAGGGGATAGGTGCGGGTGTAGTTCTCGAGCGCCTGGGCGGCGACGGGCATGTGCTCGCGCAGCATGGCGACGATCTCGTCGGCTTCCCGGAGCAGCGTGGCCCGGAGCTCGGGGTCGCGCATGCGGGCAGCCTTCTCGGCGTTGGGGAGACCGGCGAGTGGGGCGAAGCTCGGGCAGGCGACGAAACGGTGACGGGCCGAGAGGCCGAGCAGCACCCCGAAGGGGCGGCCCGCGACCTGCGCGGTGATCCGGTGTCCCTCGGCACGGGCCTTGCCGATGAGCTCGAGGTGGACGCGATAGTCGTCGGGGGCGTTGTCGGTCTGGAGCATGAGGAACGTGACCGGACAGCCCGTCTCACTCGCCAGGCGCACCATCCAGTCGATCTCGGTGCGCGGCTCGACATGGTCCTCCCCGGCGACACCGGCGGGCGCGACCTCGAACACCCCGTGGCCGGAACGGGCGACCGCCCGTCCGAGCGCGAAGAGTTCGTCCTCTGCGGCGAAGGTGCCGGGCACCGGCTCGCCGTTCATCGCCCGGTGGGCGAGGGTCCGGCTCGTCGAGAAGCCCTTGGCGCCGGCGGCGAGCGCTCGCTCGACGAGCTCGACCATCCGGGCGATGTCGTCGGAGGTGGCGGGCTCGTTGTTCGCGCCGCGCTCGCCCATCACGTAGGGGCGCAGCGCGCCGTGCGCGAGCATCACCCCGACGTCGGCGGCGAAGCGGCGACCCTCCAGCACGTCGAGGTACTCCTCGAAGTGCTCCCATCCCCATGTCATCCCTTCGGAGAGTGCCGACCCGGGGATGTCCTCGACGCCCTCCATCAGCTCGATGAGCATCTGCTCCTGGCCGGGCGCGACCGGCGCGAACCCGACGCCGCAGTTGCCCATGACGACGGTGGTGACACCATGGGGTGTCGAGGGCTCGAGGCGGTCGTCCCACGTCGCCTGGCCGTCGTAGTGCGTGTGCACGTCGACGAAGCCAGGGGTGACGAGGCGGTCGGTGGCGTCGATCTCCTCGCGGCCCGGGCCGAGGTCCTGGCCGCTCTCGACGATGCGCTCACCGACGATGCCGACGTCGCCGCGGTAGGGCTCGCCGCCCATGCCGTCGACGATCGTCCCGTTGCGTACCACCAGGTCGAACACGGCCGACCCCCCTCTCTACGGCGTACGGCCGCGAGCCTACCGGGGGGTCAGTTCAGCTTGTCGAGGAACCGCTCGACGTCGACCACCACCCGGGTGACCTTGCCGGCGCCGACCAGGCCGCGGGGGTCCTTGGCCGAGACGGTGAAGGTGAGGCGGCGCCCCTCGACGTCGACGAGGGTGGCCTCCGCGGTGACGACGTCGCCGACCGCGGTGGGGGCGAGGTGGTCGACCTGCACGCGCATCCCGACGGTGGTCTCGTTCGGCGCGAGCTGGCCGTCGATGGCCTTCATCGCCGCTTCCTCGAAGAGGGCGACGAGGCGTGGCGTGGCGAGCACGGGGACTTCTCCCGAGCGCATGGCGATGGCGGTGTCGGTCTCGGAGACGGTGAGGTCGACCGTGGCGGACGAACCGTGTGTCGCGGGCATTGTCGTTACCCTAGACCCAACGGGGAGCGTGCCAGGCCGATCGGGTCCCACCGCACAGCCCCTCCCCACACGCCCGCGACCTGGGAGCCCCACGTGATCGACGAGTCCGTCATCCAACGCACCCTCGGTGCCGCGTTGCGCACCGGAGGCGACTTCGCGGAGGTGTTCGTCGAGGACCGACGCTCCACCGGCGCGGTGCTCGACGATCGCCGTGTCGAGGACCTCAGCTCCGGCCGCGACCGCGGCGCGGGCATCCGCGTCGTCTCGGGCGACACCACCGGCTTCGCCCACACCGCCGACCTCTCCGAGGCCGGGCTGCGCCAGGCCGCCGAGGCCGCGGCCGCCGCGGCGTCGGGTGGAGGGGGTGGCACCCGGGTCGTCGACCTCACCCGCCAGACCGCTCCGCGACCCAACGAGATCCGGACCTTCCCCGAGGACGTCGCCAAGGCCACCAAGGTCGAGCTGTTGAACCGGGCCGACGAGGCCGCCCGAGCCGAGGGCGCCGACGTCAGCCAGGTCATGGTCCGCTACGGCGACAACCGGCGGCGCATCCTCGTCGCGAACAGCGACGGCCTCCTCGCCGAGGACGACCAGGTCCGCACCCTGTTCTCCATCTCGTGCGTCGCCAACGGCGACACCGGCATGCAGACCGGGCGCGAGTCGATCGGCCGCACCGTCGGCTTCGAGCTCTTCGAGACCTACGACGTCGAGGAGCTCGCCCGCCGGGCCGCCCGTCGCGCCATCACCAAGCTCGCCGCGGTGCCGGCGCCGAGCGGTGCGATGCCCGTCGTCATCGGCAAGGGAGGCGGCGGGGTGCTCTTCCACGAGGCGTGCGGCCACGGCCTCGAGGCCGACCTCGTCGCGAAGAAGGCGTCGGTGTTCGCCGGGCGCCGGGGCGAGCAGGTCGCGAGCCCGCTCGTCACCCTCGTCGACGACGGCACGATGAGCGAGGAGTGGGGCGCGTACGCGATCGACGACGAGGGCCGCCCCGCCCAGCGCAACGTGCTCATCGAGAACGGCGTGCTCACCGACTACATGTGGGACCACCTGCGGGCTCGCAAGGAGGGGCGCCCGAGCTCGGGCAACGGGCGGCGCCAGAGTTACCAGCACCTCCCGATGGTGCGGATGACGAACACCTACATCGGCAACGGCACCGACGACCCCGACGACATCATCGCCGCCACCGAACGGGGCGTGTTCGTCGCCCAGCTCGGCGGCGGTCAGGTCAACACCGCCACCGGCGACTTCGTGTTCGGCATGACCGAGGCGTACCTCATCGAGGACGGCCGCATCACCGCTCCCATCCGTGACGGCAACCTCATCGGCAACGGCCCCGAGGTGCTCACCCGCATCGACATGCTGGGCAACGACTTCGAGATGGGTCACCCCGGCACGTGCGGCAAGGACGGCCAGGGCGTGCCGGTCGGCGACGGGACCCCCACCCTGCGGGTCACGAGCCTCACCGTCGGCGGCACGGCCGCGTAGCGCCGGGGGAGCGGAGATGAGCGACGAGCTGTTCGCCCTCGCCGACCGCGTGCTCGCGGGAGCGCGCGGCGGCGAGCAGGTCGAGGTGGTGGTCGAGCGGTCCCGCGACACCCAGGTGCGGGTGTACGAGGGGCAGGTCGAGTCGTTGTCCTCGGCCGAGTCCCAGGGGGTGGGCGTCCGGGTCGTCGTCGACGGTCGCCAGGGCTTCGCGTACGCCGGAACGCTCGACCCCTCGGCGATCGAGGAGGCGCTGGCCGACGCCCGCGACAACGCGGGCTTCGCCACCCCCGACGAGTGCGCCGGCCTCGCCGAGCCCGACGGGGTGCCCGTGCCCCAACTCGACCTCTTCCACCCCGCGCTCGCGTCGGCGCCGGCCGAGCGCAAGGTCGCGCTCGCCACCGAGCTCGAGCGTGCCGTCCTGGGGGCCGACCCGCGCATCGTGGGCCTCGAGTCCGCCGACTACGTCGACTCGATGAGCGAGGCGGTCGTCGTGTCCACCACGGGTGTGCGCTCCGCGTCGCGCGACGGCATCTGCTACGTCATGGCGTACGCCGTGGCGGCAGAGGGGTCCGAGACCCAGACGGGCTTCGGCTTCTCCGTGGGTCGTGATCCGGCGACGCTCGACGTCGAGCGGGCGGCGGCCGACGCCGCGGCCCGGGCCATCCGGATGCTCGGCGCCACCCAGCCGCCCACCGATCGCACCACGGTGGTGCTCGACCCGTTCGTCACCGCCCAACTCCTCGGCATCGTCGCCGGCACGCTCACCGGCGACGCGGTGCAGAAGGGGCGATCGCTCTTCGCCGACCGGCTCGGCGAGGAGATCGCCTCGCCGCTCGTCACCCTCGTCGACGACCCCACCGATCCCCGCGCCTACGGCGCCAGCCAGACCGACGGCGAGGGCCTCGCCTGCCGGCGCAACGTGCTCGTCGGCGCCGGGGTGCTCGACCGCTTCGTCCACAACGCCCTCACCGCCCGCCGTGCCGGCACCACCTCCACCGGCTCGGCCGTGCGCGGCGGCTTCAAGTCGGTGCCGGGCGTCGGGTGTCGGGCCGTGGCGCTCGAGCCGGGATCGCTCGACCAGGACGCCATCCTCGCCGAGGTGGGCGACGCGATCCTCGTCCAGGCCGTGTCGGGGCTGCATTCGGGGGTCAACCCGGTGTCGGGCGACTTCTCCACCGGCGCCGAGGGCGTGCGCGTCCGCGACGGTCAGCGGGCCGAGCCCCTTCGCGAGTTCACCATCGCCTCGACGCTCCAGAAGATGCTACGCGACGTGGTGGCCATCGGGTCCGACGTCGACTGGCTGCCGATGTCGGCGTCGGGGGTGACCCTCGCGGTCGCCGACGTCACCGTCTCGGGCGCGTGACGGTGGCCGGCGACTCCGAGCTCCTGCGGCTCGCCCGCCGCCTCGTCGAGCGGGCCCGGCCCGACGAGCAGGTCGAGGTGGCGGTCGGTCGGGGCACGCGCACCACGGTGCGGGTGCACGGCGGCGCGGTCGAGTCGTTCACCTCGGCCACCTCGCACGGCATCGGGGTGCGCGTCATCGCCGACCACCGCGAGGGGTTCGCCCACGCCGGCAGCCACGACCTCGACGTCGTCGACGAGCTGCTCGACGAGGCGCGTGACAACGCCGGGTTCGCCACACCCGACGAGCACGTCGGTCTCGTCGAGCCCGACGGCGTCGAGGCGGTGCCGATCGATCATTGGAACGACGCCGTCGTCGCGTATCCCGACGCCGCCAAGATCGTCCGGACGGTCGCCCTCGAGCAGCGGGTGCTCGACGGCGACCCCCGCATGCGGTCGGTGCGCACTGCCACGTGGTCCGATTCGGCCTCGGAGTTCGCGTTGGCGTCCACCGCCGGCCTCGCGCTCGCCACCCGGGCCACGTCGTGCTCGATGTCGGTGTCGGGCATCGCGGGCGAGGGCGACGACACCGCGACAGGGGTCGGGGTCGATGCCGCCCGCTCGCCCGACGACCTCGACGACGACCGAGTCGTGGCCGACGCCGTCGAGCGTGCCACCGAACTGCTCGGCGGGCGACCGGTGGGCTCGCAGCGGGTCACACTCCTGCTCGAACCACGGCTCGCCGCCACGCTGCTCGGCATCGTGGCGGGCTCGCTCACCGGCGACGTCGTGCTGAAGGGCCGCTCGCCGTTCGCCGACCGGCTCGACGAGACCATCGCCTCACCGCTGCTCACCCTCGTCGACGACCCGACCGACACCCGCTCGATCGCGGCCGACAGCCACGACGGTGAGGGGCTCGCCACCCGCCGCAACGTGCTCGTCGACCGGGGCGTGCTCGCCGGGTTCCTCTACGACGGCACCACTGCCCGGCGGGCGGGCCGGGCCTCGACCGCATCGGCGGTGCGAGGTTCGCGCAGCCTGCCGTCGCCGGGTGTGCAGGTGATGGTCGTCGAGCCGGGGGAGGGCACCTACGACGAGCTGCTCGCCGGCATCGACCACGGGTTCGCCCTCCGCTCGATGAACGGACTGCACTCCGGTGTGAACCCGGTGTCGGGCGACTTCTCGGTGGGCGCCGAGGGCCGCATGATCCGCAACGGCGCCCTCGCCGAACCGGTGCGCGAGGTCACCATCGCCGGATCGCTCCAGCGGATGCTGCTCGACATCGTCGCCGTGGGCGGCGACCTCACCTGGCTGCCCGGCGGTACCGGCGTCCCGAGCCTCGTCCTCGCCGACATCGCCCTCGGCGGCCGCTGACCCGGGGCCCACCGGCCTGCTCCCGCCCACCGCCCAGACGGAACTGCGTGAAATCCACACGGTTTCGGCCTGCTTTTCACGCAGATGTGGCGACGCCAGAGGTCGGGAGCCCCGGACGACAACGCCCTTGACAATAGTTCACCTATCTGTGAAACATTGCTGGGTGGATGTCTTCGAGGCGCTCGCCGATCCCCGCCGTCGTGAGGTGGTGAAGCTCCTCAGCGAGGGGCCGCGCCGAGCGGGCGAGCTCGCCGAGGCTGCGGGGCTGTCGGCGCCGGCGATGAGCCGCCACCTTCGCCTGTTGCTCGAGGCCGGCGTCGTCGAGGACGAGCGGGGCTCCGACGACGCCCGGGTCCGCATGTTCCGCCTGCGTCCGGAGTCGCTGGTCGCCGTCCAGGCCTACCTCGACCAGCTCCAGGCCCAGTGGCGCGACCAGCTCGAGTCGTTCAAGCGACACGTCGAGGGGACCGACCGATGACGACGATGCACACCTCTGTCGACGTGAGCGTCGACCCGATGACCGCCTTCACCGTGTTCACCGCCGAATGGGACCAGTGGTGGGGGAACGGGCCGATCGACGCCTGGGACTCGTCGCGCTGCATCGGCCGCACGATGGAGCCGGGCGTCGGCGGCCGCCTGCTCGAGCTCTACCCCGACGACCACCTCGAGCTCGGCCGCATCACGGTGTGGGAACCGGGCGCACGTCTCGGCTGGACGAGCTCGGTCGACGACGTGCGCATCGAGGTGCGGTTCGACGCCGTCGAGGGTGGCACCCGTGTCAGCGTCGAGGGCTCGATCCCTGAGGGTGGTCAGGACAACGGCGGAACGTCCTTCGTCCGCATGGCACCTGAGTGGCTGCCACGCTGGATCGATCGTCGGCCGGCTCCCCGCCCCGAGCTCAGCCGACTCAACATGATCGTCCACTACTCGAAGCCGGTGGCCGCCGCCCGCTGGCTCTGCGAGGCGTTCGGCTTCGAGACCACGACCTCCCTCCCCGACGCCGATTCCGAGACGTTCACGTGGATCGAGATCCGAGTCGGCAACGGGGCGATCTTCCTCTACCCGGCCGAGGGTGAGGCGAGCGGCGTCACCCACCAGCCGTTCGTCTACGTCGACGACGTCGAGGCCCACCACGACCGGGCGGTCGCGGCGGGAGCCACGATCGTGCAGCCCATCACGCACCACGGTTTCAAGGCCTACGTCGCCGACGATCTCGAGGGTCGGCGCTGGACCTTCGCCCAGGCCCGCCCGACGATGGCCTGAGCGAACCGGTGGCGCGAACGGAGCGCAGGGCCGCGATCGCGCCACCAGTTCGGGAGGAAGGGGCGGATTCGGGAGGAGGGGCGGAGCCGTCCGGTGGTCAGGCGGGTTCGAGGTAGGCGGGGTTGGCGACCGCGAGCTTGTCGAGGGTGGCCTGGCCGAGGGCGACGCTGACCTCACCGAAGCGATCGTCCATCGAGCCCGAGCGGATGGCGGCGGCGAGGGCAGCGTCGGAGTCGACCCCGAAGGTGGCGAGCCGGGCCCGGTGCCGCTCGGCATGGACGGGTCCGAGCCGCAGTTCGCGCTCCGCGATGCCGATGGCGTTGGCCGCCACCCGGGCGAGGAAGCGGTCGCGACCGCCCACCCGTTCGGGCAGGTCGTCGACGAGGAACGCCCGGACCGAGTCGAGCAGGTCGTGCGCCGACGGAGGGTCGTGGGGCGAGCCCTCCGGCAGCGCGACCGCCTCGTGCGACGCCTCGGCCTCGCGCACCGCCTCGGGGTGGAGCAGGAGGAAGAGGTCGTACTCGGTCTCGGCCACCCGACGGGCGATGACGCCCTGCTCGAGCACGGCCGGTACGCTCGGCTGGAACATCGTCCCCATCACGAGGGTGGTTGCCGCCCACTTGAGGGTGCCGTACACCTCCCACCAGCGCAGCTCGTCGAGGCCGACCGACACGCCGGATTCGGCCCGGTAGGCGGCGAGGAGCAGCTCGCGGTCGCCGAGGCCGGCGACCGGCGGCCGTTCGCCGAATCGCCACGCCCGCACGCAGAGCCACCCGAGGTCTTCGATCGGGTCGCCGAGGTGCGAGAGCTCCCAGTCGAGCACGGCGACGAGCCCACCCCGGTCGACGAGCATGTTGCCGAGCCGGAAGTCGCCGTGGACGATGCAGGTGGGTCGGGGCTCGGGCCGGTGGTCGGCGAGCCAGCGGAGGACGAGCTCGAACACCGGATGGCGGTCGGTGAGCCCGTCGAGGGTGGCGCGCATCGAGGCGACGGGATCGTCGACGTGGGCGAGCACGCCCTCCATCGGCGTCGGGTCGAGGCGATGGATCGCGGCGAGCGCACGGCCGAAGTCGCCGACGAGCCCCGTTCGGGCGGTCGCGTACTCGTCGTCGCGCAGGAGCCGCCGAGCGATCGTCTCGCCGGCGAGGCGGCGGGTGATCGAGAACGACCGCCCGAGCGGATTGGGAGTGCGGGCGCTCAGCACGACCTCGGGGGTCGGGACCCCACCCCGCCGGGCGTGGCCGATCAGCTCGCCCTCCCGTGCCGAGGCCTCGCCGGCGGCGCCGGAGCGGTCGCGTTGGAGGATCAGCTCGTGGCGGACGCCGGCGCGGCGGAGCCGACCGGCCTCGACCGCGTCGAACGACCAGGTCTCGCGGCTCGCTCCGGCGGAGAGCCGGGTGAGGTTCTCGACGACGACCCGCCCGAGCACGGGCTCGAGGACCTCGACGAGCGCGGTGTCGAGCTGGGGATCGGGACTCATGGAGCGGGGTCGGGCATCCTCACGTCGGGTCCGACCGGCCGGCCGTCGACCACCTGGTCGAGGTACTCGCTCATGCCGATGCCCCGACGCCCGTTGCACCGATAGCGGGTCATCGCCTCGGTGATGCGGGTGGTGAGCTCGTCGCCGTCGGGCGTCGTGCGCCGGTTGCGGAGCGGGATCAGCGAGATGACCTCGCCCTCGACCTCGTAGGTGTCGTGGTCGGTACGGGCGACGCAACGCATCGCGGTCTGGTAGCCGCGGTGGTCCCAGTCGGACTCGATCTCGCAGTCGCGGATCTGGTGGTACTCGCCGTCGACGAGCACCATCCCGCTCCGGCGGCTGCCGCCCTGGTCGTCGCCGATGACCGACAGCATCATGGCGAAGTCGGGCCCGAACGACATCGGCAGCCATCGGTACCACGAGAGCGCCTGCCAGTAGCGCGGCCCCCACGACTTGTCGCGCAGGCCGATGCCGGAGATGTCGAGCACCTCGTCGCCCACCTGGATCGTGCCGGTGGAGGTGGTGTGCTGCTCGTAGTGGGCCTTCGCGAAGCTCCGCTCGGGGTCGAGCTCGAGCTCGCGTCCGTCCTCGTACACCTGGCGCCCTCCGTACATCGGCGAGCAGCCGCGGACGTCGAGGTCGACCCGGCACTCGACGTGCGGGTTGTCGCGGAACGCGGTGCGCGGGTCGGCCATCTGGCCCGGGTCGTCGAGCAGGCAGACCGTGCCCTCGTAGGTGATCCGCAGGTGCTCGAACGGCTCGACGACCTCGATGCGCAGGCCACCCGCGTCCATCGCGTCGTTGTGCTCGATGCGGGGACGGCCGTACATGAACCCGACCCGCCCGCCGGGCAGGTACGTGCAGACGGTCATCTCCGCGTAGCCCTCGTTGACCCGGTTGCCGAGCCGGAACCAGCCCCCGACCTCGGCGTCGAGATCGAAGGCGTTGAGGTACATCGACTCGTTGTAGTTGGGGACCGGGTCGGGCTGGTGGGTGTACTCGTCGGACGGCTCGAGCACCGTCACGATCCGGGAACCGGTGGACTGCTGGTCGCTCATTGGTGTGACCCCCTCGCCCCGCATCGTGGCACACCCGGAACCGGGCACGCGGGGCGAGAGGGTCAGGGCGTGCGGCTCAGCGCTCGCGGGCGAACAGCCGCATGGTCAGCGGGGCGAACACGGCCACGAGCACCGCACACGCGAGCAGCACCCAGAGGACGTCGCCGCCCGCGGAGTTGCCGTGCATGAGGTCGCGGGAGGCGGTGACGAGGTGGCTGACCGGGTTCACCTTCACGAAGGCCTGGAGCCATCCCGGCATGGTGTCGGGGTCGACGAACACGTTGCTCGCGAACGTGAGCGGGAAGAGGATCAGCATGCTCATCTGCATGACCGCCTCGGGGGTCTGCATGCGGAGGCCGATCGCGGTCCACACCCACGAGAGGCTGAACGCGAACACGAGCAGCAGGCCGACGGCGGCCAGCACGCCGACCACCCCGGCGTCGGGTCGGAACCCGAGCACGAGGCCGAGCGTGAGCACGACGAGCGACGCCATCGAGTAGCGGGCGAGGTCGCCGAGCAGGGCGCCCACGATGACCGCCGGCCGCCAGATGGGCAACGACCGGAACCGGTCGAACACGCCCTTCTGGATGTCGGTGTTGAGCGTCATGCCCGTGTACATCGTGATCATCGCCACGGTCATCACGAGGATGCCGGGGAGTAGCTGCTGGAGGTACTCGCGGGTGGAACCGGCGAGGGCGCCTCCGAACAGGTACGTGAACATCAGCGTGAACATGATGGGGAACATCGTCACGTCGAAGAGCTGTTCGGGGACGTGCTTGATCTTCAGCAGCGCCCGCCAGCCGAAGGTGAGCGACTGGGCGAGCGGGCCGGGCGGTACCGGCTCGGCGGTGTCGGACATCACGGTGCGCAGCACCGACGCGTCGGGGGCGGCGAGCACCTCGCTGTTGGGGCTGCCGTTGGTGGAGGGGGTGGTGGTGGTCATGCGACCTCCTCGGGGATCGGCTCGCCGTCGGCGGCGGTGTCGGACTGTGGTTCGGCGGGGCGGCCGGTGAGGGCGAGGAACACCTCGTCGAGGCTCGGCTGGCCGAGGGCGAACTCGGTGAGCAGGATGCCGGCGTGGGTGAGCTCGGACAGCGCGTGGGCGACCCGGTCGGGGTCGGCGGCCCGAGCGGAGAGGGCGTGGGGATCGCCCTCGAGGTGGATCTCGACGCCGAGCGCCCGGGTGAGGACCTCCGCCGCCGTCGTCCGCTGCTCGGGATCGCGCACCCGGACGTGGAGGGCGCCCGAGCCGACCTGGGCCTTGAGCTGGGTGGCCGTGCCCTCGGCGATGACCCGACCCGTGTCGATGATGGCGATTCGGTCGGCGAGCTGGTCGGCCTCGTCGAGGTACTGGGTGCAGAGGAGCACGGTGGTGCCGCCGCTGGCCAGCGCCCGCACGATGTCCCACACCTGGTTGCGGCTGCGGGGGTCGAGGCCGGTGGTGGGTTCGTCGAGGAAGATGAGGTCGGGCGTGTTGACGATGCTCGCCGCGATGTCGAGCCGTCGGCGCATGCCTCCGGAGAAGGTCTTCACCTGACGCTCGCCCGCCTCGGCGAGGCCGAACCCCTCGAGGAGCTCGGCGGCCCGCCGGCGGGAGTCGAACTTCGAGAAGCCGATGAGGCGGCCGAGCATCACGAGGTTCTCGACGGCGGTGAGGTCGTCGTCGACCGAGGCCATCTGGCCGGTGAGGCTCACCCGTTGGCGCACCTGGTGCGGGTGGGCGAGGAGGTCGTGTCCGAGGACTGCGGCCCGGCCCGCGGTGGGCCGCAGCAGCGTGGTGAGCATGCGGATGGTGGTGGTCTTGCCGGCGCCGTTCGGGCCGAGCACGCCGTAGACCGAGCCGGTGGCCACGGCGAGGTCGACGCCGTCGACGGCTCTCGTCTCGCCGAAGTGCTTCACCAGGCCCTCGGTCTCGATGGCGTGGGTGGGGTTCGTCATGGGGGCTCCTGTGTGGCGTGGGACGAGCTGGGGTGGAGACGGTCGCGAGGTCATGAACTCATCGCCCCCAGCGCGTCGGCCTGGCGGGCCGAACGCAGCGCCGCCGCCCACCAGGCGAGCTGGTCCAGCATCCCGCGTGCCGCGAGCGCCAGTCCATCGGATTGGTAGGGCGTGCCGTCCGCGTCGAAGGCGTTCCACACGTCGCGGATCGCGATCGATTCGCGGATCGTCGTCGCCTCGAGCTCGGGGAACACCTGGCGCAGCTGCTCGGCGGCGCGGATGCCGCCGCTGCGGGCGCCGTAGGACACGATGCCGACGGGCTTGCGGCGCCACTCGGACCGTCCGAGATCGATCGCCTGCTTGAGGCTCGCGGGGTAGCCGTGGTTGTACTCGGGCACGACGACCACGACGGCGTCGGCCCGGTCGATGCGGGCGAGGAAGTCCTGCTGGACGGGCGGGAGGTGGCGGGGGAGCGTGAAGGTCAGGTCGAGGTCGGCGAGGTCGACGGCGTGGACCTCGAACGCGGGGTGCGTCGTGGCCTGCTGGGCGAACCAGCGGGTGACCGTCGGGCCGTGGCGCCCCTCGCGGACGCTTCCTGTGACGACGACGAGGGACAGGGGTTCGGGGTTCTGGTTGACATGCATGGGGGCGACCCTATGAACTCAAGTTCACTTGAAGTCAAGGATCATTCCTCGGTAGGGTCGCGACCATGGCTGCGATCCTCTCCATCGGCGCAGTGAGCGAGCGCACCGGCGTGTCGCCGAGCGCGCTGCGGTTCTACGAGGCCGAGGGCCTCATCACCTCCGAGCGGTCCGAGGGCAACCAGCGCCGCTACCACCCGCACATGATCCGGCGGATCTCGTTCATCAAGGTCGCCCAGCAGGTGGGGCTCACCCTCGACGAGATCCGCGAGGCGCTCGCCTCCCTGCCCGACAACCGCACCCCGAACGAGCGCGACTGGTCACGCCTCGCCGTGGCGTGGCGCCCGCGACTCGACGCCCAGATCGGGATGCTCGAGCGCCTCCGCGACCGTCTCGACGGCTGCATCGGCTGTGGCTGTCTCTCGCTCCGCCACTGCCGGCTCGTCAACCCCGACGACGAGCTCGCCTCCCACGGCCCGGGCCCCCGCACCATCATCGAACCCGACTGAGGAACGGCCCACCCGCCGGTCCCGGAACTGCGAGTGTCACCGGCCGCGTGGCGACCGCTCAGACTCGCAGAATCCGGAGGGGGAGGGGTGGCCGCACGGAGGGGGACGGGTGGAGGTGGGGCGGTCGGTAGGATCGCAGGCCGTGGCCGACGCACCTGACACCCAGCCCGAGCGGGCCGTCGACCGACACCCGCACCTCGCCCGACCCCTGCGGGACGGCTGGGTCCGTGTCGACATGCACAGCCACACGATGTGGTCCGGGGATTCGACCACCACGCCCGACGAGATCGAGGCGGCGGTGATCGACAGCGGTATCGACGTCCTCTGCATCACCGACCACAACGCCATCGCCGGCGCCCAGGAGCTCGCCGAGCGCCTGCCGTGCCGGGTGATCGTCGGCGAGGAGCTGCGCACCCAGCTCGGCGAGATCATCGGGCTCTTCCTCACCGAGCGCATCCCCTTCGGGGTGCCACCCGTCGAGGCGGCCCGTCGGATCCGCGAGCAGGGCGGCGTCGTCTACATCCCCCACCCCTTCGACCCCATGCGGGCGAACCTGCGCGCCGAGATCATCGACGAGCTGGTGGCCGAGGGACTCGTCGACATCATCGAGGCGAAGAACGGCAAGACGAGCCTCGAGCACCTCAACCGGCAGGCCGCCGAGTACGCCGCCGCACACGGGCTGCTCGCCGGGGCCGGCAGCGACGCCCACGTGCCCGACGCCCTCGGGGCGGTGTATGTCGAGATGCCCGACTTCGACGGCCCCGAGGAGTTCAAGGCGTCGCTCGCGCAGGGCGAGATCGTCGGGCACCACTTCGATCGGGCGCGGCCGTGGACGCCCCGCATCATCCCCTCGCTCTCCAAGGACTGACACCGCGTGCCGATCCTCCAGGCGGTGGTGCTCGCGGTGATCCAGGGCCTCACCGAGTTCTTCCCCGTGTCCTCGAGCGGGCACCTCGTGCTGGCCCGCTGGCTGTTCGGTTGGGATCCGTTCGTCGACGAGCCCCAGCTCGAGCTGGCCTTCGACGTGGCGGTCCACCTCGGCACCCTCGCGGGGGCGATCGCCTACTTCCGTCGCGACCTCGTCCGCTACACCCGGGCGGGCCTGGGCGCCCTCGTGAACGCCGACCGTCGCCGCGACGATCCCGACGCCCCGATCGCCTGGCTGCTCGCCCTCGCCACCGTCCCGGCGGTGATCGTCGGCGTGCTGGTGGTCGACACCGACGACAGCGGCTCGAACATCGCGGTGGTGGCGCTGGCGCTGATCGGATTCGGCCTGCTCCTCGGCTGGGCCGACCGCCGGCGCGGCGAGCGGCTCATGCCGGCCTGGCGAGCCCGCGATGCCCTCGCCATGGGGGTCGGTCAGGCGCTCGCGCTCCAACCGGGCGTGTCGAGGTCCGGTGCGACGATCACCGTCGCGCGGCTGCTCGGGTTCGACCGCGATGCGGCGACGCGCCTCGCGTTCCTCATGTCGATCCCGGTGATCGCCGGCGCCGGCGTGCTGACCGCGGCCGAGGTGGTCGGCGACGGTGGCGTGCCCGCCGAGTTCCGCACCGCGTTCGCCGTCGGGTTCGTCGTCTCGGCCCTCACCGGCTGGGCCGCGGTGTGGGCCACCCTGCGCATCGTGCGGACCCGGAGCTTCGACTCCTTCGTCGTCTACCGCGTCGTGGCCGGCGCGGCGGTGCTCGCCCTGCTCGCCACCCCGTGGCGCTGAGCCCGGTCATCCCGCCAGCGCGACGGTGACCACCGCGGTGGAGAGCGCGGTGGCGATGCGCACCGCGTCGTCGGCGGGTGCGGCGACGGTGACCCCGTTCTCGTCGACGGCGATGATCGTGGCCCCTGCGGCGACCACCGAGGTGGCGGCACGGTGTCCGCCAGTGGTGAGCGGGTCGACGGTGGCGAGGACGTCGACCACCTGACCCACCTCGACCGGCGCGCGATGCGCGGGGAGGGGGAGGGCGACCGCCCGCTCCCCTTCGAGCAGCAGCGCCGCGACGCCGACGGCCCCGTCGGGCGCGAGCCGGGCGCCGACCACTGCTTCGCCGGCGAGGATCGGGTGGCGGACCGTGCGCCCCACCGGCGGTCGGCCGAGGGCCTCGGACGGCACCAGCCGGGCGGGCAGGCGGGCCACCTCGACGTCGTCGGGGGCGACGACCTCGCCCGTGCCGAGGGGACGCCGGGCCACGACCACCGGGACGAGATCGCCGTAGGTCTCGGCGCCCTCGGTGACGGTGTCGAGCGCGCCGTGGAGCACCGCGAAGGTGGAGACGGCGGCGGCGAGGGTGAGCACCCAGAACACCAGGGGCTGGCGGCGCAGCGCGGTGGTGAGGCGGTGGCGGGGACGGCGCGCCAGGGCGCGCCGCGAGGGGAGTGGGCGGCGACGAGGGTCCACCGGGACGACCTCCCGAGAGGGGAGTGGACGGGAGGGGGAAGTCCGGGGGGAAGGCTACCGGCGGGGTGAGGCCCCGTCGAGGGTCGGCGCCGTGGCCGAGGGGGCGGTGGGTTGCTAGGCGGTGGCCGCGCTCGTCGTGGTGGACGAGCTGGAGTCCGAGGAGCTCGAGGAGCCCGAATCGGAGGAGCTCGAACCAGAGGAGCTCGACGAGCTGCTGGAGCTGGAACCGCCGCGGCTGTCGTTCTTGTAGAAGCCCGAGCCCTTGAAGGAGATGCCGACCGCCGAGAAGACCTTGCGGAGCGGCCCCTGGCACGACGGGCACTCGGTGAGCGGATCGTCGCTGAAGGACTGCTGGACCTCGAGGTCTTCACCACACTCGCGGCAGCGGTACTGATACGTGGGCATCGGGCGTGCGCCTCCGGAACGACTAGCACTCTCGAATGACGAGTGCCAAGCATAGTGGGGGTGTCCGTCGACGGCGACCGGCAGGGTCCCGAGGGTGGGCGAGCGGGGGCTGACCGAGCCCCGCGCGGGCCCTCAGTAGGATGCGTCCGGTGTCCAGCGGGCCGGTCCTCAGCAGCGTCGTGGTCGTCGTCGCGTACGTGCTCGGCACCCTGCCGTCGGCCGCCGTCGTCGCCGGCCGGGCGGGGCACGACCCCACGCGCGAGGGATCGAACAACCCGGGTGCGAGCAACGTCTACCGCATCGCCGGTCGCCGCGCAGGGGTCGTCGTGCTCGCGCTCGACGTGGCGAAGGGCGCAGCCGCCACCGGTCTCGGTTGGGCGGTGGGGGGTCGCACGTTGGCATGCCTCGCCGGCGGTGCGGCGGTGCTCGGCCACGTCGTGCCCCTCACCCGCGGGTTCCGCGGCGGCAAGGGCGTCGCCACCGCCGGCGGCATGGCCCTCGTGCTGTGGCCACCGGTCAGCCTCGTGCTGCTCGCGGTGTTCGTCGTCCTCGCGCTGACGGTGCGCATCGCCTCGGTCGGGTCGCTCGCGATGGCGGTCGGACTCCCGATCGGTGTCGCGCTCACCACGACCCGTCGCGTCGAGGTGGCCGTCGCGGTGGCGGTAGCGGTGCTCGTCGTCGCACGGCACCATGAGAACATCGGCCGGTTGCTGAGGGGCGAGGAGCGACGGACGTCTCCCGCTCGCACCGACCGGCCCGCCGAGCCCACCACCTGACCAACGGAGCCGTCCATGACCCGCGTGAGCAAGGCCGTGATCCCCGCGGCCGGTTGGGGCACACGATTCCTGCCCTTCGCCAAGTCGGTGCCGAAGGAGATGCTGCCGATCGTCGACCGCCCGGCGATCCAGTACATCGTCGAGGAGGCGGTGGCCGCGGGCATCTCCGACGTGCTCGCGGTGGTGAGTCCCTACAAGAAGGCGCTCGAAGACCACTTCGACCGCTCGAAGGAGCTCGAAGCCGTGCTCGAGGCCGGGGGCAAGGACGACCTGCTCGCCGAGGTGCGGGCCCTCGCCGACCTCGTCGAGCTCCATTCGGTGCGCCAGGGCGAGGCCCTCGGGCTCGGCCACGCCGTGGGAATGGCCCGCCGCCACGTCGGCGACGCCGCCTTCGCCGTGCTGCTCGGCGACGACATGATGCACCCCTCATCCCCGCTCCTGCGCGACATGATCCGCGCCACCGAGGAGACGGGGCTCTCGACGATCGCGCTGATGCGGGTGCCGAAGGAGGACGTGTCGCTCTACGGCTCGGCCGCGGTCGAGCCCGTCGACGGCCGCGACGACCTGGTCCGGGTGCTCGAGCTCGTCGAGAAGCCGGCACCCGAGGAGGCGCCCTCCGACCTCGCGGTCATCGGTCGCTACGTGTTCACCGCGGAGATCTTCGAGCACATCGAACGCACCCCTCCCGGCCGCGGCGGCGAGATCCAGCTCACCGACGCCATCGCCTCGCTCGCGAAGACCTCCGGGGTCAACGGGCTGGTGTTCGAGGGCGGTCGCTACGACGTCGGCAACAAGCTCGACTACCTCCGAGCGGTGCTCGAACTCGGCCTCGAGCGCGACGACATCGGTCCGGGCCTTCGCGCGCTCATCGAGGGGCTCGCGGCGGGGGAGCACGGCGCGTGATCCCACTCGCCGAGGCTCGCGAGCGGGTGCTCGCCCGGTGCGCGCGTCTGCCGGTCGAGCGTCTCGCGCCGGCCGACGCGGTGGGTCTCGTCGTGGCGGAGGAGGTCGTCGCCGCCGAGCACGTCCCTCCGTTCGCCAACACGGCGATGGACGGCTTCGCGGTGGTCGCGGCCGACACCGCCGGGGCGAGCGACGCGGCGCCGGTCACCCTCGAGGTGGTCGGCACGATCGCCGCCGGCAGCGACGGACGGGTGCCGATGGGAACGGGTCAGGCGGTGCGGATCATGACCGGCGCTCCGATGCCGCCGGGTGCCGACGCCGTCGTGATGATCGAACGCTGCCGACCGCACCCCGACGGGCAGCGGGTCGACGTGTGTGCCGAGGTACCCGCGGGGAACCACGTGCGCCGCCCCGGCGAGGATCTCTCGCCCGGCGACGTGGTCGTCGAGGTCGGCACCGAGCTGCGGCCCGGTCACCTCGGCGTGCTGGCCGGGCTCGGGATCGGGGACGTCGCCGTGCACCGACGGCCCCGCGTCGCGGTCTTCTCGACCGGCGACGAGCTCGTCGAGGGCGCCGTCCCGCTCCAGCCGGGCCAGATCCGCGACAGCAACCGCCACACCCTCGTCGCCCTTCTCCGCGAGCTCGGCTGTGAGGCCCACGACCTCGGCATCGTCCCCGACGACGCCGAGCTGATCCGGCGCCGCATCCTCGACGCCACCCGGGATCACGACGCGCTCGTCACCTCCGGCGGGGTCAGCATGGGCGACTTCGACCTGGTGAAGGCGGTGCTCGACGACCTCGGCGACATGGAGTGGATGCAGGTGGCGATCCGCCCGGCGAAGCCGCTCGCGGTCGGCACCGTCGGTGGCGTGCCGGTGTTCGGGTTGCCGGGCAATCCCGTGTCGTCGATGGTCTCCTTCGAGCTGTTCGCCCGGCCCGCCCTGCGCACGATGATGGGCCACGCCACCTGGGGTCGCGCCGTGCTGCCCGCCACCGTGCCCGACGGGCTGAGCCGGACCCCAGACGGCAAGACCCACTTCGTGCGGGTGCGCCTGTCGGTCGCGGCCGACGGCACGATCGTCGCCCGCTCCTCGGGTGGCCAGGGCTCCCACCAGCTGTCGGCCATGGCGGCTGCCGACGGCCTCGGCGTGCTCGCCGACGGCGACGGGGTGCCTCCCGATGGCACGATCCCGGTCATCGTGCTCGGCGATCTCGCCACCGCGCCGCCCGACTGACCCGGCGGCGTCGCGCCGAGGTGGCAGACCCCGTAGCCTGGGGTCGAATGCTCCCCCTCGCCGACGGCTTCGGACGGGTCCACCGCGACCTGCGCATCTCGGTCACCGACCGGTGCAACTTCCGCTGCACGTACTGCATGCCGTCCGAGGGCATGGAATGGCTCCCCCGCGACGAGCTCCTCACCTTCGAGGAGATCGAGCGGATCGCGCGGCTGCTCGTCGAGCGCTACGGCTTCGACAGCATCCGCCTCACCGGCGGTGAGCCCACCGTGCGCGCCAAGTTGCCGGTGCTCGTCGAGAAGCTCGCCGCGCTCGGCACCGACCTGGCGCTCACCACCAACGGGGCGACCCTCACCTCGCTCGCCCCGCAGTTGGTCGACGCCGGGTTGAACCGCATCAACATCTCACTCGACACACTCCGTCCCGACCGCTTCCACCAGATCACCCGTCGCGACGACCTCGACCGGGTGCTCGCGGGCATCGACGCCGCGCTGGCCGCCGGGTTGCACCCGGTGAAGCTCAACGCGGTGATGATGCGCGGGGTGAACGACGACGAGCTCGTCGACTTCGCCCGGTTCGGTCGCGAGCGCGGCGTCCAGGTGCGCTTCATCGAGTTCATGCCGCTCGACGCCTCGGGCGAATGGACCGAGGAGCAGGTCGTCACCCACCGCGAGATCGTCGAGCGCATCGGCGAGGTGTTCCCGCTCGAGCCGGTCGACCCCCACCACCAGGGGTCGGCCCCCGCCGAGCGGTTCCGCTACCTCGACGGTGGCGGCGAGGTCGGCATCATCGCGAGCGTCACCCACTCGTTCTGCTCCACCTGCGACCGGGTGCGCCTCACCGCCGAGGGGCAGCTCCGCGCGTGCCTCTTCGCGCTCGAGGACACCGATCTGCGGGGGCCGCTGCGCGCCGGAGCCTCCGACGACGAGCTCGCCGCGCTCGTCGAGGCGACCGTCGGCTCGAAATGGGCCGGCCACCACATCGGCGAGCAGGTCTTCATCCGACCCAACCGGTCGATGAGCCAGATCGGCGGCTGAGCCCCCTCGAAAACTCGGTAGGCCCGTCGCGCATCGCTCCGTACTGTTCGGGAGATGAGCGAGCCGACGCCACCCGGACCGATCTCCGAGCGCAGCCGCGTGAAGCGGCATCCCGAGCGCGCGGCGTACGACGAGGCGGCGGTGCACGCGGTGCTCGATGCGGAGTCGATCGGCCACGTCGGCCTCGTCGTCGACGGTGAACCGGCCGTCATCCCGATGCTCTACGGGCGCGAGGGGTCCTCGCTGTACCTCCACGGCTCGGTCGCCAGCCGTCTGATGCGCAAGCTCCCGTCACAGCCGACGGCCTGTGTCAGCGTCACCCTCGTCGACGCGCTGGTGCTCGCCCGCTCGGCGTTCCACCACTCGATGAACTACCGCTCGGCGGTCGTGTTCGGCCCGGTCCGCACCGTCGCCGACGACGACGAGAAGTGCCACGGACTGCGGGTCATCACCGAGCACCTGGTACCCGGTCGCTGGGCCGAGGTCCGCGAGCCGTCGCGGGTCGAGCTGCGCCAGACCGCCGTGCTGCGCCTCGACATCGCCGAGGGATCGGCGAAGGCGCGCACCCACGGTGTCGTCGACGACGAGGCCGACCTCGAGCTCGGGGTGTGGGCCGGCCTCGTGCCCGTCGTCCGGGGCTTCGGCGAGCCCGTGCCCGATCCTCGGCTCGCCGCCGGGACGCCCCTCGCGGCCTCGATCGCATCGGCCCTCGCCCCGGCGGGCTGATCTCGACCTGCCTGGACCCCTCCCTCGGAGCCAGCACCGGCCGCATGGGTAGACTCGGGCGGATGTCCGACCACCGCCTCACCCACCTCGATCCGCTCGGCCGAGCCCGGATGGTCGACGTCACGCCGAAGGAGCCCAGCCATCGGCGGGCCCTCGCCCGGGGCCGGGTCTACATGCAGCCCGAGACGGCGTCGCTCGTCGCCCGCGGTGCGCTCAGCAAGGGCGACGTGCTGCCGGTGGCCCGCGTGGCGGGCATCCAGGCGGCGAAGCGGGCGGCCGACCTCATCCCGTTGTGTCACCCGCTGCTCGTGGGCTCGGTGCTCGTGAACTTCCGCATCGAGGACGACTACATCGAGGTCGAGGCCCAGGTCGACACCGTCGACCGCACCGGGGTCGAGATGGAGGCGATGACGGCGTGCTCGGTCGCGGCGCTCACCATCTACGACATGTGCAAGTCGGTCGACCGTTCGATGGTCATCGGCGACATCACCCTGTGGGAGAAGACGGGCGGCCGTTCCGGCACGTACCGCCGTGAGGACACGTCCTCGTCCGACGGCCTCCCCAGCTGACGCGGATACTGGCGCGCCATTCTGATTCGTAGTAGAACCGTCACAATCGTCGTGAGGCCGTCATCTTCGTCACGAAGGGGCGGCACCGCAGCGGGAGGTTCGGCGGAACCGGAACTGTCGGACTACGAGGAGTGCCAGAGACCATGAACCTTGCGCTGACGGCGTTGTTGATGTTCTGCCTCATCGCATGGGGATTCGTGCTCGTTCCACCGGCGATCCGCCTGTTGAGCGGTGTCATTCGCCCGTCGGACTCGATCGGGTCGTTCCGTCACAAGATGACGGTGCTCGCCGGCTCCACCCCCTCCAGCTACCTCTCCGGCTCCTCCCAGGCCGTGGGTCAGGCCGCACCCATCGGGCCGGCGCCCGCTCCGGTGCCTTCCCAGGTGCTCGATCTCGCCGAGCGCCGCCGGGTGAACTCCGACCGGGCCGCCGCCGCCCGTCGACGTGCCGCAAAGGCCCGTCGCCGCCAGATCTTCACCGGCCTCGCCGTGTCGGTCCCGGTCACGTTCCTGATGGCGCTCGTGCTCGGCACGGTCGGGTGGCTGCTCTTCGGCCTCAGCATCCTGGCCTTCGGCGGCTACACCGCGCTGCTCTGGCAGATGCAGCAGCGGGCCCTCGAGCGGCGCCGGAAGGTGGCCGTGCTGCCCACCGTCGTCCAGCCCATGTCGGGCACCGGCGACGTGCGCATCTCCGTCGCCAGCCGCTGAGCGGCTCGACGGCCCGAACCCGATCCCGTCGAGTACCGGGGTCGGCGCGACAGCGGCTACGCTCGTCGCTCTGACGGTCGTGCCGACCGTCCCCCGTTGCGGGGCTGTAGCTCAGTTGGCTAGAGCGCCTCGGTCGCATCGAGGAGGCCGCGGGTTCGAATCCCGCCAGCTCCACCACCACATGGCGGTCTCAGGACCAGGAACCGGTGCCGCGGTTCTCGGTTCCTAGTTCAGCGAGGCAATGGCCACCGTGAGCGCCGTGGCGAATCCCACCCACCCGAGGTAGGGCACGAGCAGGAGTGCGGCCAGCCGGTGCACGGGCCAGAAGCTGACGATGGTCCAGACGATCGCGGCGAGGAGCAGCGCGATCTCCGCGACCGCCCAGCCCGGTGACTCGAGTCCGAAGAACACCACCGACCAGCCGAGGTTCAGCGCGAGCTGCACGACCCACGGCACGAGTACCGCGGACACGCCGACCTCACGCCAGACGAGCCAGCCCGCGGCGATGATGAGCAGGTAGAGCCCTGCCCACACGGGACCGAAGACCGCGTCGGGGGGTTGGAACGACGGCTTGTCGAGCCCCTCGAACCACGCCATCCCCGAGCTGGTGGCGAGGTTGCCGACGAACGACACGGCGCCGACGAGCAGCGAGAAGACCAGGAGAGCGACCCACGGGTTCGACTGGGTGGGGTCAAAGCGTTCGGCGCGGGTGTCGACGAGGGCCATGGTGCGGTCCGTACCCGTGATCGAGATGGGTCAACCCCCGGAGGGCATCCGGTCGGACCGGTACGATCGGCACCATGTCGAACGGTGACCCGTCGCCCACGTCGCGCGAAGGCGCACCACGGATCACCACCGACGTCGCCGAAGCGGTGGAGGTGCTGCGCAGCGGCGGCCTCGTCGGCCTCCCCACCGAGACGGTGTACGGCCTCGCCGCCGACGCCTCACGGCTCGACGCCATCGCCCGGGTGTTCGAGGCCAAGGGCCGACCCACCGACCACCCGCTCATCGTCCACGTGGCCGGGCCCGCCGAGCTCGACCGGTGGGCGCGCGACGTCCCGGAGTGGGCGTGGGAACTGGTCGACCGCTGGTGGCCCGGCCCGCTGACGCTCCTCGTCTGGCGCTCCGGGGAGGTGCACGACCGGATCACCGGAGGTCGCGACACCGTCGCGGTCCGCTGTCCGGCCCACCCCCTCGCCCACCAGGTGCTGTCCGAGCTCGGCTCCGGGGTCGTGGCGCCGTCGGCCAACCGGTTCGGACGGGTGAGCCCGACCACCGCCCAGGACGTCGTCGACGAACTCGGCGACTCGGTCGACCTCGTCCTCGACGGCGGCCCGTGTCGCGTCGGGGTGGAGTCCACCATCGTCGACCTCACCGGCGACCAACCCGTCGTGGTCCGACGTGGGGGCATCACCCCCGAGGAGATCGCCGAGGTGCTCGGGGTGGAGGTGGCGGTCGCGGGCGACGGGGCGACGGTGGTCGCGCCCGGCATGCTCGCGTCGCACTACGCCCCCGATGCCCGCGTGGTCGTGCTGCACCACGACGTCGACGACGCCACGGTGGTCGCCGAGGTGGCCGAGCACCTGGTCGACGACCGCGGCGTGGGGGTGCTCGCACCCCGAGCGGTCGAGGGGTTGCCGTTCGGTGCCGCCGAGCTCGACCCCGCGGGCGACGCTCCCGACTACGCCCGGGTGCTCTACTCGCGCCTTCGCGAGGCCGACGCACGCGGGCTCGGCGTGCTCGTGGTGGTGCCCCCGCCTCCGGAGGGCATCGGCGCCGCGGTGCGCGACCGACTCCAGCGCGCCGCCCATCGCTGACCCCTCGCCGGCACGCGCGCTGCCGCGGTCGGTCAGTCGAGGGAGGTCAGGATCTCGACGCCGTCGTCGGTGACGAGCACGGTGTGCTCGAACTGGGCGGTGCGCAGCCCGTCGTTGGTGACCGCGGTCCACCCGTCGGGCCACAGGCGGAACTGGTAGGTGCCCATCGTGATCATCGGCTCGATGGTGAAGGTCATGCCCGGCTCCATGATCGTGGAGGCGTGGGGCGTGTAGTAGTGCGGGATCTGGAGATCGGTGTGGAACTGCTCGCCGATGCCGTGGCCGATGAAGTCGCGCACCACCCCGTAGCCCTGGCCCTCGGCATGCTCCTGGATGGCCGTGCCGATGTCGGAGATGGGGCGTCCGGGCCGCACGGCTTCGATGCCGCGCTCCATCGCCTCGCGGGTGACCTCGACGAGCCGCCGCGACTCGGGGTCGACCTCGCCGACGAGGAAGGTCGCGTCGGTGTCGCCGTGGACGCCTTCGCGGAAGACGGTGACGTCGAGGTTGACGATGTCGCCCTCGCGGAGCGGTCGGTCGTCGGGGATGCCGTGGCAGATGACCTCGTTCACCGAGGTGCAGAGCGACTTCGGGAAGCCGTTGTAGTTGAGCGGGCTGGGGTAGCCGTCGCGGGCGATCGTCTCCGCGTGGGCGATGGCGTCGAGCTCGTCGGTGGTGATGCCGGGGCGGATGTGGCTCGCGGTGGCGGCCAGCACCTCGGCGGCGGCACGGCCGGTGCGCCGCATGCGCTCGATGACGTCGGGGCTCTTCACCCGCGGCTCGGGCCGGCGGACGGCCCGACCGGACTCGGCGTAGGGGGGACGTTCGATGTGGTCGGGCACCTCGCGGGTGGGGCTGAGGTTGCCGGGCCGGATGCGCATCGACGAGTCGCCGTGGCACCGCTTGAACTTGGTGCCGCTGCCGCACCAACACGGTTCGTTGGCACGGGGTGGGCGCATCGGGGCTCGAACGTTCATGTCTCGATTGAACCAGCCGACCGCCCGAGTTGCACGGGTGGGGGACCGCGCGGGGTGTTCGACTACTCTCCGCGTTCGCCAGGAGGGACGTCATGATGACGATCGAGACGGTGGTGCGACGGTGAGCGACCCGTTCGGGTGTCTCATCGTCGGACCGGACACGCTCGCCGCGCCGGTCGGGTCCGGCGACCTCGACGGGCTGACGTTCGTCGCCAAGGACGTCATCGACGTGGCGGGGGTCCCCACCGGCGCCGGGAACCCCGACGTGCGCGCCGCGTCCGCTCCTGCCGAGCGCAACGCCTGGGCCGTCGACGCCCTGCTCGACGCGGGCGCCACCTGCCTCGGCAAGGCCCACACCGTCGAGACGGCGTACGCGCTCTCGGGGGTCAACGACCACTACGGCACGCCGACCCACCCGCTCGACCCTCTCCGCGACCCCGGCGGCTCGTCGAGCGGCTCCGCGGTCGCGGTCGCCGGCGGTCTCGTGGACTTCGCGCTCGGCACCGACACCGCCGGTTCGGTCCGGGTCCCCGCGTCGTACTGCGGCCTCGTCGGCATGCGACCCACCCATGGCCGCATCCCGGTGCGGGGCGTGTTCCCGCTCGCCCCCCGCTTCGACACGGTGGGGTGGTTCGCTCGCTCCGGTGAGCTCGCTCGACGTGTCGGCCGGGTCCTCCTCGACTCGCGACGTGCGACCCGCAGCCGCCTGGGCCGGGTGTTCGTCGCCATCGACCTGTTCGGCCGGTGCGACCCGGGCCACGTGGAGGAGATCGACGCCGCGGTCCGACGGGTCGCCGAGGTGACCGGGCGCTCGCCCGAGCCGATCCGCTTCTGGCGCGACGGGGAGGCCGACCGGTGGGCCTCGACGTTCCGCACCCTCCAACGCCGCGACGCCTGGACGGCCAACCGCGAGTGGATCGAGCGGTTGCGTCCGACGTTCGGCCCGTCGATCGCCCCGCGCTGGGAGGAGGCCGCGGCCGTCACCGACGAGGAGTACGACGCCGCCGTCGTGCTCGGCGCCCTCCTCTCCGAGCGGGTCTGGGAGCTCGTCTCGGGCGACGCCGTCCTCGTGTTGCCCTCCGCACCCGGCCCGGCCCCACTCCTCACCACCGACTCCGGCGACGCGGCCGCCACTCGGGCTCGCCTCATGGATCTCAGCGTGATCGCCCCGATCGCCAAGGCCCCGCAGGTGTCGCTACCGCTGATGACCTTCGACGGGCTCCCGGTCGGCCTCGGGCTGCTCGCCGCCCCCGGCAACGACGAGCTGCTCCTCGACCTCGCCGCCGAACTCGTGCCCGGACCGTCGGACCGCCCGGAGGCCTGACCGTTACTCCGGCTCGCGCTCGCGGTCGGCGCCGGGCTCGTAGTGGGAGGGCGGCACGCCGAGGTGGAGCTCGAGGCGGCGGATGCGTTCGAGCGTCTCCTGGGTGAGGCCCCGTTGCTTGCCGAGCAGGTCGGCGAGCACGCCCACCGCCATCACCTGCACGGCGGCGATCGCGAAGATCGCGCCGAGGATGATCGACTGCACGCGACCGGTGCCGTCGCCCCGCACCCAGCTCGACAGGAACGGGTACCACGACGCGAGCGCGCCCATGCCGAGCAGGACGGCGACGAAGGTGAACGTGCGCAGCGGCGAGTAGAAGGTGGCGACCCGGAGGATGCCGCCGACGCTGCGACGGATGTAGTCCCAGTTCGAGCGGAAGAGGCGCGACGGTCGGTCGACCGGGTTCTTCTGTATCGGGACGTGGCCGACGGTGACCGCGCTGGCCCCGGCCTGGATGAGCGTCTCGAGGGTGTAGGTGAAGGTGGAGAGCACGACGACGCCGAGCGCGGCGTCACGGTTGTAGGCGCGGAAGCCCGACGTCGCGTCGGGCACCGGCATACCGGCGGCTCTGCTCACGACCGAGCTGCCGAGACGTTGGAGGCGGCGCTTGGTCCACGAGAAGTCGTCGACCTGCCCGACCCCCCGGTCGCCCACCACCAGGTCGGCCTCGCCCGCGAGGATCGGGGCGACGAGCCGGGGGATGTCGTCGGGGTCGTACTGGCCGTCGGCGTCGGTGTTCACGATGACGTCGGCACCGAGCTTCAGGCTGGCGTCGATGCCCGCCTGGAACGCGACGGCGAGGCCCTTGTGGGTGGGGAGACGCACGATGTGATCGACGCCGTTCTCGCGGGCGACCTCGACGGTGCGGTCGGTGGAGCCGTCGTCGATCACCAGCCACTCGACGGCGTCGAACCCCTCCACCTCGCGTGGCAGGGCCTTCAGCGTGGCGGGGAGGGCGGCCTCTTCGTCGAGGCAGGGGATCTGGATGACGAGCTTCATGTGACCGCCAACGCTACTGGCGAGGCGCCACCTCGACCCTGATCTCGTGCCAGCCGGTGGCGCCGGACGGGGCCGGTGGCCGTCGTTCGGAGGTCTGCACCTCGCCGGTGCCGTCGGTGGCCCGGACCCGGATGGTGTGGTCGCCGGGCTCGGCGTCCCAGCGCACCAGCCACTGCCGCCACGCATGGTCGCCGAGGGTGTCGGAGAGCTCGGCCTCGTGCCAGGGGCCGTCGTCGACCTGCACCTCGACGGCCTCGATGCCCCGGCTCGGCGCCCACGCCACCCCGGCGATCGGCGTCGGCCCGGCGGGGATCATCGTGTTGCCGTGGGGGACATCGATGCGCGACTGGGTGTGGACCGGGCCCTCCTTCGACCACCCCCTCGGGATCCAGTACCCGTCGAAGCCCGCCCAGGTCGTCAGCTCGATGCGCTCGAGCCACTTGGTGGCCGACACGTAGCCGTAGAGGCCCGAGACGACGAGGCGGGCGGGGAAGCCGTGACGCAGTGGGAGCGGTTCGCCGTTCATGCCGATGGCGACGAGCGCGGGTCGGTCGTCGTCGAGCACGGCGAGCGGGAAGCCGGCGGTGAACCCGTCGACCGAGCGGCCGACCACCTGCTCGGCGTCGGGCTGCACGCCTGCCTCTTCGAGGAGGTGGGCGAGCGGCACCCCGAGCCAGCGGGCGGTGCCGACGAGGTGGCCACCGACCATGTTCGACACGCACGAGAGGGTGACGTCGGACTCGACGAGGGGCATCGCCGACAACTCCTCGAAGGTCAGCGTGAGCGGCGCGTCGACGAGCCCGTCGAGGGTGAGGGTCCAGCCGGCCGGGTCGACCTGGGGCACGGCGAGCGCGGTGTCGATCCGGTAGAAGTCGTCGTTCGGGGTGTGCAGCGGAGAGAGGTCCGCGACGTCGGCGAAGGCCTGCGGCGCCCGCGACGTGGCGGGCACGGTGGTGGCGGGAGGTGGGAGCTCGATCTCCTGGCGGGCGACCTCCACGGTCGACTGGCCGGCGAGCCGACGCCCCCCGGCGGCGGTGAGCGCACCGAACGCGCCGGCGGCCCCGGCGAAGGCGAGGAAGGATCGGCGCGACGCGTGGGGATCGGTGGGCGACTCGAGCTGGGTGGTCGTGACGGGGACTCGTCCGTCGCCGACCACGAGCAACAGGAGGAGCGTGCCGATGCCGACCGAGGTGGCGAGGATGCCGACGGTGAGGGCGCTGAGGAACGTGGCGCCGGGCTCGCCCGCCGATGCGAACGTGCCGAGGAGGCCGAACACCACGAACGCCCCGACCCCGACGACGTGGTGTCGCCGTGAGCGCCGACCGAACCAGGCACCGAGCGCGATGGTGACCACCACGATGCCGACCACGAGCAGCGGCTTGTTGTTCGTGCCGACCATCTCGATCGCGGCACGGGCGACCCATCCCGGCGCCCGGTCGATGGTCCAGCCGCCGACGCCGACGACCAACGAGGGGAAGCTCGTGCCGAAGGCGGCCACCAGCTCGCCGACCCCGAGCGCCACGGCAGCGGCGACGGCCCCCGCGACCGACCCTCGCCAGGGCTCGGCTGCCAGATGCTCGGGTCGCAGCTGCCCTGCGCCGTCGTCGATGTCGAGCATCACGACGCTGAGCGTACGACGAGGGGCAACGCCACGGGGGTCGGGCCCGGTAGGGCGGGTCCGTCGGCGGTGGTGGTGCTGGGTACGCTCGCCCAGGTGTCCCCCCGTCGTCGTCGCCTTCGCCCCTGTCGTGGCCGCCGCAGGGTGCGTGCCGCGCTGGCGATCGCCACGATGGCACTCACCGTCCTCGCCGCCGGCTGCGGAGGAGGCGGTGACGACGACGATGGTCAGCCCGACGAGTTGACCTTCTGTCGGCTCGCCCTCGTGAACCAGCCGGTCGCCGAGGCCGACGCCGCGGTGTGGCGCCGCCTCGACGAGCTCGCGCCCGACGAGGTCGACGATCCGGTCACGGTCCTGCGCGAAGCGGCCGAGGAGCTCGAGGAGCACGCCTCGCGGACGCGGGAGCGGATCGCCGCCGAGTTCGAGGTTCGATTCAGACCCGACTACCTCGCTGCCCGGGCCGAGATCGAGGCGTTCCTCACCGAGGAGTGCGCCGAGTACCTTCCCACCACGACGAGCACGAGCACGAGCACGACCAGTACGAGCACGAGCACGACCACCACGACCACCGACGACGAGGAGCGCGACGAATGACCGACCTGACGGGACTGGTGGCGGTGGTCACCGGCGGCAACGGGGGCATCGGGCTCGGCATGGCGAACGCGCTCGCCGAGGCGGGCGCCGACATCGTCGTCTGGGGACGCAACGGGGAGAAGAACGCCGCCGCGGTCGAGCAGCTGCGTGCCACCGGCCGGCGCGCCGAGGCGTTCGCGGTCGACGTGGGTGACGAGGAGCAGGTCGTCACCTCCTTCGCCGCCACCCTCGACGCCTTCGGCAAGGTCGACGTCATGATCGCCAATGCCGGCATCGGTGGGGGAGGGCCCTTCACCCAGCTCACCCTCGACGCCTGGCGACGAGTGCAGCGGGTGAACTCCGAGGGCGCGTTCTTGTGCTTCCGCGAGGCTGCGAAGCACATGGTCGAGCGGGGCGAGGGCGGGTCGCTGATCGGCGTGTCGTCGACGTCGGCCATCCACGGTGCACCGGCGAACCAGTCCTATGCCCACTCGAAGGCCGGGCTGCTCGCGATGATCCGAGGGCTCGCGGTCGAGCTCGCCCGCTACAAGATCCGCTGCAACTCGATCCTGCCCGGGTGGACCGAGACCGACATGACCGCACTCGCCACCACCAACGAGAAGTTCATGGAGGCGACCACCCGCCGGACCCCGGTCCGCCGGTGGGGGCAACCGGCCGACCTGGGCCCGGCGGCGGTCTTCCTCGCCGATCCCGCCAATCTGTTCCACACCGGCGACATGATCGTCGTCGACGGGGGCTACACGGTGTTCTGATCACGGTCTTCTGATCGCTGGGCTCCGGTGGAGCTCAGCATGGAGACGGGTGAGCGGCGCGATCGGTTGACGCGGGTTTGGCAAGATGGCGGCGGGTCATCCAGGGCAGACCGACGGGAGGGATCGTCATGGCCATGAAGATCGAGGTCGATTTCGACAAGTGCGAGAGCAACGCCGTGTGCATGCAGGTCGCGCCGGCGTACTTCGAGGTGCGTGACGACGACTTCCTCTACGTGCTGAAGGAGGAGGTGGCCGACGGCGACCTCGGCGCCGTGCAGGAGGCCGTCGACCGCTGCCCCAAGCAGGCCATCACCCTCGTCGAGCAGTAGGCGGTCGCTCGGGCCGTGCGCCGCATCACCGTCGTCGGCGCGTCGCTCGCCGGGTACCGGGCCGCCCAGACCCTCCGCCGTGAGGGGTTCGACGGCGAGCTCGTCGTCGTCGGAGGGGAGCCCGAACGTCCCTACGACCGGCCGCCGCTCTCCAAGAGGTTCCTCGCCGGTCAGGTCGAGCTCGCCGACATCTCCTTGGAGCGCGGCGGAGAGGACCTCCGCATCGACTGGCGGTTGGGCACGATGGCGACGGCCTTCGACGCCGTGAGTCGGCGGGTGACGCTCGCATCGGGTGAGGTCGTCGAGTCCGACGGGGTGATCCTCGCGTGCGGCGCCCGACCTCGGTCGCTACCCGGCGACCCGCTCGCCGGCGTGCACGTGCTCCGCGCCGCGGGCGACTCGGCTGCCCTCCGAGGGGACCTGCTCGCCGGGCCACGCCGGTTGGTGGTGATCGGCGCCGGGTTCATCGGGGCCGAGGTGGCAGCCACCGCCCGGGGCATGGGCCTCGAGGTCACCATCGTCGAGACGCTCGACCTTCCGCTGGCTCGGGTGCTGCCGCCGGCGCTCGGCCAGGTGTGTGCCGACCTCCACCGGGACCACGGCGTCGATCTCCGCCTCGGGGTCGGGGTGTCACGGTTGCGGGCCGACGGAAGCGGGCGGGTGGCGGCCCTCGAGCTCGCCGACGGGTCCTCGATCGAGGCCGACGTGGTGCTCGTGGGCATCGGCGTGGTGCCGAACACCGAGTGGCTCCAGGGGTCGGGGCTCACGATCGACGACGGGGTGGTGTGCGACGAGACCACCCTGGCCGCCCCGGGCGTGGTCGCCGCGGGCGACGTGGCGCGTTGGACCAACCCTCGCTTCGGTGAGTCGGCCCGGGTCGAGCACTGGGACAACGCGGTGGCCATGGGCCAGCACGCCGCCCGGCGCCTGTTGGCGGGTGACGGGCCGGGCGAGCCGTACGCGCCGGTTCCCTACTTCTGGAGCGACCAGTACGACCGCAAGTTCCAGCTCGTCGGCCGGGTGGCGGCCGGCGACACGATCGAGGTCGTCGACGGCTCGGTGGAGGAGCGGCGGTTCGTCGCGCTGATCGGCCGGGGCGAGCGGCTCGTCGGGGCCTTCGCCCTGAACCGCCCGCCGGCGATCCCTCGGTGGTCCCAGCGCATCGCCGATGGTCTCGGCTGGGCAGACGCCCTCGAGCTCGCGACAACCGAAGGTTGACGAAAGTCGATACGACAACTTAGGGTTGTCGTATGGAACCGACTCCGATCGCCTCCTCCGTTCGCCTCGACGATCTCATCGACGCCATCCGCACGGTCCATGCCGACGTCCTCGAGCAGCTCACCAGCGCGGTCGTCGCCGCCGATCACCTCGGCGAGCTCGCCGACCACCTCGTCGGGCACTTCGTCGACCAGGCTCGCCGCTCCGGTGCCTCGTGGACCGAGATCGGTCAGGCGATGGGGGTCACCAAGCAGGCTGCCCGCAAGCGGTTCGTGCCGAAGGAGATCGACCCGGCCAGCTTCGCCGAGGGCGGCTTCGAACGGTTCACGCCCCGGGCGAAGAACGTGCTGACCGCGGCCCACAACGAGGCGGTTGCCGCGAAGAGTGCCGAGGTCGGCACGGTCCATCTCGTGCTCGGTCTGCTCAGCGAGCCCGAGGCGTTCGCCGCGAAGGCGATCGAGGCGGTCGGGGTGTCACTGCGCTCGGTCGCCGACGTCGCCAGGGCCGCCCTGCCCCCGGCCGCCGAGGATCCCCCTGGTCTCGTGCCCTACGACCAGGACGCCCGCAAGGTCCTCGAGCTCACCTTCCGTGAAGCGCTGCGCCTCGGTCACAACTACGTCGGCACCGAGCACGTGCTCCTCGCGCTCCTCGACGCCGAGGAGCCCGATGGTCTGCTCGCCCGGGTCGGGGTCACCAAGCAGCCCGTCGAGGACGCGATCCGCGCCCTCCTCGACTCGCTGACCACGAACTGACGGGCGCCGCGCGCCTCGAGCACTCACCCCTCACTCCCCACCCCTCGCCCCTCCCGCGTTCTGCGAGTCCAGATGGCCGCGTGGCGAGCGTTGAGACTCGCAGAATCAGGTGGACGATGCCG
>CAZAVX010000002.1:0-7532 GCA_964488835.1 uncultured Iamiaceae bacterium | reverse complement strand
TCCAGATGGCCGCGTGGCGAGCGTTGAGACTCGCAGAATCAGGTGGACGATGCCGCGGCATCGCGCGTCGCCATCGCGAGGAGGACGGACACGGCCGCGAGGAGCGCGATGCCGATCAGCAGGTGGACGGCCCATGCGCCGAGCAGGGTGGGCCCACCCCACGAATGCTCCAGGTCGTCCGCGCCGAACACGGGATAGAGCACGCCCCGCGCGATGAGGAGGAGCCAGAAGGGGGCGGTGACGAGCTTCGCGACGATCGGGGTCGACGCGGCGCGGGCTCGTAGCCACCGTGCGGCGTCGTCCCGCCGGATGACCGACGCCACAGGTGCGAGTACCGCCGCCGGCAGCGCAAGTCCGATGTCGGTCGCCCGCCTCGTCGAAGGCACACCGGTGAGGCTAGCGACGGGAGTCGCTCTCGCTGGCTCAGGTCGGCTGTGTCGTGGCGTCGGCGAGGTAGCGGTCGCGCAGCTTGCGCTTGTAGAGCTTGCCGGTGGGCAGGCGGGGCATGTCGTCGGTGAAGTCGAGGCTGCGGGGCACCTTGAACCCGGCGAGATGCTCGCGACAGAAGGCGAGCAGCTCGCGTGCGAGGTCGTCGGTGGGCTCGTGGCCGTCGAGCAGCTCGACCACCGCCTTCACCTCCTCGCCGAAGTCGTCGTTGGGGATGCCGAACACCGCGACGTCGCCGACGACGGGATGCTGGATGAGCACGTCCTCGATCTCGCGTGGGTAGATGTTGACCCCGCCCGAGATGATCATGTGCGCCTTGCGGTCGGTGAGGTAGAGGTACCCCTCCTCGTCGAGGTAGCCGATGTCGCCGAGGGTCGACAGGCCGCCGGGGAGGCGCGAGCCTTCGGTCTTCTCGGGGTCGCCCTTGTACTCGAAGCTGCCGCCGCCCGAGAAGTAGATCGCCCCCTCCTCGCCCGGCCCGAGCTCCTCACCGTCGGGCCCGATGATGTGGACCGTCCCCGCCCGCGCCCGGCCGACCGAGCCGGGGTGGGCGAGCCACTCCTCGCTCGTGATGGCCGTGCTCCCGTTGCCCTCGGTGCCGGCGTAGTACTCGTAGAGGATCGGCCCCCACCACTCGATCATCTGCTGTTTGACCGGCACGGGACAGGGCGCCGCGGCGTGGATGGCGAGCTCGTGGCTCGACAGGTCGTGGGCGGTGCGTTCCTCGTCGCTGAGGCGGAGCATGCGGACGAACATGGTGGGCACCCACTGGCTGTGGGTGACCCGGTGGCGTTCGATGAGCTGGAGTGCCTGGAGCGGATCGAAACGCTCCATGACGACCACCGTGCCGCCGAAGCGCTGGGAGAGCACGCAGAACGCGAGCGGTGCCGCGTGGTAGAGCGGCGCGGGGGAGAGGTACACCATGCCGTCGCGGAACCCGTACACCTTCGCGGTGCCGGCGAGGCGGGCGTCGGGCTCGGACGGCACCGTGTCGGGCAGCGGTCGGAGCACGCCCTTGGGCCGCCCGGTGGTGCCCGACGAGTAGAGCATCGTGGCCCCGGTGCTCTCGTCGTCGATCGGTGTGGTGGGGTGGGCGGCCACCGCAGCTTCGTAGGACTCGTAGCCCTCGACGGTGGCGTCGACCATCAGCCGGGTGTGCACCCGAGGGATCGACGCGGGGTCGAGCGCCGCAGCCACGGGAGCGAGGGCCGCGGAGGTGACGAACACCTGTGCCTCGCAGTCGTCGACGATGTACGCCGTCTCCTCCGCGGTGAGGTGGCTGTTCACCGCGGTGACGTACAGGCCCGAGCGCAGCGCGGCCCACACCACCTCGAGGAACCTCGGGTGGTTCTCCATGAACAGGGCGATGTGGTCGCCCCGCCCGAGCCCCACGGCACGGAGCAGATGGGCGAGCTGGTTCGACCGCTCGTCGAGCTGTCGGAACGTGACCACCTCCCCCGACGTGGCCATGACGACCGCTGGGCGGTCGGGATGTTCGCGTGCGATGGTCCCCGGATACATGTGCCCCCTCCTGGCAGTAGGCTCGACGCTAGGCCGTGACTGGCGCTCAGGTGGGTCACCACCAGGGAGCGGCCTCGACCGCGGATCTCCGTGGCTCGTGTCGTGCCGTGCGCCTGGGCCACCCGATCCCGCCACCTGGAGGCCTTTTGTGAGCACCCCCGAGAGCACTCCCGAGACCACCGCCTTCCGCTCGGCCCTCAGCGTCGTCGAGCAGTCCGAGCCCCGCATCGCGGCCGCCATCGCCGCCGAGCTCGAGAACCAGCGGCGCCAGCTGAAGCTCATCGCGTCGGAGAACTACGCCTCGCCCGCGGTGCTGCTCGCAATGGGCAACTGGCTCTCCGACAAGTACGCAGAGGGCACGCCGGGCCACCGGTTCTACGCCGGGTGCGAGGTCGTCGACGAGGTCGAGCGGATCGCCGCCGAGCACGCCCGCGAGCTGTTCGGCGCCGAGCACGCCTACGTGCAGCCCCACTCGGGCATCGACGCGAACCTCGTCGCCTACTGGGCGATCCTCGCCGCGCGGGTCGAGGCGCCCCGCCTCGCCGAGCTGTCGGTCGGCCACGTCAACGACCTCTCCGATGCCGACTGGGACCAGCTGCGCCGCGACCTCGGGAACCAGCGGCTCCTCGGCCTGTCGCTCGACTCGGGGGGCCACCTCACCCACGGGTTCCGCCCGAACATCTCCGGCAAGATGTTCGACCAGCGCAGCTACGGGGTCGATCCGTCCACCGGCCAGCTCGACTACGACGCGATCCGCGACCAGGTGCGGGAGTTCCGCCCGCTCATCCTCGTGGCGGGCTACTCCGCGTATCCCCGCAACCCCAACTTCCGCATCCTCCGGGAGATCGCCGACGAGGTCGGGGCGACCTTCATGGTCGACATGGCGCACTTCGCCGGGCTCGTGGCGGGCAAGGTGCTGACCGGCGACTTCGACCCGGTCGCCCACGCCCACGTGGTCACCTCCACCACGCACAAGTCGCTGCGCGGCCCGCGCGGTGGCCTCGTGCTCTGCACCGACGAGTACGCCGAGTTCGTCGACAAGGGGTGCCCGATGGTGCTCGGCGGGCCGATGGGCCACGTGATGGCGGCCAAGGCGGTGGCCTTCGCGGAGGCTCGGCGCCCCGAGTTCGCCGACTACGCCCGCCAGATCGTCGACAATGCCCGGGCGGTCGCCGAAGGGCTCACCAAGCGCGACATCGCGCTGTCCTCCGGCGGCACCGACAACCACCTCGTGCTCCTCGACGTGTTCGCCAGCGTCGGCCTCACCGGTCGCCAGGCCGAGTCGGTGCTGCTCGACGGCGGTGTCGTCACCAACCGCAACTCGATCCCGAACGACCCGAACGGTGCGTGGTACGCCTCGGGCATCCGGGTCGGCACGCCCGCGCTCACCACCCTCGGCATGGGAACACCCGAGATGGACGAGGTCGCCGACATCATGGCCACGCTGCTCAAGGCGGCCACCCCCACGACCACCAAGAGCGGCGAGCCGTCGAAGGCGAAGTACGAGATCGACGACTCGGTCACCGTCGAGAGTCGCCAGCGCTGCGCCGATCTGTTGAGCCGCTTCCGCCTCTACCCCGAGGTCGACCTGTAGGCGCGCGCCGACGCAAATGTGACGACATCCGGCGATAGTGAGGTCAGATGGAGGTCCGTCGTTCTCGGCGGTCCAGACCCGTTGACATGACTCCTGTTCATCAACTTGAGTAAGGTTCAAGTGGAGGGGGTCACGCAGCGTGGACGGTCCATCGACCACACCGGAGATCCGTGAGATTCGCGATGTCCAGTCACGTGTGCGGGCGGCCGCCCGCTCGCAGGGCTGGGTCTGGGCGGCGCTCGCCCCACCATCCGCGCTCTTCGTGATCGCTGGTGGCAGCGACGTCCTCCCTCGTGCCGCGGCCTTCTGGCTCGTCGTAGCGTTCGGAGCCGCCGCGGGCGTGCTCGTGCTCGCCGAGCAACGGCGTCGGGTCGTGGGCCGCGAGGCGTCCCGCCTCGACGAACCGGTCACCGTCGTCTACGCGGGCACGCTCCTCGGTGCCTTCGCGCTCGCCGGCCTGGCGTCGGGTCGGTGGCCCGTGGTGGCGGGGCTCGCCCTCCTCCCGTGCGTGCCGTGTCTGTGGGCGGCACTGAGGATCCTGAGGGCGTGACCCACCCCGCCCGCACACACCCGCGCCACGACCTCGACGAGATCATCCACGCGCCGGTCCGGCTCTCGATCATGGCCGCACTCGACCCGGTCGAGAGCATCGAGTTCGGGTTCCTCCGCGACACCCTCGAGGTGAGCGACTCGTTGCTCTCCAAACATCTCCGGGTCCTCGAAGACGCCGGCTACGTCGAGTTGCGCAAGGCCGCGGCGGGCCGGCGGGTCCGCACCTGGGTCGCCGGCAGCGACCAGGGGCGGGCGGCGTTCGCCGACTATCTCGCGACGTTGCGGGCGATCACCGGGTAGGTCGCTCCGGCGGGTCCGACCCCGATGCCCTGGGCGCGACCCGCCGGTGTCGCGCCGAGGCATCGGGGTAAGGGGCCGAGGATGAGCACTGCGCAGACCAGCGATCTCTGGTGGAAGAATGCCGTCATCTACTGCCTCGATCCCGAGACGTTCCTCGACACCGACGGTGACGGGGTCGGCAACCTCGACGGCGTCACCGAGCGGATCGACTACCTGGCCGGGCTCGGGATCACCTGCCTCTGGCTCATGCCGTTCTATCCGTCGCCCGGCCGCGACGACGGCTACGACGTGACCGACCACTACGGGGTCGATCCCCGCCTCGGCTCACTCGGCGACCTCGCCGTGCTCGTCCGCTCGGCGAAGGACCGGGGCTTGCGGATCATCGTCGACCTCGTCGTGAACCACACCTCCGACCAGCACCCGTGGTTCCGCGCCTCGCGGCGCTCGGTCGACTCGCCGATGCGCGACTGGTACGTGTGGCGCGAGGAGCAACCTGCCGAGCCCCACGGAGAGCCGGTGTTCCCCGACGCCGAGGACTCGATCTGGACCTGTGACCCGAAGACCGGCGAGTGGTACCTCCACCACTTCTACTCCCACCAGCCCGACCTCAACATCGCCAACCCCGACGTGCGGGAGGAGATCGCGAAGGTGGCCGGCTTCTGGCTCGCCCTCGGGGTCGACGGCTTCCGTGTCGATGCCGTCCCCTTCCTGCTCGACACCGACGGGCACGTGGGGGAGGTCGACCTCGATCCGCACGGCTTCCTCAAGGACATGCGGTCGTTCGTGTCCCGGCGCAGCGGGCACGCGATGCTGCTCGGCGAGGTGAACCTGCCCCCGAAGCAGCTGCGGCCGTACTTCGGCGACCAGCAGGGCGACGAGCTCCACATGATGTTCGCCTTCTCGGTGATGCAGGCGATGTACCTCTCGCTGGCCCGACGCGACGCCCGGCCCCTCGCACGCGCGCTGACGCGTCTGCCGGAGATCCCCGACACGTCGCAGTGGGGGATCTTCGTCCGGAACCACGACGAGCTCACCCTCGACCAGCTCACCGAGAAGGAGCGTCAGGAGGTCTTCGACGCCTTCGGTCCCGACCCCGACATGCAGGTGTTCGGTCGGGGTTTGCGTCGGCGGCTCCCGGCGATGCTCGACGGTGACGACCAGCGGATCCGGTGCGTCTACAGCCTGTTGTTCAGCCTGCCCGGGACGCCCGTGCTCTTCTACGGCGAGGAGATCGGCATGGGGGAGAACCTCGACATCCCCGGCCGGCTGAGCGTCCGCACGCCGATGCAGTGGAGCGACGACCGGACGGGGGGCTTCTCGACGGCCCGCCCTTCGCGTCTGCGCCGGCGGCCTCCCGAGGGACGGTTCGGTCCGCTGGCGGTGAACGTCGCCTCCCAACAGCGGGAGCCCGACTCGCTCCTGCGCTGGATGGAGCACGTCATCCGCCGACGCAAGGAGACCCCCGAGTTCGGCTGGGGGACGACGAGCCTCCTCGACACGGGGAACGACACGGTGCTCGCCCATCGCTGCGACTGGGAGGGCGGCAGCGTGATGGCGGTCCACAACCTGAGCGACGTTCCGTGCGTGGTGACGATCGCCCTCGAGTGCGAGCCGGGTTCGGTCCTCCGTGACCTCCTCGAACCGGGTGAGGCACCCATCGCCTCGAACGGCAGCTGCGAGGCCGAGCTCCAGTTGGAGAGCTACGGCTTCCGGTGGTTCCGGATCGTGCCCGCCGACCACCCGCTCGCGCCCGTCTGAGGCGGCGGCGCTCTCAGGTGCCTGCGGCGCGCTCGTCGAGCGCCTTCAACATCCGCTTCAGCGCAACCTGCCGGTAGGACCCGTCGAGCAGTTCGCCGACCTCCACCCAGTCGACGGGCGCGGCGTCGAAGTTCAGTTCGAGCCATCCGCTCGGCCCCCAGTACGGGGGCGCGTAGAAGCGAGGGTCGTCGAGCAGCGCCGGTCGTTCGTCCGGCTCGGGCTTGAAGATCACTCCGAAGGTTCCGTCCTCGGGTCCGCTTGCGAACATGGCGAAGATCTTCTTGCCGGCGCGGAACGTCGGCCGGCCCCATGCCTCGACCTCGACGGACTCGGGGAAGGCGAGGCAGGCCTCGCGCAACTCGCTCAGGTAGGGGTCGTCGTCGCTGTACATCCGGGGATGGCTCACGCCGAGGGAACCTACTCGCCGACCGCCGGCTGTCCGGGGCCCTCGTGTCGAATCCGGCGATGGATCGCCCCAGTCCTCGTAGGCTGAGGCGCGAGGCGTGCCGAACGCTCACCACTGCAGATGCAGGTCAGGGAGATGACGATGGCCATCGCAGGAGAGCTGATCACCGAGACGCTCGCGCACGACGGGGGCCGTCAGGTCACGGTGTACGTCCCGCCCGATCCGCCGGACGCGGTCGTGTTCGCCGCCGACGGAGGGTGGCACACATCACGGCTCGGCGAGGCGCTCGGCGGCGCGGGCATCGGCTCCACCATGGTCGTCGGCGTCCATGGGCAGCCTGATGACGACGGTCGGCTCCTCGAGTACGTGGAGGGGTTCGACCCATCTCGGTTCGCGGCCCACGAAGCGTTCTTCGTCCACGACGTGGGTCGATGGACCGAGCAGCGTTTCGGGGTAGTGCTGCCGTCGACGCGCAGAGCGGTGTGGGGTGCATCGCTCGGAGGTGAGCTCGCGCTCGCGCTCGGGGTGCGGCATCCCGACATCTTCGGCGCAGTCTTCTGCTTGTCGCCGGGGGCCGGCTGCCGGCCGTCCGAGATGCTGTCGGGCCCGCTCCCGCGTGTGTATCTCGCAGCGGGCCGGGAGGAGCCGTTCTTCCTCGACAACGCGACGCGGTGGGCCGAGGCGCTGCGGGCGGCGGAGGCAGAGGTCGTGATGATCGAGCGCGAGGGTGATCACGGTGGCGCGTTCTGGATCGACGAGTTCCCGCTCATGGTCGCCTGGGGCTTCGGAGGCTGAGGCTTCCGAGGCGACCTGCGGGCGGCGACCGCTCCCTGACCGCTCACCAGCGGACCACGGTGCACCGGTCGTCGAGGCGCCCGGGCGCCCAGCGGCCCCACACCCCGAGCACCGCGCGGCGCGTGTACTCGGTCCACGGGAGCGCGTCGGGGGCGAGGG
>CAZAVX010000001.1:104660-131446 GCA_964488835.1 uncultured Iamiaceae bacterium | reverse complement strand
CCGCTCCCAGTGGGTCTCGGACGCGGCCCGGTCGTAGCGCGCCCCGCCCGGCGGCGCGTAGCCGTGGAGCGCCCCCTCCATGAAGTCGATGCGGTGCCGCACGCCCGCTTCGGTGAGCGCCTGCGCCATGATCGGGATGTGCTCCTTCGGGGCGCTCGGATCCTCGTCGGGCCAGCCGAAGTAGACCTCGCCGCGGATGCGGTCGACCTGCCGATGGGGCGAGTCGTCGCGATCGGGCACGACGAGACCACCGCCGTGGATGGAGGCGACGGCGGCGACCCGCTCGGGCATCCGCTGCGCGAGCGCGAGCACGAGTCGGCCGCTCATGCAGAAGCCCACGGCCCCGACATCGCCTCCACGCGCCGCGGGGTCGTCGTCGGCGACCCGAAGGAGCGCCTCGGCGTCCCGGACGATGCCGTCGCGGCTCACGGTGCCCATGAGGTCGCGGCGCAGGTGCATGTCCTCGTCGCTCTGGCCGAACTCCCGGAACTCGCTGCCCCGGTAGAAGAGGAAGGGGACCATCACGTAGTACCCGACGGTGGCGAGCCGCGACGCCATGTCCATCAGCGCGGGGCGGATGCTCGGCGCGTCCATCAGGTAGAGCACCACCGGGTGGGGACCACCCTCCTCGGGGTGGACGACGAAGGTGGTCATCGTCCCGTCTGCGGTCTCGACCTCGATGCGTCGTTCGATCACGTTGCGCCCCCCGTTCGTCGTTGCCGTCCCCACGACGGTACCCGGCTGGTCCCGCGCGACCGTCGACCGTACGCTGTACGGCTTCACCCCCGGAGGAGCGCCATGATCGACTGGACCGACGAGCAGAAGATGATCCGCGACGCCGTGCGTCGTTTCGTCGACGAGGAGGTCCGGCCCCACGTCGAGGAGCTCGAGCACGGCGACATGCCGCCCTACGACATCCTCCGGAAGATGTTCGCCACCTTCGGCATGGACCAGATGGCCCGCGATCGCTTCGCCCGACAGATCGAGCGGGAGAAGTCCGGCGAGCCCCGGGCCGAGCGCGCCGAGGGCGAGGGCCGGGGCGGCGACGGCGGCAGCATGACCCTGATCCCGATCATCGAGCTGTGCCGCGTCTGCCCCGGCATGGTCACCGCGATGGGCGTGTCGATGGGCCTCACGGCGTCGGCGATCATGTCGAAGGGCACCACCGCCCAGAAGCAGCGGTGGGGGCTCGACCTGCTCACCATGGACAAGGTGGGCGCGTGGGCGATCACCGAGCCGGGCTCGGGTTCCGACGCCTTCGGCTCGATGAAGAGCACCGCCCGCCGCGACGGCGACGGCTACATCCTCAACGGCTCGAAGACCTTCATCACCAACGGCCCGTACGCCGACACCACCGTGTTCATCTGCAAGCTCGACGAGGGCAACCCGCCCGAGGAGCGCAAGGTGCTCACCTTCGTCCTCGACCGGGGTATGCCCGGGTTCGAGCAGTCGAAGCCGCTGCGCAAGATGGGCATGCACTCCTCGCCCACCGGCGAGCTCTTCCTCGACGACGTGCGGGTCGGCCCCGACCGCCTGCTCGGCGAGACCGAGGACGTCGGCTCTGGCGGGGGCCGCTCCAGCGCGAAGGCCACCTTCCAGCAGGAGCGTTCGGGTGTGGCGGCCATGGCGCTCGGGATCATCGAGGAATGCCTCCAGCTCTCGGTGCAGTACGCCAAGGACCGGGTGCAGTTCGGCAAGCCGATCGGCGAGTTCCAGCTGATCCAGGAGAAGCTCGCCCGCATGGAGGTCGCCCGGCTCAACGTGCAGAACCTCGTGTTCCGCACCATCGAGCTCGGCGAGGCCGGCCACACGATGACCCTCGCGGAGGCCTCGGCGATGAAGCTCTACGCCGCCCGTGCCGCCACCGAGGTGGCGCTCGAGGCGGTGCAGATCTTCGGGGGCAACGGCTACATGAGCGAGTTCCGGGTCGAACAGCTCGCCCGCGACGCGAAGGTGCTCCAGATCTACGCCGGCACCGACGAGATCCAGATCACCCACATCGCGAAGGACCTGCTGAGCCGCTGAGCGGCCCACCGGCCGAGGGTCAGTGCTCGAACACCGCGCCGAGGAACGCCTGGGTGCGCTCCTCCTTCGGGTTCCGCAGCACCTCGCTCGGCGGACCCGACTCGACGATCTGACCGTCGTCGAACATCAGCACCCGGTCGGCGACCTCGCTCGCGAACCGCATCTCGTGGGTGACGAGCATCATCGTCGTCTCGCCGGCCTCGGCGATGTCGCGCAGCACGTTGAGCACCTCGCCGACCAGCTCGGGGTCGAGGGCCGAGGTGACCTCGTCGAAGAGCATCACCGCCGGCTTGGTGGCGAGCGACCGGGCGATGGCGACCCGCTGCTTCTGACCGCCCGAGAGCTGTCCGGGCGTCTGGTTGCAGGCGTGGGCGAGGCCGACGCGGTCGAGGAGCTCCATGCCGAGGACGTGCGCCTCCTCCTTGTTCATCCCGTGCACCTTGATCGGCGCGAGCACGATGTTCTCGAGCGCGGTCATGTGCGGGAAGAGGTTGAAGTGCTGGAACACCATCCCGACGTCGGAGCGGACACTGCGGATGTGCTTCTCGGATGCGGGCTTCAGCCCGTCGCCGGCCGGCTCGTGGTAGAGGTGGCGGCCGCCGACCTCGATCGTGCCCGAGTCGGGCCGCTCGAGGGTCATGATCACCCGCAGGATCGTCGTCTTCCCCGAGCCCGACGGGCCGATGATGACCACCCGCTCGCCGGGTTCGACGTCGAGGTCGAGGTCGCGGAGCACGACGTTGGAGCCGAAGGCCTTGGTGACCCCCCGCATGCGGACCCCCGCCGCGCCGTTGGTCGAGCGGTGGTCGGTGTCGGGCGTGGTGTCGGGCGCGGTGGTCTCAGGTGCGCTCATAGGCCACCTTCCTCTCGAGTCGACGGACGAGCCAGGCTGCGGGCAGGCTGGCCATGAGGAACCCGACTCCCATGAGGAAGTAGGGCTCGACCGGGCGGAAGTCCGATGCCCGGATCGTGTTGGCGAAGAACAGGACCCCCGGCGCGTTGACCGCGACCCCGAGCGGGGCGTCCTTCAGCGCGGCCACCAGGTAGTTGCCGAGCGCGGGGAGGACGTTGGGGATGGCCTGGGGCAGGATCACCCGCGTCCACTTGGTGAGCGGGCCGAGGTTCAGGGCCGTGGCGGCCTCCCACTGACCGGCCCCGACGCTGAGGATGCCGGCGCGGTAGGCCTCCGAGCAGTAGGTGGCGTAGTGGATGCCGAGGCCGATGCCGAGGATGGTGATGGGGGCGAAGCTGACGAGATCGGTGCTGCGCACGAGCTCCTGGAGGAACACCAGCTGGACGAGGATCGGGGTGGAGCGGATGAACTCGATGACGAAGGCCGTCGGCCAGCTGACGAGACGCGAACCCGAACGGCGCAGGAGCGCGAACACCAAGCCCAGGCCGACCGCGAGGGTGAAGCCGTAGACGGTGGCCTTGATGGTGGCGAGCATGCCGCGCACCATCAGCGGCACCATGTGCCAGAAGTACATCCAGTCGAAGCGCTCGGCGCCGTCGGCCACGAGCCGGGTGCGGAAGCGGGTGGACTCGTCGACGCCGATGGCGAGGAACGTGTAGCCGACGAGGGCGACCGCGATCAGCGCGAGGTTGTCGACACGCCGGTACCAGGGGAGCGGCGGTTGGACCTGGGAGACGGCGACGGCGGTCACTTCGTGCCTCCAGGCAGCTCGGCGGCGAGCACCTCGGCCTCGCCGCCCGCGAAGCGCCGTTCGACGCGACGCTCGGCGAGGCGGAACAGCCCGTTGATGACCTGGGCGAGCACGAAGTAGATGACGAGCACGTTCATGAAGAGCACCGTGCGGTCGGCCGCGCCGGCCGAGAAGAGCTGCTGCTGACGGATGTTGAGCGTGGCCTGCATGATGTCGGTGAGCCCGACGAGGCTCACCAACGCCGTGCCTTTCAGGATCTCGATGGTGAGGTTGCCGAAGGGCGGGAGGATGATGCGCAGCGCCTGGGGGAGCACCACGTAGCGGAGGCGTTGGGTGTTGCTGAGGTTGAGCGCGATCGACGCCTCGGACTGGCCGCGGGGGATCGCCTGGATCGCGCCCCGCACGATCTCCGCGCCGTAACCCCCCATGTTCGCCCCTAGCGCGAGCGACCCGAGCAGGACGAGGGGCGCGGCGCGGACGTCGAACAGGATCGGGACCGCGATCGCGACGATGGTGAGCAGCACGATCGACGAGATGCCGCGGAAGAACTCGACGTAGACGAGGGCGAGCCCGCGCACCCAGCGGCGGTGCGACAGGCGAGCCACGCCGACGAGCACCGACAGCGCCGCACCGATGACGAAGGCGTAGGCGAGGATCTGGAGGGTGACGAGCGCGCCGTCGCGGAGCATCTCGTACTGGTGTGACTCGAGGAGCCAGGCGGCCATCCCACCTCCGTGGGGTCATCCGAACACCCGCTCGCCGGGCGCCCCGAGCGTTTGGTGCACTCGGAGCGCCCGGCGAGAGCGGGAGTCGGAAGGGGTCAGGGAAGGAAGTCGTCGAGGGTGAGGGCGTTGGCCTTCTCGACGTCGGCCTCGGAGAAGTCGTCGTAGGCGGTGATGATCTCCATGGTCGTGCCGTCCTCGCGGAACTGGTTCAGCACGTCGTTGAAGGCGTCACGGAAGTCGGTGTCGCCGTTGCGGAACCCGTAACCACCGCAGGGGAGTACCTCGTTGCCCTCGGCATCGGTGGGGAAGAAGGGCTCGACGGACTCGAGGCCCGAGCGGGCGGCGACCTGACGGTCGACGGTGGCCGCGGTGCCCGAGGCGGCATCGACCTCGCCGGCCTCGAGGGCGGCGTACATGGCGTCGATGTCGGCGAAGATCTCGAGCTGGTTGTCGGGAACCCCCGCGTCCTCGGCGTAGTCGACCTCGACGGTGCCGGTGGCCACGGCGAGGGTGAGCGACGAGTCGTCGACGAACGACTGGTAGTCGACGATGCCCTTCGGGTTGCCAGCCGCCACCGCGAGGCTCTCGGCGACGCAGTAGTCGGGATCGGAGAACGAGATCTGCTCGGCGCGCTCGGGGGTGATGTACATCCCGGCGGCGATGAGGTCGTACTGGCCAGCCTGGAGGCCACCGATGAGGTTGCCGAACTCGACGACCTGGGCGTCGACCTCGTCGATGCCGAGCTCGGCGAGCACGGCGCGGGCGACGTCGGGCGCGATGCCGGTGGCCTCGCCGTCGTCGCCGACGAAGCCGAATGGCACCTCGTTCGCGATGCCGATGGTGATCGAGCCTCGCTCCTGGAGCTCGGCGAGCAGACCGTCGGCGGCAGCGCCGTCGCTGGAGTCGGTGGATGTGTCGCCGGTGTCAGACGGCGCGCTTCCGTCGTCGTCGCCGCACGCTGCGGCGAACAGGATCGCGACAGCGATGAGCGCGAGCAGGCGAGCGAGCCCCGAACGGGGTGCGCGTCGAGATGATCCGTGCATGGAGAGATTCCTCCTGTAGCGGGTATGTCGCGCCCGGCTACCGAACCCCCACACGTCGCCGGCGAACACGCACCCGCAACGCCGCAGAGTCGCACTGTGTCACGCAAACAGCAACCTGGGCGGCGAGTCCATGGCTAGCACAGACTCACGGCGCGATCACGTACCCCGCGCTGACCCGGGTCAAACCCTGGCAGAGTGGACGAATGGCCGACGTCCCCGATGCCGACCGCGATGCACTGCGCGTGAACCCCGCCCTCACCATCCCCGCCGACGAGCTGACCTGGCGCTTCACGGCGTCGGGTGGACCGGGTGGTCAGCACGCGAACACGGCCAACACACGGGTCGAGCTGGTGTTCGACGTCGCTGGCTCCCGTGCGCTGAACGAGGTCCAGCGGGCCCGCCTGCGCGCCAAGCTCGGCGACGAGGTGCGTGTCGTCGTCTCCGACGAACGGTCACAGGCACGCAACCGCTCGATCGCGCGTGCCCGCCTCCGCGACCTGCTCGCGGGCGGTCTCGAGGTGCCGCGCCGACGGATCCCCACGCGGCCGAGTCGGGCGTCGGAGGCCCGTCGGGTGGCGGCGAAGCAACGGCGCGGTCAGCTCAAGCGCCTGCGCCGGCCCGTCGACCGCGACGACTGAGCCGGGCCTCTAGGTGGCGGTCGGCGCCCGGCTCAGGACGAGGCGCCGGCCGACTCGACGACGTCCTCGGCCATCGAGGTGACGGTGCCGACCACGTTCTTCACCCGCGGGTCGTCCCGGAGCTCGTCGAACTTCTGGGCGACGGTGGTCTCGATGCGGTCGCGGATGGAGGGGTCGAGACGGGTGGCGAGCACGTAGCCGACACCGACCCCGACGATGAATCCGGTCTTGAATCCCATGGCCCCACGTCTACCCCCTCGCGGCGCGCCTTGCACCTCGCCCGCTCAGATCATGTCGTGGGGGAGCGAGGTGCGGGCCGCCCGGAGGTAGGCGTATGGCGTGCGGAGGCCGAGGTTCGACACCCGCGAGGTGTAGATGTCGGCGTAGCGTTCCACCTGGCGGGCGAACAGGCTCTTGTCGCTGCCGGCCCGCATGAGCGGACCCCAGCGCCGGTTCCCCAGCTCTCCCGCCGCCCGCGCGAGCGGGCCGATCCGCTCGTCGAGCCGTCGCACCCGCCCGGCGGCCCGGCTGATGTCGCGCTGGAGTCGGCGGGCCTGCTCCGTGTCGCCCGCGGCGCGGGCGTGGAGGCGCGCGAGGCGCATCGTGGCGAGGTCGTCCTCGAGCGCCTGCTTCTCACCCATCAGCTCGCGGAGTCGCTCCTCGTCGGGCGCGAAGAGCACGGCGTCGACGAGCTCGGCTTCCAGCTCGCGGAGGATGAGCGCGGTGCGCCACCGGAGGGTGGCCTTCGAGACGTGCACGTCGCCGAAGAGGTGGTCGCCGACATAGAGGATCTGGTCGCCTCCGAGCCCGAGGCTCGCCTCGACCTTGCGGGCGCTCGCCCCGTGGTACACGTGCCCGAGCTCGAGCGGGCCCCAGTGCGGCCGGAGGAGGCCCTGTTCGGTGTCGACGAGCTCGAACGCCGCCTCGTCGGCCTCGAAGAAGCGAGGCTTGGCGGCGGCGACGACGACGAGGTCGAACAGGTCGCGCCAGGATCCGCTCGGCACCTGGTGGTCGAAGGTCCAGCTCATCATGGCCTGGGTGTAGGCCCACTCGGAGTTGGTGACGAGGACGACCTTCTTCCCCGCCGCTCGCTGGTCGAGCAGGGTGGGAGCCGTGCCGTCGTCGACGACGACGAAACGCGCCGGGTCGGCGATGATGCTCGCCTTCAGCGCTCCCTCCATGTGCGACTCGTCGAGCGCGCCCGAGACGGCGAGGTACAGCTCGTCGTAACCCATCACCTGGTCGATGCGGCCCTCGTCGAGGAGGTCGACGAGCTGGGCGTAGAGCGACGCCTCGGACATGGAGAAGAGGGTGTTGAGGAACCGCCAGCGGGGCAGCTCGAGATCGACGAAGTGTCCCGCGTAGGCCCGGCGGAGCTCGTCGAAGGACAGCTCCCGGGTGCCGTGCTGGGCGTGGATGACATAGCCGAACCGGGTGGCCTTCACGAGGTTCCCGGTGTCGAGGTCGAGCACGAGACCCTGGATGTACTCCGACGGATCGAAGCGGAGGTCCTCGACCGGCCAGCCCCGCGCGGCGAGGAGGGCACAGGCGTGGGTGAAGGCGGCGGACTCCCACTCGTCGGTGCGGTAGTGGATGAGCGTGTAGTCCATGTCGTAGCCGATGGCCTCGACCGAGCGGAGGTTGAGGGTGCGGTTCGCGAACACGCCGCGGGCGAGATCGTCGGGTGTGGTGCCGTCGGGCAGGGTTCGGTCGGGCGAGGTTCGGTCGGGGGCGGCTCCAGGAGACATTGCCTGCAACGTACCGGGTGCGGTGCCCGTCGGCGGGCGCCGGTAGCGTGGAACGAGGAGGTTTCGACATGGAGATCACACTCGAAGTGACCGGCATGACCTGCGACCACTGCGTCCGCGCGGTCACCGGAGCGGTGCGGGAGGCTGCCGGTGAGGAGACGGCGGTCGCCGTCGATCTCGACGCCGGCACCGTCACCGTCGAGGGCGACGAGCTCGACCGCGCCGCACTCGTCGAGGCCATCGTCGAGGCGGGCTACGAACCCGTCAGTTGATCGCTGCCGCGCACCCGAGTGCGCGCCGCGTCACATCTCGAGGGCGCCGAGCGCGGCCCACACCCGCTTCTCGCTGACGGGCACCGCCGTCCCGAGCCGCTGAGCGAACGTCGCGACCCGCAGCTCCTCCAACAGCCATGCCACGTCGTCGACCTCGGGGCCCGGCGCGACGCGCCGGCGGACCGCCTCATAGTCGGCTTCGAGGCGACGACAGAGCGCCATCCGGCGACGGTCGCGGTCGGGGTCGTCGCGCAGCGTGTCGAGTCGGATCTCGATGGCCTGGAGGTACCGGGCCACGTCGGCCAGGCGCGAGAGGCCCATCCCGGTGTGCATGCCCGGGTAGACGAGGCGGGCGAGTTGGTCGGTGAGGTCGCGGACCACCTCGGCGAATCCGGGGAGGGGGAGCCCGCGGATCCGATCGAGGATCGTCTGGTGGCGCCCGAGGACGTCGGTGGAGAGCTTCCACGCGTCGGTGAGCGCCTCGCTGAGGTCGTCGCGCACGGCATCGCGCAGCGCGTCGAACGCGTCGCCGGTCCACGGTGGCGCGCCGTGGCGTTCCATCAGCTCGTCGAACACCCCGGCGAGCAGGTCGTCGAGCCATGCCTGTTCGGAAGGGAACGGACTGGCCTCGATGGCGCGGCGGAGCGACGCGGTGGGCAGGCGGCCGAGCGCTCGTGACGCAGAGGGAAGGCTCAGGCTCAACAGGCGGCGGGTGCCGTTCCACATCGCCTCGGCCTGTTCGGCCCTCGAGGCGAACAGCCGGATCGACACCGAGCTGCCCGCGTCGACGAGCGCGGGGTAGGCCTCGACCCGGTGCCCGCCAGGTCCCTCGGTGCGCACCACCCGCGGGAGGTCGTCCTCGGGCCAGGCGGTGAGTCCGTCGCGCTCGATGTCGTCGTGCTGCTCGGCGAGTGCCGCCCGGAGCTCGGCGTCGAGCGCGGCGCGCAACTCGTCGAGATCCTTGCCCGTGGCGAGCACCGAACCGCCGTCGCGCACCCGGAAGGTCGGGGTGAGGTACGGCGGTAGACGCTCCGGGTCGAGGTCGCGTGTCCGGACCGTGGTGCCGAGTCGACGCGAGACGGCGCGGGCGAGCGCGGTCACGAGGTCGGTCGACCCCGGCTCGAGGTCGGCGAGCAGCTCACGGGCCGTGTCGGGGATGGGGACGAGTTGGCGACGCAGCTCCTTCGGGAGGGTGCGCAGCAACGCGTCGACGAGCTCGAGGCGGAGGCCGTCGACGTGCCAGGTGAACGGCCGCGGGTCGAGGGTGCCGAGGATGGTGACCGGCACCTCGACGACGACGCCGTCGAGCGGGTTCACCGGATCGAACACGTAGGTGAGCGGGAGGCGGCTGCCGCCGAGCTCCCAGGTGTCGGGGAACTGGTGCCAGTCGACGTCGCGCGCCGAGTCGTCGAGCAGCACCTCCCGTTCGAGCCCGAAGCGCCCACCCCGGCCCCGCCGGCGGCGGTTCCACCACTTGCGGAACGAGGCGCCCGAGACGACGTGGTCGGGCAGCTGCTGCTCGAGCCGTCGGGCGATCTCGTCGACGGGGGCGAGGAGGTCACGACGGGCGCGGGCCGAGAGCGCCTCGACCTCCTCGATGGCCGCCTGGAGCTCGTCGACGACACGCGGGCGATGCGCCCAGTCGCCCTCGATGAGGGCCTGGAGGACGAACTCGTGGCGGGCGCGGGCCGGATCGACCCGAGCGAGCTGCACGGTGCGGTCGGTGACGAGCGGCAGGCCGTACAGGGTGACGCGCTCGGTGACGAGCGCCGCCGCCTGGTCCGGATCCCACCACGGGTCGCCGTAGCTCCGTTTCACGAGATGCGCGGCGGCCTCCTCGACCCATTCAGGTCGGATGCGCGCCGCCCCGTGGGCCCAGATCCGCGTCGTCTCGACGAGCTCGGCCGCCATCACCCAACGGGGCGCGGAACGGCCGAGGGCACCGCGGGCCAGCGTGAACCGGCTGTTGCGTGCCCCGCGGTAGTCGCGCGCGGTCCCGGTGTGCATACCGACGTGGGAGAGCAACCCGGTGAGCAGGGCGCGGTGTACGTCGTCGGGATCGGCGGCTTGGCGGTTCGGACGAAGGCCGAGGCGGCTGCACACGCTGCGGAGCTGCGCGTAGAGGTCCTGCCACTCCCGGATGCGCAGCACGTGGAGGAACTCGGCCCGGCACTGCTTGCGGAACTGGTTGCCCGACCGGTTCCGCCGCAGCTCGGCGATGTGGTCCCAGACCTCGACGTAGGCGAGAAGATCGGATCCCGGTACGTCGAAGCGGGCGTGCAGTGCCGCGGCCTCGGCCTGCTCGGGTCCCGAGGACGGTCGCTCGCGAGGGTCCTGGATCGACAGCGCCGCGGCGACGACCATCACCTCGTGGAGGCACCCACGCTCGCCGGCGTCGAGGATCATCCGCCCGAGGCGGGGGTCGACCGGCAGGGCGGCGAGGCGACGACCGAGAGGGGTGAGCCAACGCCGGGTGCCCTCGTGGTCGGGGTCGATCGCCCCCAGCTCGACGAGCAGGTTGATGCCGTCGCGCACGGCCCTGGTGTCGGGCGGGTCGACGAAGGGGAAGCGCTCGACGTCGCCGAGCCCGAGGGCGGCCATCTGGAGGATGACCGACGCCAGGTTGGTGCGCTGGATCTCGGGTTCGGTGAACTCGGGGCGGCTCTCGAAGTCGTCTTCGTCGTAGAGCCGGATGCAGATGCCCGGCGCGACGCGGCCGCAGCGACCGGCCCGCTGGTTCGCGGAGGCCTGGGAGACCGGCTCGATCGGCAGCCGCTGCACCTTGGTGCGGTGGCTGTAGCGGGAGATGCGGGCGGTGCCGGGATCGACGACGTAGCGGATGCCGGGCACGGTGAGCGAGGTCTCGGCGACGTTGGTGGCGAGGACGATGCGACGGCCCCGGTGGGGTTGGAACACCCGGTGCTGCTCGGCCGCGGAGAGCCGGGCGTAGAGGGGGAGGATCTCGGTGTCGGTGAGTCGCAGCCCGCGGAGCGCCTCGGCTGCATCGCGGATCTCCCGCTCGCCGCTGCAGAACACGAGGACGTCGCCCTCGCCCTCCCGACGCAGCTCGGTGACCGCCCGGCAGATGCCGTCGACCTGGTCGAGCGCCTCGTCGGTGTCGTCGTCGACGAGGGGCCGATACCGCACCTCGACCGGAAAGGTGCGGCCCGACACCTCGACGACGGGTGCCCCGTCGAAGTGGGCGGCGAACCGCTCGGTGTCGATGGTGGCCGAGGTGATGAGGAGCTTCAGGTCGGGGCGGCGGGGGAGGAGCTGGCGCAGGTAGCCGAGGAGGAAGTCGATGTTGAGGCTCCGCTCGTGGGCCTCGTCGACGATGATCGTGTCGTAGCGGGAGAGGGAGCGGTCGCGCTGGATCTCCGCGAGCAGGATGCCGTCGGTCATCAGCTTGAGCCGCGTGTCGGGGCCCACCTGGTCGGTGAAGCGCACGGCGTAGCCCACGGTTGCGCCCACCTCGGTGCCGAGCTCTTCGGCGACGCGCTCGGCGATCGAGCGGGCGGCGATCCGGCGCGGTTGGGTGTGGCCGATCCAGGCGTCGGTGCCTCGCCCGAGCTCGAGGCAGAGCTTCGGGAGCTGGGTGCTCTTGCCCGAGCCCGTCTCCCCGGCGACGACCACGACCTGGTTGGCGGCGATCGTCTCGAGCAGTTCGTCGCGCCGCGCGGAGATCGGGAGCTCGGGCGGATAGGCGATCTGCACCCGCCCAGCTTCGGCCAGCTGGGCGGATCGAGACAATCCCGCTCGGGACCTTCGGCCCTAGTCCGCCCTACCGACCGGTAGGTAGGTTCCCCGCATGACAGCGACCTCCACCGCTCCCGACGTCGCGGCGTCCGCCGCGAGCTCCCCCGACCGGCTCACCCTCGGCGCGGTGCGCACCGCGTTCTCCCCGCAGTGCTACGAGCGCTCCACCCTGCGGGCGCTCGCCGCCTTCGCGTTCGACCTCGCACTCTTCACCACCGCGATCGTGGCGGCGATCGTCGTGACGAACCCGGTGCTCACGCTCGCGTTCGGCGCGCTCGCCGGTGTGGCCGCGGCGTTCGCCTTCGTCTGGGGCCACGACGCGGCGCACGGAGCGCTCTTCGGCTCCGATCGCGTGTCGGAGGTGCTCGGAACGGTGGCGATGCTGCCGTCGCTGAACATGTACCGACTGTGGGTGTTCGGCCACAACAAGGTGCACCACGGGTTCACCAGCCTCAGCACGATCGACTGGATCTGGCGACCGTTGACGATCGACGAGTACCGCGCGCGGTCCCGCTGGGGACGGTTCGTCTACCGCCTCGAGCGCCACCCGGCGACGTGCCTGCTCCACTACCTCCTGCGGGTGTGGTGGCCGGGCATGGTGCGGTTCCGGCCCGACCCCCGGGCCCGTCAGGTGAAGGGCGTCGGCCTCAGCAAGGCGATCACGGCCGGTTATGCCTTGGGGCTCGGCGCGCTCGCGTGGTGGTTCGGCGGACCGATCACCGCGGTCGCCGTGGTCGTCGTGCCCTTCCTCGTCTTCACGTGGTTCATCGCGTTCTTCATCTACCTGCACCACACCCATCCCGACGTCGCGTTCTACGACGACCGGCGGGAGTGGAGTGCACTCGACGGCCAGCTGCGCAGCTCGATCACGATCCGCTCGTCGCGGGTGTGGGAGTACCTCACCCACAACATCCTCGTGCACACCCCTCACCACGTGGACACCCGCATCCCCTTCTACCGACTCCGGCAGGCCTCGGCCGACCTCGCCGGACGGTTCGACGACCAGATCACCACCTACCGGTTCCGGTGGGGGACCGTGCGTCGGATCTTCCGGACCTGCCAGCTCTACGACTTCGACGCGCACCGCTGGTACCGCTTCGCCGACGCCGCCGACTGACCCGTCCTCGTCGGTCGGGCCCGGCCCGCAGGTGCTGACCGTCGTCGTCAGCCCTCGACGTCGGCGGCGTGGAGTCCCAGGCCCCGACCGTCGGGCAGCGTCAGGGTGAGTCGCGCCGCGGCGATCTCGAAGGTGACCGCGGAGCCGTTGAGGGCGAGGACGGCGTCCTCGAGCACCATGACCTCCGGCGCGCAGGCGACGTCGGTCTGGACGAGGTCCTCGACGTGCAGCGTCGACCCGTCGATGCGGTACCGGCCCTGGATGTCGTTGCACCCGGTCGAGCCGCTGACCTCGCCGTCGGCAAAGGTCAGCTCCGCGACCGCGTCGGTGGGCAGGGAACTCGCGGTGTCGCCCTGGTAGATGGTGTCGACGATCCAGGCGGTGCCCTCGAGCGTCCGATCCGGGTCGGCGACACGGCGGTCGAGCAGCTCGATCACGGTGGATCCCGACGTGAGCGTGAGGCGGTCACCGGCGAGCGACCAGGCAGGCGAGGACGTGAGGAGCTCCATCAGCCAGTCGTCCTGGTCGTGGAGGGCCTGATCGCAGCCCATCTCGGTGCCGCCCATCTGCCCGATCCGGAGCACGCCGTCGGCGGTCGACTCGAGGGTGCCGGACAGGTGGTTGCAACCGGCGTTGACCCGCACCTCGGCGTCGGTGAGCTCGAGTCGGATCCTCGTGCCCTCGACCAGCTCGAAGGGAGCGCCGTCGACGGTGATCGCCTCGGAGAGGAAGGTCCGACCCGTGAGCGGGTCGCCCGAGGCGACCGGCCCCTCGTCGTCGCCGCACCCGACGACGAGCACGACGAGGGCGAACGGGGCGAGGACGGCGAGGGCGCGACGGATGGGCGTCATGCCCCTTGGACGTCGCGCCGAGGCGGGCGGTTCCCGGTCAGGCCTCACCGTCGACTCGCCAATCGATCGTGGGACGCCCCGCGGCCTCCAGCGCCGCGTTGGTGCGCGAGAACGGCCGGCTCCCGAAGAAGCCGTTGTGTGCCGAGAGCGGCGAGGGGTGGGCGCTCTCGATGACGACGTGCTGCCCGCTGCCGGCCGCGATCAGGGCCTTCTTGCGGCGGGCGGAGGCGCCCCAGAGGATGAACACCACCCGCTCGGGCTTGGCGGCGACGGCGGAGATCACCGCGTCGGTGAACCGCTCCCACCCCTTCCCCTGGTGAGAGCCGGCCCTGCCCGCCCGCACCGTGAGGGTGGCGTTGAGGAGCAGCACGCCCTGACGGGCCCAGGCCTCGAGGTTGCCGTGCGGGGGCGGGTCGAGTCCGAGGTCGTCGCGGCGCTCGAGGTACACGTTGCGCAGGGACGGGGGGACGTCGACCCCGTGGGGGACCGAGAAGCAGAGCCCGTGAGCCTGCCCCGGGCCGTGATAGGGGTCCTGGCCGAGGATGACGGCCCGCACCGACGCGAACGGGGTGAGGTGCAGGGCGGCGAACACCTGCTCGTGTGGCGGGTAGACCCGTGCCCGCTCGCGTTCGGTGCGCACGAAGGCCTGGAGGTCGGCCCAGTACTCCGAGTCGAGCTCGGCGCGAAGGACGGGGTTCCAGTCGGTGCGCGCCACGGCGGCGGAGACTAGTGCCGCACGGGAAGCACGGCCCGACGTCAGTCGATGGGCAGCCGGGCGAGGAGGTCGGCCTTACGCTCCTCGTACTCCTCGAAGCTGATGGCCTTGCTGTCGAACTGCTGCTGGAGCTGCTCGACGAGGGTGAGCAGCTCGGCGGCCGAGAGCGGCTTCTCGCTCGGCCCGAGGTCCCAGTCGTCGCCTGCGGCGGCGGGAGCCTCGTCGTGGGTGGGGGACGGGGCGGTGTCGAGGCCCATCCGCTTGGCACGCTTCGCAGCAGCCTTGGCCTTCTTGGCCCGGTCGCGCTGAAGCTTCTCGAACGTTGTGCGATTCGCGCCCATGGGAGTGATCCTTCTGGTCGACGTCGTTGTCAGGTCGGTCCATCGGCCCCCGACGCACCTTCGCGGCGGGTCGCGGACGGCGACACGGCTTGTGAAGTCTAGGCGACGAAATCGGCAACGACTCTGCAACGTTCCATGAAACAGCAGGAGAGATGTCGTCAGGGGCTGAACTGGTCGATATCGGTCGGCCGACCGAGCAGGAAACCCTGCGCGAGATCGCACCCGAGCACCGAGAGGAGGTGCTGCTGTTCGACGAGCTCGACGCCTTCGGCGACGACCGGGACGCCGAGCGCGTGGCCCATCTGGATGACCGCGCGGACCATCGCGGCGTCGGACGGCGAGTCGGTCATGCCGGCGATGTGGGACTGGTCGATCTTCACCAGCTCGGGTCCGAAGCGCCGCAGGACGCTCAACGAGGCATACCCCGAGCCGAAGTCGTCGATCGCGAGGCAGACGCCGTTCTCCCGAAGGGGGCGCAGCACCTCGAGGGCGCCGAGTGGGTCGTCGAGAAGGCTCTCCTCGCTGAGCTCGAGGTAGAGGCGGCGTGGCGACAAGCCGCTCACGTCGAGCGCGACCTGGAGCATCTCGGCGAAGCCGGGGCGCATCAGCTCGCTGCGGGAGAGATTGACGCTCAGCCACGGGAGCGCCCCGTCGTCGACGCCCGGCTTCCAGTCGGCGGCGGCTCGGCACGCGGCCGCCATCACGCATGCGCCGAGGTCCGGGAGGAGGCCCGACTCGTCGGCGACGTCGAGGAACGCCTCGGGAAGGAGGGTGCCGCGCTCGGGGTGGTGCCAGCGCATGAGCGCCTCGGTACCGACCACCTGGCGATCGGCCAGACGGACGATCGGCTGGAGGACGACCCCGATCTGGTGTTCGTCGAGCGCGGCACGCAGCCGGAGCTCGAGCTCGGCGTGGCGGTGGACCTGCTCGCGCAACGCGACATCGAAGCGCACCGCTCGTCGACCCTGGGTCTTCGCGGTGTACATCGCGGTGTCGGCGTCGCGGAGCAGGGTGCGGGGCTCGCCACCCTCGGAGGTGACGAGCACCCCGATGCTCGCCCCGATGGTGAACTCGCGACCCCCGTAGACGAAGGGCTCGTCGAACGCCGAGACCACCCGCTCGACGACGAGATCGACCGTGTCGGCGACGAGGAGGTCTTCCACCACGACGATGAACTCGTCGCCGCCGAGGCGGGCGACGGTGTCTCCGGGGCGCACCGCCTCCGCGAGCCGGCTCGCGACCTCGGCGAGCACCCGGTCGCCGACGTCGTGGCCCAGGGTGTCGTTCACCACCTTGAAGCGGTCGAGGTCGAGGAACAGGACGGCGAAGGGGCGACGGGTGCGCTGGGCGCGGGCCGACGCGTGCCGGAGACGGTCGTCGAGGAGGCTGCGGTTCGGCAGCCCGGTGAGGGTGTCGTGGGTGGCGAGGTGCATGAGCGCCAGGTCGGCCTGGCGGCGCTCGGTGAGGTCGCGGACGATGACCTGGGTGGCCGGAAAGCCGTCCCAGATGCTCGGGAAGCTGGTGAGCTCGACGGGGATCGTCGCCCCGTCGAGGCGGTAGAGGTGCCGGTCGGCGGCGGTGACGTGCTGCACCCCGGAACCGTCGCCCGTCTCGATCGTGGCCGTCTCGCCCTCGTGCAGCTCGAGCACCTCGGCGGCGAGCAGCCCGACGATGTCGGCGCGGCTCGACGCCCCGAGCAACCGCACCGCCTCGGGGTTCGCGTGCACGATCGTGCCGTGCTGATGGATGAGCACCGGTTCGGGGGTCGCCTCGACGAGCGTGCGGAACTGCTCGTCGCGGAGGCGCACCGCCTCCTCGGCGACGACCCGGTCGGTGACGTCGCGGACCGAGATGACGAAGGCGCCGACATCGGGGTCGTCGAGGAGGTTCGAGGCGCGGGCCTCGACGTGACGCCACGCGCCGGAGGCGTCTCGGAGACGGAAGGTGGGATAGGGGGCGGTGGGCAGTCCGGCGATGCCCTGGGCGAGCACGGCAGCGACGCGGTCGCGATCGTCCTCGTGGATGAGGTGGAAGCCCGTGGTCCCGACCAGATCGCGGTCGCCCCACCCGAACACCCGGGCGCCCGAGGGGCTCACGTAGTCGATCCGGCCACTGCGATCGAGCGCGAGGAGGACGTCGGAGGACCGCTCGACGACGGCGCGCCACCACCCCGTCGGCCGCTCGGGTGGCCGAGCGTCTTCGGTGCTGCCGCTCACGGTTCGGTTCCTCGGTCCTTTCCACCGCCACGACACGAGGTCGCGCCGGCCCCCGGTACGGGCACGATCACTGTTCCATCGGCACGCTCCGCGCGAAGGTGAGTGCCTGCCGCTGGTTCGATGCCCCCTATCATGGGCTGAAGTCAGGACCAGAACCAGGGGGGATCACGGTGAGCGCACGCTGTTTCGCACGTCTCGAGGCCGGTGGGAGGCGCACGGGATGATCCTCGACTTCGCCACCGAACGCCCCGACGCCCTCGCGGTCGACGACCTCACCCGCACCCGCACGTGGTCCGAGCTCATCGACCGGGTGCACCGGATCCACAACGTCATCCGCGACGACCTCGGTCTCCAGGCCGGCGACCACGTGGCGATGCTGATGGGCAACCGCGTCGAGTTCGTCGAGCTCACCCTCGCTGCCCTGCTCGCCGGCGTGTGGATCACCCCGATCAATTGGCACTCCACCGCTGACGAGGTCGCCTACATCATGGACGACTCCGGCGCGAGGGTCCTCTTCGTCGATCCGTTGTTCCGCGAGGCCGCGGCCGGGGCCGGTGAACGCCCCATGCTCGTCGCGGGAGAGTCCCTCGACACGGCGATCGCGTCGGCCTCCGACACCCCCGCCGACCTCGACGGGCCGGCCGGCGGCTCGATGCTCTATACCAGCGGCACCACCGGGCGTCCCAAGGGCGTGAAGCGGCCGCGGTCGGGCACCGTCGCCGAGTCGCTCGGCCGTATGGGGACCGGGAGCGCGCTGGGGCTCGACGGACAGGGGCCGCACCTCGTCACCGGTCCGCTCTACCACTCGGCCCCCGGCGGGTTCTCCACGATCGACTTCATGGCCGGCGCGCCGCTCATCCTCATGCACAAGTGGACCCCGGAGGAGACGCTCCGCCTCATCGACGAGCGACAGGTGCGCAACACCCACCTCGTCCCGACGATGTTCGTCCGCCTGCTGCGCCTCCCGGAGGAGACCAAGGCGGCCTTCGACGGCTCGTCGCTCTCCACCGTCATCCACGGCGCGGCGCCGATCGCCCCGCAGGTGAAGGCGGCCATGATCGAGTGGTGGGGTCCGGTGCTCGTCGAGTACTGGGGGTCCACCGAGGGCGGCGTCTTCACGCTCGTCGGCTCCGAGGAGTGGCTCGCCCGCCCCGGCACCGTGGGCAAGGCCCTGCCGATCTATGAGATCTTCGCCGTCGACCCCGACGGCAACCGCCTGCCGCCCGGCGAGGTCGGCACCCTCTACACGAAGAACCTCCTCACCACCGAGGTGTTCGAGTACCACAACGCCCCCGAGAAGACCGAGGGCGCCCACCTCGAGCCCGGCACCTTCACCATGGGCGACGTCGGCATGGTCGACGAGGACGGCTACGTGTTCCTCTCCGACCGGTCGGCGAACATGATCATCTCCGGTGGCGTGAACATCTACCCCGCCGAGATCGAGGCCGTGCTGCACGACCACCCGGCGGTGAGCGACGTCGCGGTGTTCGGCATCCCCGACGAGGAGTGGGGCGAGCAGGTGAAGGCGGCGATCGAGCTCGCCGACGGCTACGAGCCCTCCGACGCGCTCGCCGAGGAGATCATCGAGTTCGCACGGACGAAGCTGTCGGGCTTCAAGGTGCCGCGCTCGATCGACTGGGAGGACGAGCTGCCGCGGCATCCCACCGGCAAGCTCTACACCCGCCTGCTGCGCGACAAGTACTGGACCGACCAGACCCGGTCGATCTGAGCGGTCGGGGTCGCCGGAGCCTCGCCGTCGGCGGTCTCAGCCGCCGGCGGGGCCCGGGCCCGATCGGCCGATGACCGCCTCGTTGGTGCCGAGGTAGGAGGCGACCACCCGCGGGTCGTGCATGACCTCGTCGGGCGTGCCGCGCACGACGACCTCGCCCAACTCGAGGGCCATGATCTCGTCGGACACCGACCGGATGAGCGGCATGTCGTGCTCGATGACGATGATGCTCGCGCCGGTGACCTCGCGGATGCGCAAGAGCATGGGGCCGAGGGCCTCGCTCTCGCGTTGGGCGATGCCCGACGAGGGCTCGTCGAAGAGGATGACCTTGGGGTCGTGGGCGAGGATGCAGGCGATGTCGACGATGCGGCGGCTGCCGGTGGAGAGCTCGCGGACGAACTTCGCGCTGTAGGCCTGGAGACCGAGCAGCTCGATGAGCTCGTCGGCTCGGGCCGCGACGCGCTGTTCGGATTGGTGGACGACCGGGAGGCCGAGCGCGGTGGCGACCGGGTCGCGCACCTCGACCTGCCGTTCGAGCGCGAGCGAGATCGTCTCTTTCACCGTGAGGCCGGGGAACAGGCGGGCGTCCTGGAACGAACGTCCGAGACCCCGCCACGCCCGCTCGCTCGGCGAGAGGTTGGTGACGTCGTGGCCGAGGAGGTGGAGGCGTCCCCGGTCGGGGGTGAGGTACCCGGACAGCAGGTCGAACAGTGTGGTCTTGCCGGCGCCGTTCGGACCGATGATGCCGAGGATCTCGCCCTCGCGGAGGTCGAAGGTGACGTCGTTGACCGCGAGCACCCCGGAGTAGGAGCGGCTGAGCCCTTCGGCCCGCAGCACGACCGTCGAGGACGGTCCGGATCGGGCGTCGTTGGCTGCACTGGCCGACGGTGACGCGGCGCCGTCGCCCTGGAGCGACGAGGCACCTTCGAGGAAGACCGCTCGGAGGATGTCGGGCCGCTCGAGGAGCTCGCTCGTCGGGCCCTTGAAGCGGATCTCGCCCTTCTCCATGAAGTAGGCGGTCTCGGCCACGGTGAGCGCGACGTTGATCGACTGCTCGACGAGGATGATCGTCGTGCCGCGGTCGCGGATGGCAGAGACGACCTCGAGCAGCCGCTCGACGATGACCGGCGCGAGCCCGAGGGACAGCTCGTCGATCATGAGGAGCCGGGGCTTGGCGATGAAGGCCATCGAGAGCGTCAGCATCTGCTGCTCGCCGCCCGAGAGGTTGCCGGCGGCGTCGTTCCACCGCTCGCGGAGGATGGGGAAGTACTCGAGCACCTCGGAGGTGGCGGCCTGGAGGTAGTCGGGCTCGTCGACGTACGGCCAGCCCGCGAGGCGGAGGTTCTCGCCCACGGTGAGCGACGGGAAGATGCCCTTGCCGCCGGGCACCTGGACGATGCCGTGGCCGACGATCTCGTTCGGCGGAGCGTTCGTCGTGTTGATGCCGTCGAAGATGATGGCACCGGCCGACGGCTCGACGAGGCCCGAGATGGTCTTCAGCAGCGTGGACTTGCCGGCTCCGTTCGTGCCGAGCAGGGCGATGATCTCGCCCTCGTCGACCTCGAAGTCGACGTCGAAGAGCACTTGCACGCTGTCGTAGTGGACGTCGAGCTCCTTGACGAGGAGCAGCTTCGCGCGGCCCTCCTCCCGCGCCCTGCGCATCTCGGCCATGGCGACCGTGGAGGTGCGGACCCGGTGGATGTCGGCGGTGATGAAGGGGCCGGCGGAGGCGATCATGAACACGCCGATGAGGATGATCGGGCAGAGGAAGAGGATGCCGCGCTGGAGGCCCCACTCGTCGGCGAGGCCACCGATGATGGGCCCGACGAGGAACACCGGGATGATGAACAGGTTGTTGAGCGTGAAGCCCATCGAGCGCACCCGCGGCGGCACGAGCAGCGACGTCGCCGCGGCGAGCGCCGGGGCGGTGAGCGCCGTGGGGATGGCGAGGAGGATGCGCATCGCCACCACCACCGCGAGGTTCTCGGTGTAGACGAGGAACACCAGGGCGAACACCTGGAGCACGCTCGCACCGGCGAGGAGGCGGATCAGCAGTGCCGGGTCGCGGCGCATGAGCTTCGACGCGAGCGGGATGCCGAGGATGAGCCCGAGGATCTGGGCGGGTTCCGACGCCATGCTCAGGTAGCCGCGCTGCACCTCGTTGAGGCCGAGCACGTCGGCGTAGAACAGCTGGAGCAGCGGGCTGAGGGCGAACAGGGGGATGGCGATGAACGGCAGCGAGATCCAGATGCGCCGGAGCGTGCGCACCTGCCAGAGGGTGCGCCAGGCTTCGGCCATCGAGGCGGGGGCCTCCTCGGTCGCCGCCACCTCGGCGTCGGCGCCGTGGGCCTCGCGTTCGTGCTTGCCCCGGATCGGGTCCTTCAGCCGCAGGGCGAGCACGACGAGGACGAGGGTCGGGATCGCGAAGACGATGAACGGCACCCGCCAGGTGAAGAGGTAGGCGAGCCAGCCGGCGGCGAACGCCGCGACCAATCGACCGACCGGGCTCGCCGCGTTGTAGAAGCCGAACACCGCCGGCCGGACGTTGACCGGGTAGTAGTCGGAGATGAGGGCGGGATGGGTGGCCCCGTTGACCGCGCGGCCGAGGTTGGCGGCGCCGCGCACCGCTCCGAACATCCAGATGTTCGTCGACAGACCCGTGAGCGCCGACGCGATGCCCCACGCGCCGGCACCGCCAGCAGCGATGCGGGTTCGCCGCTTCCGGTCGGCGTAGTGCGCGAGGGGGATCTCGAGGAACAGGACGAAGAACCCGACCACCGAGGTCAGCGTCAGGATGCCCTGGATGCTGAGACCGAAGTGCTCGCGGATGTCGGGGAGGAGGATGCTGTAGGCCTCACGGTCGAGCTCGTCGACCGCGTTGAGGCCGAACAGCACCAGGAGCGGCGCGATCGGGGCGCCCTGGGTGACGGTGCTCGGCCGCCACGCCTTGATGCGGTCGATGAGCGGCAGCGTGACGGTGTCGGCATCGGGGGCGGCCGGGCCCGTGGTGGGTGCGGCCTTGCGGCGCCGGGGCGCGCGCCCGGGGTCGTCGAGCGCCGGCTCGTCGTGGGTGGTCATCGTGACCCTCCTGGTTGTCCGGCAGTGTCGCGTTCGTCGTCGCGGTCGTCGCGGTGGTCGCGGTCGATGAGGGGCGGCTCCTCGACCTCGGTGGGTGCCGCACGCGACGCGGCCTCGAGGTGGGCTCGGGCCCGCGTCGCCCTGGCGGCGTCCCGCGAGGCATCCATGAAGTCGGCCATCTGGCGCACGAACTCCATGCCCTTCTCGCGGCCGGTGGTGATCGAGTCGAGGTCGGCGGCGTCGGCGAAGAGGCTCGGCACCATGACCTTGCGTCGGGTGGCGACCCACCTCAGGTACGCGTCCCGGGCCCGGTACACGAGGGAGGCCAGACCGCCGGGGAGGGCGACGAGGACGATGAGCAGTCCGATGCCGCTCGCGAAGAAGCTCAGCTCGGTGGGCAGGAAGTTCTGCGTGACCTTCACGTAGAGGGCGCCGATGATGCCGCCCGGGATCGAGCCGAGGCCGCCGATGACCACCATCGTGAACACGCCGAGGCTCTCGGCCGCCTCGTAGGGCTGGATGCCGAGATCGCGCTGGTGGTGGACGAAGACCGCCCCGGCGAACGCGGCGATGAACCCGGAGAACGCGAACGCGGTGAGCTTGGCGCGCACGACGTTGACGCCGTAGGCCTGGGCGCCCCGCTCGTTCTCACGCACCCCGATGATGACCCGCCCGACCCGCGATCGGCGGATCTGACGCGCCATCAGCATCGTGAGCAACAAGCAGGCGAGGGTGAAGTAGTAGTACTGCGTCTCGGTGGCGACCGGGATGACGCCGAGTAGGTCGTTGCGGGCCACGCGCCCGGTGGGCAGCCACCAGGCGAAGTCGCCCCGATTGAGGAAGTAGCGGGAGGTGGCCTCGGCGAACGCGAGCGTGACGACCGCGAGGAACAGGCCCTTCACGCGCAGCGCCGGCAGCCCGATGACGACCGCGAGCAGCGCCCCGACGAGCGAGGCGACGAGCAACGAGAGCGAGAGGTCCCAGCCGTAGCGGGTGGTGATGGCGCCGCCGACGGCCGCACCGAAGCCGAAGAACGCGATCTGGCCGAGGCTCACCTGGCCGGCCCAGCCGGTGAGCACGACGAGCGACACCGCGACCATCGCGTAGATGAGCACCGTCGCCGCGAGGTTGATGCGGCTCACCGTGAGCACCATCGGGAGCAGCAGCGCGAGGCCGAGCAGGACGGCGTAGACCGCCCGGAAGCCCCAGCGCACCTCGGGCAGCGACGCGAGCTCGGGGGGCACCGGTCGGACCTCGGCGACCGACTGCCAGTTCGACTGCTCGTCGGTGCGGGCCAGCTTCGCCCTCCGCTGGACGAGGAGGGTGACGAGGATGACCGCGAAGATGACCGGTGCGACGAGCGCGCGGCGGTCGAGGTTCCAGAAGACGCCCTGTTCGAGGATGCCGAGACCCACCGCCGAGAGGAAGATGACGGTGAGGTTCTCCATGCGGCCGATCACACAGGCGGCGAGGGCCCGGATGAGGATCGCGGGACCGAGCACGGAGCCGAGCGGCAGGCCGACCACCCCGGCCCGCAGGAAGAGCGACGCGAACGCGAGCACGCTGGCGATGACCCAGACGATGGTGCCGATGCGTCGCACGGGGATGCCGAGCAGCATCGCCCGGTCGGCGCTCTCGGCGCTGGCGCGCACCGCGATGCCGACCCTGGTGTACCGGAAGAAGATCGAGAGCGCGACGACGCAGGCGACGATGACGACGACCGCGATGATGTCGTTGGCGTTGAACACCACCGTGCCGACGTCGAACCGCCAGTCGAACGGGGGTGCGAGACGGCTCGAGACGTTCGTGTCCTCGAAGATGTTCGGCCACGCGTTGTTCAACAGGATGGGAACGAGGAGCGCCAAGCCCGCCAGCGCCTGGGAGAGGCCGATGGTGGCGACGGTGAGGATGAGCCGCGGCGCCCGGACGAAGCGTCGGATGATGGCGAACTCGATGACGGCCCCGAGCACGATGGCCGATGCGATCCCGATGGGCAGGGCGAGGAGGAACGGCACGCCCGCGCCGAGCAAGACGATGGCGAACACCGTGGGGACCGCGGCGAGGTCGCCCTGGGCGAAGTTGATGATGCGGTTCGCCCGGTAGACGAGGGCGATGCCGAGCGCGATGAGCGCGGTGAGGCCGCCGATGATGGCGCCCTGGAGCACGACACCGAGAGGCATCGGCAGGACGACCCCCTGCACGACGAGGAACGCCACGGCGGAGAGGGCCATCCATCCCGCGGCGCGCACCGACTCAGGGGTGACGATCTTCGGGCGCTGTCGGGCGAGCGCCGTGAGTTCGGCGCTCATTCGGCGTCGTCGGGGCTGCTCTCGAACACCCAGACGCCCCGTTCGCGATCGATGGTGTCAGGATTCGGGGGCTGGGGGATGTAGACGATGGCGAACTGTCCCTCGAGGTCGCCCGCGGTGTAGATGACCCGTCCCTCGCGCACCTCACCCGGCTCGAGCTCGTCGCTACGGGCCGTGGACCCGCCCTCGATCTGGGACTCGGTGGAGATGTTCGCGGTGTTGGAGAGCGAGCCGTCGGGCTTCTCGAGCCGGAAATGTCGGCGGTGGAACTCGACCCCCCGGTCGGTGGTGTTCTCGACCCGGACCTCGGCCCAGATGTAGCCCGAGGTGTCGAGCTCGTTGAAGGACTCGACCCTGCCCACCTCGAGGACGGTGGCGGTGATGCCGAACACCTCGATCGTGTCGCCCACCGCGGCTTCGATGTCGCCCGGCTCGCGACCTTCGCGCTCGGCATCGACGGTGGAGGACGTGGACGAGTCGTCGCTCGGCGCCATGCACCCCCCGAGCACGCCGGCTAGTCCCAACACGGCGACGATCAGCGGCACCGACCTGCGCGCAGACCGCGTGGCGCGTGGACGACTCGCTTCCATGTTCCCCCCTGAACCGTTGTGCTGTGACGGCCGTTGGTCCGTCGCCGCGAGGCACCGGGTCCGCGTGACCGTTGCCACAGACTAGTCTGCGCGTGGCGGGCGCGAAGGCCGTCTGCCCGACAGGCAGCAGAGAGCCTGCACTCACAGACTTCGGGGGGAAGATCAGTGGACGAACCGACCAAGAACAGTTCGGCGATCGCGCGGTACTGGCCGGTGCTCGTCGTCGTGGTGGTCATCGCCGCGGTGGTGGCCATCGCCACGCTCGGCGGCGGTGGGGACGACGACGGTGAGGACGACGTCGCCACGGGCTCCGACACCACCGTCGAGACCGGCGGCGACGACGAGGGCGATGGCGGCGACGAGGGTGCCGGCGGCGACGGCGAGTGGTCGATGGAGGGGGCCGAGGACGCACCCGACTGCGACCCCGAGACCGGCCGCATCATGGTGCCCTCCGTCTACGCACCGAACTGCGTCCCGCTCTGGCCAGAGGGAGCCGACAACGGTGGGGCCACCTGGCAGGGCGTCACCGCCGACGAGATCGTCGTGGCGGTCTACGACGCCGAGAACGTGCTGCCCGAAGAGGTGCGCGACGCCCGTGAGCGCACGGGGGTCACCACGCCCGAGGCGGTCGAGCAGCAGGAGAACCGCGAGAAGCTCGTCAGCGCGTACAACGACCTCTTCGAGACCTACGGCCGTCGGGTGCGGATCGAGATCGTGCCCGCCACCGGTCAGCCGTCCGACGAGGCCGCGGCCCGCGCCGACGCGATCTACATCGCCGAGGAGGTCAAGGCCTTCGCGGTCCTCGGCGGTCCGACCGGCACCAACGCGTACGCCGACGAACTCGCCGAGCGGGGCGTCATCTGCCTCTGCACGGCCTCCCAGCCGATCGAGAACTACCTGAACTGGGCGCCCCACGTGTGGTCGGGCCTCATGGCATCCACCCAGGGATATGTCCACCGCGCCGATTTCGTCGCGAACCGGCTCGCCGGCTCCCCGGCCGAGTACGCGGGTGACCCGACCTTCCAGGAGACCGAGCGCTCCTTCGCCCTCGTGTGGTACGAGACCGCCGACGGCGCCTATCAGGCCGGCGCGCGGTTCTTCGAGGAGCGGCTCGCCCAGAGCGGCGTCGAGCTCGTCGCCAGCCTGCCCTACGTCGCAGGCGGCAACACCGAGGAGGACGCCCAGGCGATCATCACTCGCCTCAAGGCCGAGGGCGTCACGTCGGTCATCCTCGCCACCGACCCGTTCATGCCCCAGAACCTCACGGCCCAGGCCACCGCGCAGGACTACTGGCCGGAGTGGATCATCACCGGGTCGACCGGCACCGACAGCTCGACGCTCGCCCGGCTCTACGACCAGGAGCAGTGGGCGCACGCCTTCGGCATCTCCTACCTGTTGCCGCCCATCGATCCCGACTACACCCAGCGTGAGGGCAACCTCGTCAGCTGGCACCTCGGCGAGGAGCTCACCAGCTACCCGGGCATCTACGACTGGGGCCGGCTCTTCACCGGCATCCACCTGGCGGGGCCGAACCTCACGCCCGAGACGTTCCGCGACGGCCTGTTCTCGTTCAAGCCCGTGTGGGACCACGCCACCGAGTTCGGGGTGTCCTACGGCGATGTGCTATGGGAGTGGGACGATTACGTCGGTGCCGACGACATCACCCTCATCTACTGGGACCCGGAGGCGCCGAACACGCTGAACGACCGTGGCGAGGTCGGGATGTACCGCTACCTCGACATGGGCAAGCGGTACCTCCCGGGCGAGGTCGGCGAGACCACGACACCGTTCTTCGATCCGACCAACACCGTCGTGGTGTTCGACGAGCGGCCCGAGGCCGACCGTCCGCCCCAGTACCCGCGGCGGTCGGGGCGCGAGGGCTAGCAGATCGCGGGACCTGAGGCACCAGAGGGGGTCGCTCCGGCGGCCCCCTCTGCGCGTCCCCCCGCCTTCCCGTCGCCCCCTTCCC
>CAZAVX010000001.1:43786-104560 GCA_964488835.1 uncultured Iamiaceae bacterium | reverse complement strand
CCCCCTTCCCCCTTCCCGATTCTGCGAGTGTGAGCGGTCGCCACGCGGCCATCGAGACTCGCAGTTCGGGAGTGGGGCAGGCGACCGTTGCGCGGTGAGGCGGCGGGTCGTACCGTGGGCGGACTTCCCCCTTGGTGACTCGTTGGCAAGGGGACGACGTTGGACGAGATCGATGCGGCAGCCGCCCGCCTCGCGTCGGGCCAGCACGGCGTGCTGTCGCTGGTCCAGTACCGAGCACTCGGCGGGAATCGCAAGCGGGCGCTGCGCCGATGCGAGTGGGGGATCTGGGAGCAGACGCACGGGGCGGTCTTCCGCATCGCCGGGAGCCCGGTGACCATCCACCAGCGGCTGATGGCCGAGGTGCTCGCGGCGGGGCCTGGTGCGGTGGTGTCGCACCGCGCCGCGGCGTTCCTCTGGGGTGGACCGGTTCGGGGAGGAGTCCCCATCGAGGTGTCGGTCGGTCCGAACCGCCAAGGTGCGACCGGCGGTGCGATCTGGCACCGCTCCTGCGATCTGGAGCTCGCAGCTCCCGAGTCGGTCGACGGGATCCCGACCACTGGGCTCGCTCGGACGCTGCTCGATCTCGGCGCGGTCGACCGATCCCTGGTCCGACCGTTCCTCTGGCACGCCCGGCGGGTACACGGTCTCGAGTGGGCCGACGTGATCGGCGTGCTGATGGACCACAGCCGACGAGGACGCACCGGGCTCGGGGCGCTCCGCGAGGTCACCGACGAGCACTACGGGCAGATCGCCGGCGACAGTCGGACCGAGGACCGGGCCTTCCAGATCCTCGTCGATTCCCGTCGGGTCCCGGTGCCCGACCGGCTGGTGCCGGTTCGGTGTGCCGACGGGGTGACCGTCACCGTCGACTTCATGTGGCCGGCCTACGGCGTGATCCTGGAGATCTACGGAGCGCCCCACTTCTTCGACGAGCGGGTCCAGCAGCTCGACGCCCATCGGATCAACCAGCTCGAACTCGCCGGATACTCGACGTTGGTCTACACGGGGAAGATGCTGCGCCGGCCGGACCATCTGGTCCTCGACGTCGCCGCGAGGCTCCGCCAACGCGGTTGGCCCGGCTCGCTCCTCGTGTGATCGGCTCCCACCTCCATTCCCGCCCGCCCTCCCGATTCTGCGAGTGCCACCGGTCGCCACGCGACCGCTCAGACTCGCAGTTCGGGAATGGGGGAGTTCGGGAACGGGGGATGTCAGACGGGTTCGCCGCTGGCGTGGCGTTCCCAGGTGGCGTACATCTCGGCGTACTGGCCGCCGAGGGCGACGAGCTCGTCGTGGGAGCCGAGCTCGACGATGCCGCCCTTGTCGACGACGGCGATGCGGTCGGCCCGCATGGCGGTGGCGAGGCGGTGGGCGATGATGATGGCCGTACGGCCCTCGAGCAGGGTGTCGAGTGCCCGCTCGATCTTCGACTCGGAGCGCAGGTCGAGGTTCGAGGTCGCCTCGTCGAGCACGAGCACACGCGGCCGGGCGAGGAACGCCCGGGCGAGCGCGAGGAGCTGGCGCTCGCCCGACGAGAGGGAGACGCCCCGCTCGTGGCAAGGGGTGTCGATGCCCTGGGGCAGTCGCTCGATGAGGTCCTCGATGCCGACGGCCCGGCACGCGTCGAGGACCTCTTCGTCGGTGGCGTCGGGGCGGGCGAAGGCGATGTTGTCGCGGATCGAGCCGGCGAAGAGGAACGGCTCCTGGGGCACGATGCCGAGCTGGCCCCGCAGCGAGCGGAGCGTGACGTCACGCAGGTCGTGGCCGTCGATGGTGACCCGTCCCTCGGTGGGGTCGTAGAAGCGGGTGACGAGGTTGGCGATCGTGGACTTGCCGGCGCCGGTGGGCCCGACGAGCGCGAACACCTCGCCCTCGTGGATCGTGAGGTCGACGTCGGAGAGCACGGGGATGCCGTCGACGTAGGAGAAGTGCACGTGCTCGAGGCGGATCTCGCCCTGGATCGGCGGCAGCTCGGCGGCATCGGGCTTCTCGGCCACGACCGGGCGGCTGTCGAGCAGCTCGCGCAGCTTGCTCATCGCCGCCTGGCCCGACTGGTAGGTGTTGTAGAGCGTGACCATCTGCTGGATCGGCGCGAAGAAGCTCGAGAGGTAGAGGACGAACGCGGTGAGCTGGCCGATCGAGAGCGAGCCGTCGAGCACCATCCGCCCGCCGATCAGCAGCACCAGTGCCTGGGCGACGATTCCGAGCGCCTCGGTGGAGGAGCCGTAGAGCGCGCTGATCATCGCCGTGTGGTTGTTCGCCTCGCGGTAGGACCCCGCGATGTTGCGGTGCTCGACGATGTTCTGCGCCTGGCGGTTGTGGGCCGACACGATGCGCACGCCCGAGAGGCTCTCCTGGAGGTGGGCCATGACGTCGGCGATGCGCTCGCGGACGGTGTCGTAGCCCTTGTCGGAGGCGCTGCGGAACCACAGCGTGGTGACGACCATGAACGGCACGATGATGAGGAGGGTGATGGCGGCGAGCTGGACGTTGTAGGTGAACAGCACGCCGATGACGAACAGCAGCGTCAGCGACTGGACGATCATCTGGATGAGGCCGTCGTGGAAGAGCTGGGTGAGGCTCTCGATGTCGCTCGTCATGCGGGTCATCAGGCGCCCGGCCTTCTCCTCGGTGAAGAAGGAGACGTCGAGGCGCTGGAAGTGGGAGAACACCCGCACCCGGAGGCTGTACATCAGGCGCTCGCCGACCCGTCCCGACCACGCCACCCGGGCGCGTCCGGCGTAGACGTTGAGCACGATGCTCAACAGGTAGACGACCGCGACGGTGACCACGACCGACGTGCGCCCCGCCCGGACGCCGTCGTCGATGCCGATCTGGGTGAGTAGCGGTCCCACCTGCATCGCGGCGGTCTCGAGTACCACGAGGAGGAACGCGCCGAGCAACGCCAGCCAATGGGGAGCGAGCAGCCCGCGCAGCCGGAGGGGCCGGCGGTCGTAGTCGGAGTGCGAGAACGGGACGGTGGGTGGGGGAGTGTCGGGTTCGGTGGCGAGCAGCTTGTCGACCCGCTCCTGGAGCTCGGGCGGGATGCCGGCGAACGGCAACCCGGGCGTGGCCGGGCGGCCGAACCCCCCGGGCGCTCCGCCACCGCCCCAGCCACCTCCACCCATCATGCCCATCAGGCACCACCCCCGAGGCCCGGCATGCCGCCGCCGATGGCACCCGGCTCGCCGCTGCCCCCGCCCATGCGGGCCTGCATCTTCGCCATCAGCCTCTCGCGCTCCTCCTGGGCCTTGCGGCGGGCTGCCTGGGCCTTCTCGCGCTCGGCCTGGTCCTCCTCGAGGTGGGCGAGCACCTCGGCATAGCGGGGCTCGGTGGCCATCAACTCGGCGTGGGTGCCCGAGGCGATGATGCGTCCGCCCTCGAGCAGCACGACGCGCTGGGCGAGGTTGATCGTGGAGAGGCGGTGCGCGATGACGAGGGTGGTGCGCTCGGCCATCAGCGTGGTGAGCGCGTCGTGGATCTGCTCCTCGATGCGCACGTCGATGGCGCTGGTGGCGTCGTCGAGGATGAGGATCTTCGGGTTGACGAGCAGCGTGCGGGCGATGGCGAGGCGCTGTCGCTGCCCGCCCGAGAGCGTGTAGCCGCGCTCGCCGACGAGGGTGTCGTAGCCCTCGGGCAGGCGGTCGATGAACTCGGCCGCGTTCGCCGCCTCGGCCGCGGCGACGATCTCCTCCATGGGTGCGTCGGGTCGGCCGTAGGCGATGTTGTCGCGGATGGTGGTGGAGAAGAGGAACGGCTCGTCGAGGACCATGCCGACGTGGTGGCGGAGACTGCGCAGCGTGAGCTTGCGCACGTCGGTGCCGTCGATGGAGACCGACCCGTCGGTGACGTCGTAGAACCGGGTGAGGAGCCGGGCAACGGTCGATTTGCCGGAGCCGGTGCGACCGACGAGCGCGACGGTCTCGCCCGGCGCGATGTCGAGGTCGAACCCGTCGAGCACCTGGTGGCCGTTCGCGTAGGAGAACGAGACGTTCTCGTAGCGCACCGCGCCCTCGGGTTCGACGAGGTCGACGGCGTCGGGGGCGTCGACGATGGCGGGCTTTTCGTCGAGGATCTCGTAGATCCGCGCCGCCGAGGCCGCGGAGCGCTGGCCCATCATCATCAGCATGCCGATCATGCGGAACGGCGCCTGCAGCATCACGACGTAGGCGGTGAAGGCGACGATGGCGCCGATCCCGATCTCGCCGTTGATGGCGAGGATGCCGCCGTAGAGCAGCACCATCGCCATGCCGACCCGGGGAAGGTTCTCCATGATCGGGGCGTAGGTGGCCCGGAGGTCGATCTGCTTGGTGGTGGCCCACCGCAACCGGTCGGCGGCGGCCGCCAGCTGGTTGACCTGCTGCTCCTCGGCGGCGAAGGACTTCACGACCCGGGTGCCGGTGACGTTCTCCTCGACGATGGTGGCCACGTCGGCGGTGCGGCTCTGGACGATCCAGGAGATCGGGAACATGAACGACCGCATCCGCAGGCCGATGACGAACACGAACGGCAGCGGGAGCAGGGCGACGATGGTGAGCGGGACGTGGATGCTCAGCATCAGCGCGAAGGCGAGGGCGAAGCTCACGAGTTGGAGGCCCATCATCGGGGCGAAGGTGAGGAACATCTGCACCGAGCGGATGTCGGAGTTCGCGCGGGAGATGAGCTGGCCCGACTGCACCCGGTCGAAGAACGAGAAGTCCATGCGGGCGAGGTGCTGGTACATCGTGACCCGCAGGTCGTACTCGAGCCCGTAGGCCACCTTGAAGAGGAAGAGCCGGAACGTGAGGGTGCCGGCGGCGCGCACCGCGGCGAGTGCAAGGAGCGCCCAGATGAACGGCTCGAGCGAGCGCTCGGCGGCGACGACGGTGCCGTCGGGCAGGGTGAGCGGCAGGGCCGTGTCGATGGCTTCCATCACCACCCGGGGCACGGCGATCTGGGTGACCATCGAGATGAGCGAGATGCCCATCGCCGTGAGGAACAGGCCCCGACGGGCCATCAGCACCGGCGCCATCCGCCGGATCCAGCCCTTGCTCGGGTCGGGATCGATCGACGCGAGGGGCGGCGGGTGGTGGGCCTCGACGGTGAAGGGCTCGTAGGGAGAGGGCGGGTCGAGATCGCGCGCCGCGAGGGTGGCGAAGTCGCGTTCGAGGGTGGTGGTCATGTCGGGGTCCTCTGGGCTCGGGCGGCGCGGATGGCGCGCTGCCAGTGCTCGAGCCCTTCGTTGGCGACGCGGCGCTGGTCGTCGTCGAGATGTGCGGCGAGTTGACCGAGCCGAGCGGTGATGGCCCGATCGGCCGCGGTGACGATGGACCGCCCCGCGTCGGAGATCTCGTGGGTGACCCGCCGGCGGTCGTCGGGATCGGTGGCCCGGACCACCAGGCCTCGCTGCACGAGGCCGTCGACGAGTGCGGTGAGGCTCGGGCGGGTCACGGCGAGCCGTTCGGCGAGCGCGGTCGCGGCCGACGGCGACTCGAGCAGGAAGACGAGCAGTCGATACTGCGACGGGGAGAGGTCGACCTCACCGAGCGCGATCTCGAGCGTCTTGGCGAGGAGTGCTGCGCCGTGCGCCGCGTCGCGAGAGAATGCTTCGACTGCCACATAGTTAGTGTGGCGAAGTATTGGGGGCCCCGCAAGGACCTCCGGCGGGTCGCTCGGCGCGCTCAGGCCCGAGCGGCGAAGTCGGCGAGCACCGCGAGGGTGCGATCGGTGTCGTCGGGTGTACGCGCGGTGACGACCGCGGCGAAGTCGGTGACGCCGGTGTCCGCCAGCGCGGAGAGGGCCTCGCTCACCCGCGCCTCGCTGCCGAGCATGGCGAGGTCGGCGGGACCCTCGACCCCCTCGATGTCGAGCATCGCGCGGTAGGACGGCAGCTGGCCGTACACCTGGAGCGACCTGGCGACGGCCTCGCGCGTGCCGTCGGGGTCGTCGGTGACGGCGACGGGAAGGCTCGCGACGACACGGGGTGTTGGCCGGCCGGCGTCGGACGCGGCCTCGCCGATGGTGGGCACGATGTGGGAGGCGAGGGTGGCCGGTCCGGTGCACCAGGTGATGGTGCCGTCGGCGACCCGACCGGCGAGACGCAGCATGCGGCTCCCGAGCGCGGCGACGAGAACCGCCGGGGGAGCGGGCGCCTCGACGGTGACCGAGCCGACGGCGGTGACCTGCTCGCCGCGTACTTCGACGGCCTCGCCGCGCAGCATGGGGATGAGCGCGTCGAGGTACTCGGCGAGGTACGAGTAGGGCTTCGCGTACGACACGCCCCACATGTTCTCGACCACCACCTGGTGGGACAGCCCGATGCCGAGGGCGAGCCGGCCCTCGACCGCGGCCTGCACGGTGAGCGCCTGGCTGGCGAGCATCTGGGGATGGCGGGGCTGGACCGGCACCACCGCGGTGCCGAGCTCGATGCCGGGCACCTGGGACCCGGCGAGGGCGAGCGCGGTGAGCGCGTCGACCCCGAAGATCTGGGCGAGCCAGAAGCTGGCGAAGCCGTTGTCGTAGGCCGCCCGAGCCTCGGCGACCACGTCGTGCACCGACGAGGCCGCGGTGGAGCCGTTGATGCCGATTCGCATGTTCCCCTCCCGATCGGTCGTGCCCGCACCCTACTCGCCGACCATCGGAGCGAGGGAGGAGCCACACACGCTCGGACGCGATCGGGGCCGGCCCCTGTTGGGACCGGCCCCGATCGGCGTGCCACGAGGTGGCTCGGACTGGCTCAGACGAAGGCCGAGGCGAACACCAGGGAGACGATCGTCATGACCTTGAGCAGGATGTTCATGGCCGGACCCGAGGTGTCCTTGAACGGATCACCCACGGTGTCGCCGACGACGGCGGCCTTGTGGGGCTCGGAGCCCTTGCCACCGTAGTTGCCGGCCTCGATGTACTTCTTCGCGTTGTCCCACGCGCCACCGGCGTTGGCCATGTAGATCGCGAGGGCGAAGCCCGACACGAGCGCCCCGGCGAGGAAGCCGCCGAGGGCGTTCACGTCGATGAAACCGAACACCAGGGGCACGACCACCGCGAGCGAGCCGGGGATGACCATCTCGCGGAGCGAGGCCTTGGTGGAGATCGCCACGCACCGGGCGGAGTCGGGCAGGACGCCCGGTTGGCCCTCGCGGAGGCCCGGGATCTCCCGGAACTGGCGACGCACCTCCTCGATCATCTGCTGCGCGGCCCGACCGACGGCGTCGATCGTGAGGGCGGCGAAGAGGAACGGCAGCATCGCGCCGACGAACAGGCCGATGAAGACCTCGACCTCGCCGATGTTCAGGTTCAGCGCGAAGGAGGGATCCTCCTTCGCGACGGCGAACTCGAACGTCTTGAAGAGGGCGAGCGCGGTGAGTGCCGCCGAGCCGATGGCGAAGCCCTTGGCGATGGCGGCGGTGGTGTTGCCGAGGCTGTCGAGCGAGTCGGTGACCTCACGGACCGACGGGTCGAGCTCGGCCATCTCGGCGATGCCGCCGGCGTTGTCGGCGATGGGGCCGTAGGCGTCGACCGACACGACGACACCGAGGGTGGCGAGCATGCCGACCGCGGCGACGGCGATGCCGTAGATGCCGCCGAACTCGTCGCCGCCGAATGTCTGCTGACCGCCCCAGTACGCGACGCCGATGCCGGCGGCGACGAGCGCCACCGACGCGGCGACCGACACCATGCCCGAGGAGATGCCGCCGAGGATGGTGGTGGCCGGACCGGTCTGGGCCTGGGCCGCGAGCTTCTTCACCGGGCCGTAGTGGTCGCTCGTCCAGAACTCGGCGACCTTGCCGATGCCGTAGCCGACGACGAGACCGCCGATGACGGACAGGGCGATGCCGTAGGGCTCGTCGAAGAGGTCGCCGGAGAACATCCAGTAGGCGAGGCCGACGACGCCGACGACGGTGAGCGCCATGGCGACGTTCGTGCCACGGTGGAGCGCGGCCGACAGGGCCTTGGCGTCGACCGAGTCGCCGGCCTTCACGAAGAACGCGCCGATGATCGAGGCGACCATGCCGACGAACGCGACGGCGAGCGGGAACATGAGGAGCGGCAGGACGTTCGCGTCGGTGGCCTGCTCGGCGATGATGCCCGAGGCGAACGCGGTGAGGGCGATCGGGGCGATGATCGAGCCGGCGTAGCTCTCGAAGAGGTCGGCACCCATGCCGGCGACGTCGCCGACGTTGTCGCCGACGTTGTCGGCGATGGTGGCCGGGTTGCGGGGGTCGTCCTCGGGGATGCCGGCTTCGACCTTGCCGACCAGGTCGGCGCCGACGTCGGCAGCCTTGGTGTAGATGCCGCCGCCCACGCGGGAGAAGAGGGCGATCGTCGAGGCGCCGAGACCGAACGCGGTGAGGATCTCGAACGCGTCGTCGACCTCGAGCATGAGGACGAAGACGATGTAGACGAGCGCCACGCCGAGCAGCGAGAGGCCGGCGACGGTGAAGCCCATGACCGCACCACCGCGGAACGCGATGGGCAGCGCCTTGGATGCTCCGCTCTTCGCCGCTTCTGCCGTGCGGGCATTGGCCAGGGTGGCCACCGTCATGCCCGCATAGCCGGCCGCCGCGGAGAACACGGCACCGAGGGCGTAGGTGAGGGCGGCGAGCGGGGCCACCAGGATGCCGACGAGCACGGCGAGGACCACGGCGAAGGCGGCGACCCAGGTGTACTCCTGCTTGAGGAACGCCCGGGCACCCTTCTGGATCTCGCCCATGATCCGCACCATGGTGTCGTCGCCGGGAGGTGCCGCCTTCACGAAGTTGAAGAAGAAGACGGCAAGGACCAGGCCGGCGACGGCGGCCCCTGCAGTCAGATAGGGAATTGCTTCCACTTGAAGGGTCTCCTCTGAGAGACGGATGTCGGTCAGCTTGCTTTACTCGGTTCGCGCGCCCCCGCCGGGTGGTCGGAGACGCGCACGAACACCTGGAGGGCGACGGGGCGCCCGAGGGTTCGGTCGTGACCTTCGACGCGCACCACGATGGGGCCGTCGAAGGGGTGCTTCTCGCGAACCTCGACACGGACCCCGGGCCGCAGCCCGAGACCCTCGAGGAACTCGACGAGCTCCGGGTCGGTGGACCCGGGAACGGCGACCTCGGCCACGTCGCCCGGCTCGAGGTCGGCGAGCGGGGGCAGGGGAGCGAGGTCGTGAGAGCTGGCGGCGGGGATCGGGAATCCGTGGGGGCAGGCGTCGGGCTCGCCGAGCACCGCGTAGAGGCGCTCTTCCACCTCGTCGGGCAGGTCGTGCTCGAAGGAGGTGGCGAGGCGGTCGGCGTCCTTCCAGTCGTAGCCGAGGAGGTCGGCGAGGAAGCGCTCGACGATGCGGTGGCGGCGGATCGCGCCGACGGCGAGCGTGCGGCCCACCTCGGTGAGCGTGACGCCGACATAGGGGGTGTGGCTGACGAGCCCTCGGTCGGCCAGGCGCTTCACGTGGGTCGTGGCGGTGCCGGGAGAGGTGCCGAGCATCTCGGCCAACGAACCGGTGTGCGCGACCTGGTCGTCGTCGCCGACGGCGCCGACCGTCTGGCGGTAGATCGCCTTCAGCATCTCGCGGTCGGCGCGTGTGAGGTGGTCGCGTACGGGGTCGGTCACGTGGGGAGCGGCGAGTACGAGGGCGGGAAACTCTGATTTCGCCGCGCCGAAACCTAGGTCGCGAAGAGCCCTGGGTCAAACACCCGCGGCGCTGAACACCTCGACGAGCGCCGCCGCGAGCCGGGGCGGGTCGGCGGTGCCGCACAGCTCGCGGATCGAGTGCATCGAGAGCTGGGCGACTCCGACGTCGACGGTGGGCACCGCGAGCCCCGCCGCGGTCATCGGCCCGATGGTGGACCCACAGGCGAGGTCGGTGCGGTGGATGTAGCGCTGGGTGGGCACTCCCGCCCGCTCGCAGGCCAGCTCGAAGGCCGCGATGCTCGTCGCGTCGGAGGCGTAGCGCTGGTTCGCGTTGATCTTCACGACCGGTCCCGCGTTCAGCGCGATGTGGTGTGACGGCTCGTGGCGCTCGGGGTAGTTGGGGTGGGTGGCGTGGGCCATGTCGGCCGACACGCACAGCGAGGCGGCGGTGGCCCGCAGGAGGTCGTCGCGCCCGCCCCCGCGTGCGAGGACGCTGCGCTCGAGGACCTGGGCGAGCACGGTGCCGGCCGCGCCGGTGGCCGAGGTGCTGCCGATCTCCTCGTGGTCGAAGAGCACGACGACCGGCACCCCGGCGGTGGGCTCCCGGTCGGCGACGGTGCGGAGCGCCTCGATGCCGCAGTGGCAGCTGCAGAGGTTGTCGAGCCGGGGTGCGAACACGAGCTCTCCGTCGACGCCCCCGACCGTGGAGGGGACGACGTCGTGGAGCATGAGGTCCCAGCCGAGGACGTCGGCGGCGCCGACTCCGAGCTCGGCGGCGAGGAAGTGGACGAGGTCGCCCTCGAGCGGATCGCCGAGGCCCCACACGGGAACGAGGTGCTGCTGCTTGTTGAGCTGGAGACCGCGCTCGTTGATCTCGCGGTCGAGGTGGATGGCGAGCTGTGGCACCCGCAGGATCGGCCGGTCGACGTGGAGGAGCTCGGTGCGATGCCCCCCTGGGGCGGCGGGGTCGCGGACCGCCACGCGACCCGCGAGGCCGAGGTCGCGATCGAGCCACGAGTTGACGAGCGCACCCCCGTAGACCTCGACGCCGAGCTGGCGCCAACCGACCCGACCGGTGTCGGGACGGGCCTTCACCCGGAGGTTGGGGCTGTCGGTGTGCGCACCGAGGATGCGGAACCCCGCGTCGGCGGGGCGTCCCTCGTCGATCCACGCGACGAGGAGCCCGCCCTCGGCGAGGACGTAGCGACCGCCGCCCTCGGGCCACGGATCGGCGCGGCGCACCGACGTGAAGCCGGCGGTGGCGAGGAGCGCAGACGCCTCGGCGACGGCGTGGTATGGCGTGGGGGAGCGGTCGATGAAGCCGAGCAGGTCGTCGACGGTGCTCATCGTCACTGCCCCTGGCTCAGCGGCTCGGCCGCGCCGATCTGCACGAGCCGGTGGAGCAACGTCATCACTCGGAACGCGCTCATGCCGAGCAGCGTGACGAGCGAGGAGACGTCGCGGCGGCCGTCGAGCAGCCCGAGCAGCTCGAACTCCTCGGGGGAAAGGGTGATCGGTCCGCTCCACAGCGGCAGCCGCGGGGTGCGGCGGAGGACCATCGAGGTGCTCGGGATCGTCTTCGCGATCTCGCGCCACTCCTCGACACGTCGGCGCACGTCGTCGAGGACGTCGTCGAAGGCGAACCCGGGGTCAGCGGCGAAGGGATGCGACTCGCCCCGGGTGAAGTGGAAGCGCGCCGAGCTCGGGAGCAGCAGCTCGAAGAGCGTGGAGACCGTGTGCTCGTAGAGCCGGGCCCGCAGTCGGTCGCGGTCGGCGCCGGCCTCGACGAGTGCCTCGATGGCGGTGCCGCCCTCGGTGTCGTGGAGCGTGCGGGCGACGACCATGTCCCAGGTGGCAGAGTCGGTGATGCCGCCGCCGAGCACGGCCTGGCGCAGGCCGGTGTCGACCCCGGTGGTCGCGAGACGGACCAGACCCGGCGCGACGACGACCAGCGTCGCCTGCTCGCCTTCGAGGTGCAGGGTGCCCTCCTGCTCGGACGTGTGGAGCAGTCGCAGCACATCGGCGAACTGGACCTCGTCGAGGCGTCCCTCGAGACCGGACGTGCCTGAGCTCATGGGCAGCAACGCTAGCCCTGGCGCATCCCCCGCTTCGACCACCGTCGGCCCATATAGGCCGAACGACCCGTCGTCGGAGTCTTCTCAAGATCAGTGCACGACGTCCGATGGAACTTCATCACAGCGTGCGCTCGCGCGTTGTCCCGGCCCCGAGTCCGCGAGGGACGAGATGCTCCGAAACATGAAGTTGGGAACCAAGCTCCTGGCGGTGGTGCTGCCGCCGTTGCTCGTGCTCGTCGCGGTGGCGGGCGTCGGCGCGAAGGACCGTCTCGACGAGGCGAGTCGGGCCCGCCACGCCGAGAACTACATCGAGCTCGCGGCGGCCACGAGCGCGATGATCACGACGCTCCAGTGGGAGCGCACCGTCTCGCTCTACCTCCTCGCGACTGGCGACGGTGAGGAGTTCCTCGGCGAGCGGCGCGAGCGCACCGACGAGGAGGTCGACCGCTTCGAGCGCATCGCGTCGACGATCCTCGACTCGGGCGACGCCACCCTGACCCCCCTCATCGAGAGCTCCCAGCAGCGGATCCGTGAACTCTCCTCGCACCGGCAGACGATCGACGCCGGCACCGCCGACGTGTGGATCGTCCAGAGCTCGTGGGAGCGCATGATCGACGACCACCTCGTCGTGGTGTCGGAGGTCTCGAACACCGTGCCGGTCGTCGAGGTCGCCGCCGACCTCGCGTCCTACTCCGCCCTCGTGCGAGCCCGTGAGTCGGCTGCCCGCACCACCGCGGCGATGACCGTCGCGCTCGCGAACGGCGAGTTCGACCGCGAGGGTCGCGTCTGGCGTGCCTACCGTGACGCCGAGACCAGCCAGGATCGCTACCTCCAACTGTTCTACGACATCTCCCCGGCCGAGCTGAGCGCCCAGCTGCGCGGCGCCCTCAACTCGCCGGAGTCGGCCCGTGCCGACAACCTGCGGCTCGAGATCATCGGCGAGGTCGCCGCCACCATCCAGTTCCTCGGAAGTGGTGAGGCGGTGGGCGACCCGCTGCCGCTCGACTACGACACGGCCCAGTGGGTCGACTTCGCGGAGACCCGGATGAACGGGATGTCGCGCATCGGCGACGGCATCCTCGCCGAGGTCACGTCGTTCGTCGAGGGTGTCCGCACCGACGCCGAGCAGACCGCACTCTTCTTCCTCCTCGTCACCGCCGCCGCGGTGGTGCTCTCCGCGATCCTCGCCGTGTTCGTGGCCCGACGGATCACCAAGCCGCTCCGTGAGCTCACCACGGCGGCCGATCGCCTCTCCGGCGAGCAGCTCCCCGCCCTGGTCGAGCGGCTCCGCAGCCCCTCGGCCGACGAGGGCAGCGTCGAGCTCGAGCCGATCGCCATGTCCCGCAACGACGAGATCGGCCAGCTCGCCGACGCCTTCGACGCCATCCAGCGGGTGACGGTCGAAGTGGCCGAGGAGCAGGCCAGCCTGCTCCGCAAGGGCATCGGCGACATCTTCGTGAACCTCGCGCGCCGCAACCAGAGCCTGCTCGACCGCCAGATCGAGTTCATCGACCAGTTGGAGAGCGCGGAGGAGGACCCCGACGTCCTCGAGAACCTCTTCAAGCTCGACCACCTCGCCACCCGCATGCGGCGCAACGCCGAGTCGCTCCTCGTGCTCGCGGGCGTCGAGACCGGCCACCGTCGCTCCCGGCCGGTGCCGCTCGCCGACGTGGTCCGGGTGGCCATCGGCGAGGTCGAGGACTTCGCCCGCCTCAGCCTGCTCTCCCTCGACGACGCCACCGTCAGCGGCACCGCTGCCATGGACGTCGCCCACCTCCTCTCCGAGCTGATGGAGAACGCGACGTCGTTCTCGCCGCCCGAGACCAACGTCGAGATCCTCGGGCACCGGAGCAAGGACGGCAGCTACGTCATCTCGATCTCCGACCAGGGCATCGGCATGAGCGAGGAGCAGTTCGCCGAGGCGAACCGACTCCTCGCCGAGCCGCCGCTCGTCGGCCTGACCCTGTCCCGGTCCCTGGGCTTCACCGTCGTCGGTCGACTCGCCGCCCGCTTCGACATCAACGTGCGGCTCACCGCGTCGCCGGCTGGCGGCGTGACGGCACTCGTCACCCTGCCCGAGGCGATCCTCCAGCCCGCCCAGATCAGCGTCGAGCCCGACCGCACCCAGGCGGCACCTGCCGAGGCCCCTGCGCCCGCCATGCCCGCGGCCGAGGTGCCGGTGGTCGAGTCGATCCTCGATCCGGAGCCCCAGGCGGCGCCACCGCCGGCGGCCGAGCCCGTCGCGGCGGCCACCGACCTGCCCCGTCCGGCGGAGCCCGCCCCCGACTGGGTCGCGCCCGCTCCGGCGAGCAGCTCGCTCGCCTCGGCGGTGCCCGAGGGCGAGGCGTTCGACGCCGGGCTCGCGGCCCTGATGGGCGAAGAGCCGCCGGTCCGCGACGCCTCCCCCGAGGTGCCCGGACCGCCGACCACCTCCGAGCCGGCACCCACCGCGCCGAGCCTCTTCAGCGACGCGGCGATGGGTGTCGACGATGCCCCGGCGGCCGAACCGGCCCAGCCGAGCGTCACCGCGGCCGGCCTCACCCGCCGGGTCCCGCGTGCGTACTCACCGGGCGATCCGGGCGTCGAGCGGCCGAGCTCGGAGTCCACCACGTCGGTGGCTGCGTCGCAGCGCTCGCCCGAAGAGGTGCGAGCGATGCTCTCGAGGTACCGGACCGGCTTGCAGCGTGCGAGCCAGTCGGGTGATGGATCCAGCTCGACCACGTCGGGCTCGGACGGAACGAACTGAGGGGATGTCGATGGCTGAACTCAGCGCTGCAGCGAGCAACGTCAACTGGCTGGTCTCGAACTTCGTCGAGCGGGTCCCTGGCGTCAGCGAGGCGGTCGTCGTCTCGGCCGACGGGCTGCCGATGGCGGTCTCGGCCGGACTCTCCCGCGAGGCCGCCGACCGATTCGCAGCGGTGGCATCGGGCTTCATCGGCCTCGCCTACGGCGCCGCCGGGCGCTTCGGCGGCGGACCGGTGCAGTCGGTGATCGTGGAGATGGAGCGGGCGTTCCTCTTCGTCACCGGGATCAGCGATGGATCGTGCCTCGCCGTCGTGGCAGGCTCTGACTGCGACGTCGGGCTGGTCGGCTACGAGATGGCCGTGCTGGTCGACAAGGCCGGCGCGGTCCTCACGCCCGAGCTGCGGGCCGAGTTGCAAGGAGCTTTGCCGCGATGACGAACGACTCCGAGCCGGATCTGGGTGTCCGCATCCGCCCGTACGCCCTCACGGGCGGACGCACTCGTGCCGGCACCGACCTGCCCATCGAGGCGATGGTCAGCACGACGCCGCAGGGTCAGGCCGAAGCGGGACAGCTCACCCTCGAGCGGGCCCGCATCGTGGCGCTGTGCGCCACCCCCATGTCGGTCGCGGAGATCTCCGCCCACCTGAGCCTGCACCTCGGCGTCGCCCGGGTGCTCGTGGGCGACCTCGCGAGCGAGGGCTACATCGCGGTCCACCGTCCGAACCACGTCGGGGACCGCCCCGACCTCCGACTGCTCGAAAGGGTGCTCGATGGCCTCCAGGCACTTTGACGACCCCAGCGCCGACGGCCCCATCCCCGTCAAGATCGTCGTCGCGGGGGGCTTCGCCGTCGGCAAGACCACCTTCGTCGGTTCGATCTCGGAGATCGCTCCGCTCACCACCGAAGCAGCGATGACCAACGTGAGCGTCGGCGTCGACGACACCTCGGGTGTCACCGGCAAGACCTCGACCACCGTCGCCATGGACTTCGGGCGGATCTCCCTCGGCAACGACCTCGTGCTCTACCTGTTCGGCACGCCCGGACAGCCGAGGTTCCACTTCATGTGGGACGACCTCGTGCGGGGCGCGATCGGCGCCGTCGTGCTCGTCGACAGCAACCGCATCGCCGACTCGTTCCCGGCGGTCGACTACTTCGAGGCCCGCGACGTGCCGTTCATCGTCGCCCACAACACGTTCAACGGGACGGCGAACCACTCGCTCGACGACCTGCGCGAGGCGCTCGCGGTGTCGCCCGACGTGCCGATGCTCGAGTGCGACGCCCGCGAGCGCGACTCCACGAAGCTCGCGTTGCTCGAGCTCGTGCAGCACGCGATGGCCCGCGCCGCCGCCGCCTGACCCACCCGCAGCTTCTTCTCGTGCCCTGATGGGCGCGATCAGCGTCACCTGTCGGCGCAGATCGCGCCCATTGGCGCGTTCGAGGGGGTGGAGGTGGGGGGCGAGCTCCCGGGCGGGACGGGCTCAGTCGAAGGTGATGACGCTGCGGGCGATCGAGCCGGCCTTCATGTTCTCGAAGCCCTCGTTCACCTCGTCGAGGGAGATGCGTGCCGAGACGAGCTCGTCGAGCTTGAGGCGACCCTCGAGGTAGAGGTCGACATAGCGGGGCATGTCGACCCGGAACCGGTTCGAGCCCATGTTCGAGCCCTGGATGCGGCGCTCGGCGAGGAACGAGACACCTGGCAGCTCGACGTTCTGGCCGATCGGGATCATGCCGATGACGGTGGCGGTACCGCCGGCGCGGAGCATGTTGAACGCCTGCTCGGCGGCGACCTTCAGACCGATGGCCTCGAAGGAGTAGTGGACGCCACCGCCGGAGATGCCCATGACCTCCATCACCGGATCGGTGCCGGACGCGTTCACCGTGTGGGTCGCGCCGAACTCCTTCGCCAGCTCGAGCTTGTTGTCGAGCATGTCGACGGCGATGATCTGGCCGGCGCCGGCGATGCGGGCCCCCTGGATGGCGTTGAGACCGATGCCGCCGCACCCGATGACCGCCACGGTGGAGCCGGGCTCGACCTTCGCGGTGTTGAACACCGCGCCGAGCCCGGTGGTGACGCCGCACCCGATGAGCGCCGCCCGGTCGAGGGGCATGTCCTCACGGATCTTCACGACGCCGTGCTCGTGGACGAGCATGCGCTCGGCGAACGAGCTCATCTTGAGGAACTGGTGGACCGGCTCGCCGTTGCGGGAGAGGCGCGGAGCCTCGCCAGGGGCCCGGTCGGTGGAGCCGGCGTTCGAGCAGATCGAGGGCCGACCGGTGAGGCAGTTCTCGCAGTTGCCGCAGTAGACCGACAGGCAGGTGATGACGTGGTCGCCGGGCTTCACGTAGGTGACCTGGGAGCCGACGGCCTCGACGACGCCCGCTGACTCGTGGCCCAGCACGGCCGGGGTCATGTAGGGGTACTTGCCCTCCATGAAGTGCAGGTCGCTGTGGCACAGGCCGGCTGCGACGACCTTGACGAGGACCTCGCGCGGACCTGGTTCGGCGACGTCGATCTCCTCGATGTCGAGCTGGCCCGGAATCGCGTTGAGCACTGCGGCACGCATTGGTTCCCCCTCGGGTTCGGTGAGCTCCCGCATCCTCGCACACCCGCACCGGGGAATGTGGGTGACCTCGCCGCCTGACGCCGGGCGTTCAGGCCGTCGGATCACCTCGGGCTTCGCGTGCAGCACCGAGGCGGCGCGTGGGTTCGACGAAGCCCTCGAACTGGGCCTGGACGGGATAGCCGGCCCGGCTCGCCGCCTCGGCGACGAGGTGCTCGACCTCGAGCCAGTCGACGGCCCGCGGTCCGTCGAGATGGCGGTTGTACGGCGCGTCGAACACGACGACCTCGTTGCCCCGCTCGCGGAGCGCGAGGACGTTGTGTGGCGCGTCGTCGACGTAGAGATGCGCCTCGACCTGGGGCTTGTCGCCGAGGAAGCAGAGGTCGCGGTAGGGGATGCCGTGGGAGTCGAGCCACTCGACGGTGTCGGAGACCGCGATGGCGTGCCCCCAGTTCACCGCGAGCCGGTGGGTGATGATGCGGATCCACACCCCGGCGTCGGAGAGGCGCCACAGCGCCTCGGCGGCGTCGGGAACGACCGGCATCGTGCGGAAGATCCGGTGCTCGAGCACCGCCGAACGGTGGAGGCGCTCGAACCCGCTCCGGTCGAGGCCCCAGTCGGCGAAGTCCCAGGTCACCGGGTCGGCGAGATCGCTCGGGTCGATGCCGCGTTGGGTGGCAACGACCCCACGGAGGGCCTCTGTATAGTCGGCGCACACGCCGTCGAGATCGACTCCGAGTATGAACGCCACCGGAACACGGTAGGACAGCTCCATACGACTGCGGTCCACCCCCCACTGATGCTGCCACTCAACACCACGGAGACGTCTCTCGGCTACCAGCCCGCGCTCGACGGGCTCCGGGCGGTGTTCGTCGTCGCGGTGCTCGTCTTCCACGGCGGGTTCGGCTGGGCCCGCGGGGGGTTCCTCGGCGTCTCGGCGTTCTTCACCCTGTCGGGCTTCCTCATCACCGCGCTGCTCCTCGACGAGCGGGCCCGCACCGGCACGATCGACCTCGTCGGGTTCTGGCGTCGCCGGGCCCGCCGCCTGCTCCCCGCGGCCTGGCTCGCCACCGGCTTCGCCGTGCTCTACGGCGCGACGGTCGGCAGTGCCTCGGTCGTGCGCGACCTCCGCGGCGACGTCATCGCGGCCATGGCGTACCTCGCGAACTGGCGGTTCGTCGTCGCCGAGCGCAGCTACGAGGACCTCTTCGCCGAGCCGTCGCCGGTCAACCACCTGTGGTCGCTCGCCATCGAGGAGCAGACCTATCTGGTGTTCCCGGTGGTCGTGCTCGGCCTCCTCGTGCTCGGGAGGGGCCGCCACGCGGTGCTCGGCGTCGCCCTCGCCCTCGTCGCGATCGCCTCCACCGTCTGGATGGCGACCCTGCACGATCCCGCCGCCGACACGGCCCGGGTGTACTACGGCACCGACACGAGGGTGGCGGAGTTCCTCGTCGGTGCTCTCGCGGCGTTCGTGTGGCGCCGCCGCCAGCTCGCACTGCGTCTTTTCGTCGTGGCCAGCACCGACGACACCGCCCAACGCCTCGCGCTGGCGGCCGGCCTCGTCCTGCTCGGCGCATGGAGCACGCTCGAGGTGTCGAGCAGCGTGCTCTACCGGGGCGGGTTCGCGCTGCACGCCGTGCTCGTCGCCACGGTGATCCTCACCGCCGTGCAGCCCGGTCCGCTCCGGCGCGTGCTCGCGGCCGAGCCCCTCCGCCGGGTCGGGCTCATCTCCTACGGCATCTACCTCTATCACTGGCCGATCTTCCTCTGGCTGACACCGGCCCGCACCGGGCTCGACGGCCTCGCCCTCTTCGCGATCCGCGTCGCGCTGACGCTCGCCCTCGCGTCGCTCTCCTATGCGCTCGTCGAGCAGCCGATCAGGCGGCGCACCATCCTCGTGGGCCGTCCGGTGTTGGGGATGGCCTGTGTGACGGCCGTCGTGGTCGTCGGCTCGCCGTTCCTCCTCCCGACGCCGTCGTCGTCGAGCCCCACCGGGGCCATCGGCGAGGAGCTCGGTGCAGGGGAGTTCGCCGACGTCGTCGACGTCGAGCCACCCGACGGGGCCCTCCGTGTGGCCGTGTTCGGCGATTCCACCGCCGAGGCGATCTTCGAGGGCCTGGGGAGCGTCGCCCGCGACAGCGACGAGCTCGCGGTGCGCCTCGGCCACATCCGTCTCGGCTGCGGACTCGTCGAGATCGACGCAGTCCGGTTCGTCGACCAGGTGTTCGACGTCTCGGAGCACTGCGCCGGTCGCGCGGAACGGTGGCAGGAGGTCCTCGCCGACGTCGAGCCGGACGTGGCCGTGGTGATCTTCGGTCCCTGGGACGTGAGCGACCACCGCCTACCGGGGTCCGACGCCTGGAGCGGGATCGGGGACCCCGAATCCGACGCCGCGGCCCGCGCCGCGGTCCGCGGAGCGCTCGAGCAGCTCGTCGCGGGCACCGACATGGTGGTGTGGCTCACCAGCCCTCCCATCGACCGCTCGCTCGACCCATCCGCACCGCCAGGGTCCGACCCCGCCAGCGATCCCGCTCGCATGAGCCGGTGGAACGAGCTCGTCGAGGAGGTCGCCGCCGAGTTCCCGCCGGCGGAGGTGGCCGTCGTCGACCTCCGCGGGTGGTTCGAGCAGCTACCCGGCGGACCGCTCGACCAGGAGGTGCGCCCCGACGGTGTCCACGTCGGGGACCGCTCCGCCCCAGAGGTGGGGCGGTGGGTCGCCGATCAGGTGCTCAGGGCCTGGGAGGATGCGCCCCGCCCCTGAGGCCGTTCAGAAGGGCCGGGCGTCGATGAACGCCAGCGCCTCGTCGATGAACGTGAAGTCCTTCGGCGTGCCGAAGTGGTCCATCTTCTTCAGCGTCACGAGGGTGGCGTCGGGGAGCGCGGCGACCAGCCGATCGGCGGGACCGACGAAGTCCTGGTCGCCGAGCACGACGAGTACCGGCGAGGTGATGCGGCCGAGCTGCTCCTCGTCGAGGGGCGGGTACTTCCGCCGCATGCACGCCGCGAGCGCCGCGGGATCGTTGTCGGGGGTGTGGGCGAGCTCGCGGAAGTGGCGGGCGATCTGGTTCTCGGGGACCTCGGGCGACTCGATGGCGTCGGAGATCGCCCCACCACCCTCGGACCGGAAGACGTTCTCGCCGACGCCGGCGACGACGATGCGACCGAACCGCTCGGGGTGCCGGGACGCGAGGGTGAGGGTGAGGCGTGCCCCCATCGAGAACGAGATGACGTCGACGGGGGAGTCGGGGAGCTGGGAGAGGACGTGATCCTCCATGCCGTCGTAGGCCGCGGGGTCGTGGGGCTTGGGGGCGTCGCCGTGGCCGAGCAGGTCGACGGCGATGACCTCCCGGCCCGCCTCGGTGATGAGGTCGATCCAGCCGGGTTCGGCCCAGGTGCGCTGGGCGGAGGTGGCGAAGCCGTGGACGAGGAGAACCGGTTCCGTGCGCATCCCCGCGAGACTACGCGGCGCCACCACGACGGCGGGCCCTCGCGTCGTCGGCGAGGGCGGCGAGGACCGCCTCGGAGGTCGCGTCCCAGCTGAAGCGGCGGGACCAGTCGAGGGCGGCCTGCGACATGGCCATCCGACGGGGGTGGTCGGACAGGAGGTCGTGGAGTGCCTCGGCGAGCGCCTCGTCGGAGGCGGCGAGCAGGCCGGTGGTGCCGTCGACGACCGCATCGAGGTGGCCGGTGGTGCGGGTGGCGACCGCGGGGGTGCCGCACGCCGCCGCCTCGGTGAGGGTCATCCCCCAGCCCTCGACCGCCGAGGATGCTGCGACGAGCCAGGCGCGCCGGTAGAGGTCGACGATCTCCTCGTCGGTGACGCGGCCCGGCAGGGAGATCCAGTCGCCGGCGCCGAGTCGGTCGATCTCGGCTTCGAGGAGCGGACGCTCGGTGCCCTCACCGGCGATGACGAGTCGGAGTCCGGGATGGCGATCTCGGATCGCCGCCACCGAGCGGATGAGGGCGTCGAAGCGCTTCACGGGGGCGAGGCGGCCGACCGCGACGACGAGCGGAGCCGGGTCCTTCTCACCGCCGGGGGAGAAGCGTCCGTCGATGCCGGGGGGCACGATGCGCACGCGCCCGGGGGCGAAACCGAGCTCGTCGACCAGCTCGTCGTGGGACGAGCGGGAGAGGGTGAGGATCGTCGTACGGCGGTAGAGCACCGGCGCGACCCTGCGCTCCATCACCTCGCCGACGGCGCCGAGCACGTCGCCGAGCGCCATCTTCCACATCGGGCCGTGCACGTGGTGGAGGATGACGACGCGGGGTCCGCGGGCCCACAGAGGGGAGAGGAACGGGACTCCGTTCCAGATCTCGACGAGACCGTCACGGGGGCCCATCGCGCCGATCGCGGCGCGGAACGCAGCCCGGGGGAACACGTCGTAGCGCCCGCCGCGCCGGACGATGCGGTAGCCGTCGCGTGTGTCGGTGGGCGGGAGCCCCTCGGCCGCCGAGGTGCGGATCGTGACGTCGAGCCCCGCGGCGGCCCAGCGTCGCATCACCTCGTGGGCGTGGAGCTCAGAACCCCCCGCCTCCGCGTCGGCGAGCTCGCGCCAGGCGAGGACGTGGATCCGGCGGAGCCCCACCGGATCGGCCAGCGCACGGAGTCGGACGGGCAGCGGAGGAGGTGCGGCGGCGGCGTCGGAGTTGGGCACGGACCGATCTCGGGAGGCGACAGGGTGGCCGTATAGTATGCCCGCCGTGCCCGACGCCTCCCCGACCTTCGCCGACGCCCTCTCGCGCATCGAGGGGGTGGAGGGCTGGCTCTCCACCGACCAGGCCGAGCGCCTCTGGAACGCCGCCGAACCGCTCGGCCCCGGCGCCGTGCTCGTCGAGATCGGCTCGTACCGCGGACGGTCCGCCGTCGTGCTCGCCACCGCCGCCGGCGAGGGGACGACCCTCTACGCGATCGACCCCCACGCCGGGAACGACCGGGGCGATCTCCGGGGCGAAGGTGCCACCCAGGAGGAAGAGGCCGAGATCGACAACAAGGCCTTCAACGCCAACCTCGAGGCGGCAGGCGTCCGCGACCGGGTCACCCACATCCGCAAGTTCTCCCACGACGCGATCGACGACGTGCCCGACGCGATCGACCTGCTCTATGTCGACGGAGCGCACCAGTACGAGCCCGCAGTCGGCGACATCCGGGCGTTCGGCGCGAAGGTGAAGCCCGGTGGCACGATGCTCGTGCACGACTCGTTCAGCTCGGTCGGTGTCACCCTCGCCATCCTCACCGACCTGACCTTCAGCAGCTCGTGGCGCTACGTGGGGCGCTCCCGCTCCCTCGCCGAGTACCGCAAGGAGCCGGTGGGGGGCATCGGTGTCGTCGTCAACGCGTTGCGCCAGCTCGCCCAGCTTCCGTGGTTCGCCCGCAACCTCGCCATCAAGGTCCTGCTGCGCCTCGGGCGTCCCGACCTCGCCGAACAGCTCTTCGGGCACACCGAAGCGGCCGTGCCCTATTGATCGCCTGACCGACGTCCCCTCGGGGGGTCAGCGACGGCGCTTCGGGAGGATCGGGGCGTCGCGGCCGGTGCCGGTGACGCGCGTGCCCTGCTCCTTGACCCGCGAGGTGGCTTCCTCGTGGTAGTCCTCCTCGACGTTCACCGTCCACACGTCGTGGTTCGCGCCGTCGAGGATGTTCTCGACGGTGAGCATCGCGGTGAGCATCGAGTGGTCCTGGTTGTTGTAGCGGTGCATGCCGTTGCGTCCGATGGGATGGACGTTCGGCGTCGTCGTGTCGATCCACTTGCGCAGCGTGTCGACCCGGTCGGTGTAACCCTCGTCGTAGGTGGGGTAGGCCTTCGGCACCCGCACGACATGACCGAGCTCGACCCTCGTGGGGTCGACGAGACCGAGGAACGCGAGCTCGTCCTTGGCCTGCTCGATGAGGTCGTCGTCGGACTTCGACCACATGTCGTCGTCCTCGAACACGAAGTACTCGAGGCCGAGACAGGTGCGACCCTCCTTCACCATGTACGGCGACCACGAGCCGTAGTTCTGGATGCGTCCGACCTCGACCTCGGGGGCGTGGATGTAGATCCAGTTGTCGGGGAACGCGAACTCCTCGGGCACGACGAGCGCCACCGAGAGGAAGTCTCGGTAGGAGAGGTCGTCGGCGGCCTCGACCACCTCGGGGGGCGGCGCGGGGTCCATGCCCTTCACGAGCTTGGTGAACGGCATCGACGAGATGACGTGGTCGCACTCGAAGGTGGACGTGGTGCCGTCGGGGTGCTCGGCGACGACCTCGTAGGCACCGGACCCGCCGTGGCGGATCGTGCGCACCTTGGTCTCCATGTGCACGGTGGAGCCCTGGGCGACGACCTTGTCGCGGCAGACCTCCCACATCATCCCCGGTCCGTACTTGGGGTACTGGAACTCCTCGATGAGGGAGGTGATCTCCTTCTGGTTCCGCTTGGGGAGGATGGCGTTGATGATCGCCTTGCGGAGGTCGAGGTTCTTGATGCGCTGGGCGGCGAAGTCGGCCTCGAGCTCGTCGGCGGGGATTCCCCACACCTTCTCGGTGTAGCTCTTGAAGAAGTGCTGGTAGAGGCGCTTGCCGAACTTCGCGGTGACCCACCCCTCGAACTTGTCCTGGTTCTTCGGCGGCCGGACCTGTGCGTAGGCGTAGGAGAAGACGCACCGGACCGCCTCGATCGGGCCGAGGTTCTTCAAGGCGTTGGACGCCTTGAGCGGGTAGTCGTAGTACTTGCCCCGGTAGAAGATGCGGCTGAGACGGGGCCGGAGCAGGAAGTCCTCGTCGGGGAGGATCTCGTGCCAGAGGTCTTCGACCTCCTGCACCTTGGTGAAGAACCGGTGACCACCGATGTCGAAGCGCCACCCGTCGCGCTCGACCGTGCGACTGATGCCGCCGACCTGGTCGGTGCCCTCGAGCACCGTCACGGGCACCCCGCGCTTGCCGAGCTGGTAGGCGGCGGTGAGCCCCGCCGGACCGGCGCCGATCACGACGACGCGCGGGCTGGGAGAGGGATCAGGAGGAGTGGTGGTCATCGATCGTCCGTCTCGGGGGATGGTTCGCGCCGCAGGCTAGTGCCAGTGGACCCGTTCGACACGTTGGCCCGTCGCCGCCACAGCCACTCGGCGAGCGGGTGCAGTGCCAGGGCGAGGACTGCGGCGAGCGCGACCGGATGGGCCCGCTCGAGCTCGGTGACCCACTCGATGCCGACCCGGATGCCGTATCGGGCCTGCATCCCGACCACATAGACCACCGCGAGGCCGAACAGGGCCGGCGGCAGAAGGACGAGGAGCGCCCGGGCGCGGGGGAGGAGGGCGCCGAGCACGAGGGCGGTCCCGAGGCCGAGTGCCACCACAGGGGGTGCGAGGAGCGCGCCGACACCGACAACCGCGAGCCCGGCAGCCGCCACCTCGAGCGCCGGGGGACGCGCCCCGGTGCGGACCAGAGCGAGGTCGAGCGCGCCGGGCGGCTCGTCGGGGGCGAGGTGTGGCACCGCCGCGCCGCCGGTGGGGTCGGGGCGTCGGGGTGGGCGCAGCGCGAGGCCGAGACAGAGCACCACCCCCAGCGCCGAGAGCCCGAGCGCCAGGTCGACCCGCCGTTGGGGGGAGAACGCGAGGTCGATGACCAGTTCGTCGCGCTCGGGCACCAGCAGCCAGCCGTTGGCGAACCCGTCGACGAGTCGCGACGGGCCGAGGTCGACCCCGCCGGCTCGCGCCACCCACCCGTCGGAGTGGCTCTGGCCGAACACGAACCACACCGGTGTGCCGGGTTCGAGGCCCTCGAGGCGGACCGTCAGGCGATCGGGTCGTTGCGACTCCACGACGACCTCGCCCTCGGCCGGGACCTCGGGCCGGGGCTCGGGCCCGGCGAGCAGGACGAGCTGGTCGAGGTCGAGGCCCGAATCGACGCCGGGCGTGGCGATCAGCTCGTGGGATCCCGCCCCCATCTCGAGGGGCCCGTCGCACGTCTCGACGGTGAGCGGGCGGCCGGCGAGCGCGTCGGCGGTCGGACCGGAGACCCGCAGCGCGACGGGTCGTCCGTCGAGCGCGAGCAGGTCGTCGCGACACCCCGTGTCGAACCGGTCGGGAACCGGTCCGAGCGTGAGGTCGGGGAGGCCGAGCTCGGCGACGGCGACGGGGTGGGCGAGGGGGCGGCCCGACGTCCAGTCGATGCTCGTGATCTCACGGGCCGCGACCAGCTCGAGCTCGAAGCGGGTGCCCTCGGTGGCAGGGAACGTGACCGGCACCGCGACCGTGGCGCCGGGCTCGACGGCGTCGACGATCTCGGGGAGGTCGAGCAGCGCCACCTCCTCGCCGTCGACCCTGATCCGGACCTGGGTGGGCACCGAATGGCGGCCGTCGGCGACGACGAGGAGGTCGGCCCTCTCGAAGATGCGCGGGCTCGCGACCTCGACCGTGAGACGGTGGTCGATCGGTTGACCCCACGGCGTCGTCCAGGCGGTGGCGGGATCGCCGTCGAGCGCGGCTGCGGCTCGCTCCACCCGGCTTCCGTCCATTCGATCGGAAGCCGAGACACGGATCTCGGGGTCCACGTGTCCGAGGATGGCGTCGAGCAGCGCGTCGTCGGCCCGCGCCGAGAGGCGCACGAGGGCGTCGAGGGCGAACGTGCGCTCGACGGGCAGCTCGACGAGGCGACGGATCGAGCGCTCCTCGTCCGAGCGCGTACGGTCGGTCGGGTCCTGACGGATCCGGGTGAGCACGACACGCAACGGGGTGTCGACGAGCTGCTCGCCCGCGGCGTCGAGGGCGTCGGTGGGGATGCGCACGATCTCGTCGATGAGCGGGGAGTCGTCGCCGAGCACCATCTCGGCGATGCCGAGGAACCCGAACTCGCCGAACCGTGGCGGGTCGCCCGCGCTGTCGGCGACGATGGTGAGGTCGACCTGCTGGACGGTGCGTCGCGGGAAGGCGATGGTCTGGCCGGGCGCCGTCCAGGACTCGGGACCGAGGTCGACCTCCATCGAGTGCTCGCCGTCGAAGTCGAGGCGCACCCGGGTGATGACCCGATTCGAGTCCTCCGGTGACGCCTGCTGGAGACGGATCCAGTCGAGCTCGGTCGGTTCGTCGAGCGTCGCCCGCAGCATCTCGCCGCGAGCGTCGGAGAACACACCGACCGCCCAGGCGGTGCGCGGATCCCCGTCGAAGGCCATGGCGGCCCGCTCTTCGCCGGCGTAGGTGATGAGGTTGCCGTACGCGGTGGCGTCGGCGGTGATGCCGCCGCGCTGGACCGTGACGGTCTCGGCGCTGACGGGGGCATCGGGGAACCGGGGCAGGCGGTTGTCGCCGAGGTCGGTGCTGAGCCGCTCCTCGTCGACCCGTTCGGTGTGGCCGCGGTTGTGCCGGAGCGAGCCCCACCGCTCGCCCCGACGCCGGTTGGTGTCGGTGACGACGAGTACCGCCCCGTCCTCGAGGGCCGCCCGGATCTCCTCGGCGTCGAGGTCGCCCGTGTAGCGGAGCAGCTCGTGGCCGTCGAGGAGCCCGGCCGCGGCGGCATCGACGACGCCGGCACCGTCGCCGGAGAGGAGGAGGCCGCCGGTGGCGGGCTTCAGCGAGACGATGGCGACGGGATCGAGCACCGGCACCACGCCGACCGGCGGCGGGTCGGGGAGCGTGCCTTCGTACAGCAGCCACTGCTCGTCGAGGTGTTGGAGGATCGGTCCGGCCTCGTTCGGCACCGGCTCGCCGAAGCCGCGGGGTGTGCCGAGGCCCGGCGCACGACCGAGGAGGTCCCACACCACCCGCGGACGGGCGGTGTTGTGACGCTCGAACTCGAGGTCGTTGCGCACCAGGAGGTCGCCCACCCGCATCAACCGGGCGACCGGCGCGAGGGAGCCGGGCTCGATCGTGTTCTCCTGGATGCGGAGGTCGAGGGCGTTGAGCAGGTCGGTGCCCATCGGGGCGCCGTGCGGCACGAGTTCGCGGGCGACGAAGGGACGGTCGGTGAGCCCCGGTGTGATCGGATCGACGGTCATGCCCCACCGGTACGAGGCGAAGTCGACCCCTGGCACCTCGAAGATCCTGGTGTCGCGTCCACCGGCGTCGACCGCCTCGATGGCCGCGAGCCAGTGGTCGGGCACCTCGGTGCGCGAGAGGTTGTCGGCGACGAGGGTGCGCTGCCACAGGGGTGCGAGCCCGAGCACGGCGACGACGACGACCCCGGCGCCGACCGCTCGGGCCTGCCGGGGCCAGCGTGCGGCGAGCCCCGCGACGGCGGCGCCGATGAGCACGGCCGAGCCGAGGGCGATCAGCGGTACGACGCGGGGCAGACTCCGGAACGCCAGGCCGCGGGGGGTCGTCACGAACCACTTCACCGCGGCCCCGAACGGCGTCGGGTCGTTCCACGGGTGGCCGCCGACCGCGACGACGGTGCCGACGACGACGAGGGCGACGAAGTAGCCGCGGTGACGCCACCTGACCACCCCGGCGGCGAGGAGGCCGAGCGCAGGGAGGGCGAAGGACGCGACGATGAGCCACGGCCGCTGCGTGTACTCGTAGCTCACCTCGAGCCAGAGCTGGAGCTTGTCGCCCCCGTAGAAGAACCAGTATCCGAGGCCGCGGAGGACCTCGAACGCCGTCGACGTGCGGGCGATGACTTCGGCGGTCTCGGTGTACCGCACGATGTCGACCCCGTGGGAGGCCTGCACGCTGAGCCCCGCGAGCCACCACGCGCTCGCCGCGGTGGTGAGCACGCCGATGCGTCCCACCGCCGCGACGACGACCTTCGGGGGCGCGTGCCGGGCGACCAGCGCGTACACCACCCACAGGACCGGCGCGAGACCTGCGAGGGCGAGGGCGGTGAGGTTGATCGACCCGACCGTGGTGACGACGAGCGCGAACAGCGCCGGATGGCGCCAGCTGCGGTGGCGGATGGACAGGACGGTGAGGCCGAGGAGCCAGGGGAGACCGGCGTAGGGCAACAGCACGCCCGAGAGGCGTCCGATGTGGGTGAGGACGTAGGGCGTGAGGGCGTAGGCCACCGCGGCGGGCCAGACGCCCGCACCGGTCCACCCGAGCCTCCGCAGCAGGAACACCACGCCGGTTCCCGCGGCGAACAGGAGCGTGCCCCACCACAGGCGTTGGGCCACCCAGTCCGGGACGCCGAGACGTTCGAACATCCAGTACCACGGGCCCATCGGCCAGAGGTAGCCGATGGTCTGGTGCGAGACGGTGCCGAGCCCGATCTGGGGATCCCACATCGACCACGCCCGCGAGAGGAGTCGGCCGGGGTCGAGGTAGAGGTACGACTTGGTGTCGGCGCTGATCCACCCGGGTCGGGTGAGGAGCAGCGGGAGGTAGCACAGCGCTGCGAAGGCCGCGTAGGGGCCGGCCCGTCGGACGGCGGGTCGCTGGAGTGGGTTCACGGATCGTCAGGCGTCGAAGGGCAGCGGTGCTCGGTGGTGGGCACGCAGGGGAGTACGGTACCTGTTGGTGCGGCCGGGGTGGAGTACTCAGACCAGGGCGCGGGTCGAGCTCGCCCTCGTGGCGGCGGTGGCCTACCTGCCTCCCTTCCTCTCCTCGCCCGGCCGGGTCAGCGCCGACAGCAAGCAGGCGCTGCTCGTCGACCCCGGCCGGTTCCTCGCCGACGCGGCGTCGCTCTGGGACCCGGGCACCGGCGCGGGCACCGTCCCGCACCAGCACCTCGGCTTCCTCTGGCCGATGGGCCCGTGGTTCTGGGCGTTCGACCAGCTCGGCGTGCCGGTGTGGATCGCCCAACGGCTCTGGCTCGGCACCCTCGTCCTCGTCGCCGCGCTCGGCGCCCGCTGGCTCGCGAGGAGCGTCGGCGTGGGACCCGGCCCGGCGCTCGTGGCCGGGCTCGTCTACGCGCTGACGCCCTACCAGCTCACGTTCACCGCTCGGATGTCGGTGCTCCTCCTCCCGTGGGCGGGCCTCCCGTGGCTCGTCGAGCTCACCCGGCGCGCCGTGCGAGCGGGTGGGTGGCGCCATCCCGCGCTGTTCGGGCTCGTCCTCGTGACCGCGGCCGGGGTGAACGCGACCGCGCTCGTCCTCGTCGGGCTCGGTCCCCTCGTCCTGCTCGCCTGGATGGCGGTCGGGGGACGATGGCGCGAGGTGCTCGGAGCCACCGTGCGGTTGGTCGTGGTCTCGATCGCCGTCTCCGCGTGGTGGCTCGCCGGGCTGGTCGTGCAGGGGCGCCACGGGATGCCCGTGCTCCAGCTCACCGAGAGCCTCCACGAGATCGCCCGTTGGTCACAGCCCGCCGAGGTGCTCCGAGGGCTCGGGAGCTGGTTCTTCGCGGGCCGCGACCGGCTCGGCTACTCGCTCGACCAGGCCGAGGCCTTCCTCGACACGCCGTGGGGTCTCGCGCTCAGTGCGGTGGTGCCGGCGCTCGCCCTCGGCGCGCTGGTCGTCCTCCGCGGCCGGGTGCGCACCCTCGCCGTCGTCTGGCTCCTCGTCGGGGTGGTCGTCGCGGTGGGGGCGTGGCCCCTCGACGGTCCGAGCCCCTACGGGAGGGCGTTCCGCTGGTTCGCCGAGGAGACCTCGGCCGGCCTCGCGCTCCGCAACTCCCATCGCGTCGTCCCCCTCGTCGTGCTGGCGATGGCTCTCGCACTCGCCGTGTTCGTCGATCGGCTGCCGAGGCCCTCGTGGCGCACGCTCGGCACCTGGGGGGTCGGGATCGCCGCGTTCGTGGGTCTCGCGCCCGCCGCGCCCACCGGGCTCCTCTCCGAGCACCTCCATCGGCCCGAGCAGCTGCCCGATCACTGGCTCGACACGGCAGCGCTGCTCGACGAGCGATCGCCCGACGAGGTCGGGAACCCTCGGCGCATCCTCGAGCTGCCGGGCGCGCCGTTCGCCGCCTACCGCTGGGGCAACACGGTGGAGCCGGTTCTTCCGGCGCTCGTCGACCGTCCGCAGGTCGCTCGCGAGGTGCTGCCCTACGGGTCACCTGCCACTGCCAACCTCCTCGACGCCCTCGACCGCCGCCTCCAGGAGGGGGTCTTCGAGCGGGAGTCGCTCGCGCCGATCGCCCGGTTGTTCGCAGCCTCCGACGTCGTGGTCCGCAACGATCTCCAGTGGGAGCGCTTCGGCATCCCCGCTCCCTCGGTGGTGGCGGGCGACCTCGTCGATCCCGCACCCCCGGGGATCACGTCGACCACCGTGGTCGGCGACCCGGCGCCCATCGAGCCCGATCGACGCCTGGCGCCGGTGGGCGAGCGCGAGCTCGCGGCGGACCCCGGTGCGACGACGGAGGTGCCGCCGGTCGCGGTGCTCGAGGTCGAGGATGCCGACGGGGTGATCCGCGCCCGTCCCACCGACCGTCCCCTCGTCGTCGCCGGGGACGGCGAAGGGCTCGTCGACGTCGCGGCAGCGGGGCTGCTCGCCGGCGACGGGCTCGTGCACTACGCCGACGCGCTCGACGACGATGACCTCGACCGGGCGCTCGACGACGACGCATGGCTCGTCCTGACCGACACCAACCGTCGGCGCATCGAGACGTGGTTCTACGCGATCCGCGACGTGCGCGGGCCCACCGAGCGAGCGGGCGAGACCCTCGTCGAGCCGAGCGGCTACGACCAGCGTCTCGAGGTGTTCCCCGGTTCCGACGACCGCTCGCGCACCGTCGTCGAGCACGTCGGCGGCACCGTCGAGGCCACCCTCACCGGCGGCGCAGCACGCCCCGAGGACCGAGCCATCGCCGCCTTCGACGGCGATCTCGCCACCGCGTGGCGCGTCGGGGGCCCCGACCCCACCGGACACCGGATCTCGGTCCGGTTCGACGGGCCGGTCGACCTCGACGAGGTGACCCTCGTCCAACCCCAGGACGGCCCTCGCGACCGGTGGATCGAACAGGTGCACCTCCGCCTCGACGGCGCCGAAACCCTCACCGTCGACCTCGACGAGAGGTCGACAGGACCCGAGGGTCAGCAGGTCGAGATCGAGGCCCGGGCCACCCACCTCGAGATCGAGATCGCACGGGTGTCCACCCCACCGTTCGATCCGGGGCTCGCGAACGCCGTGGGGTTCGCGGAGATCCACCTGTCGGGTCCGGTGGTCGCGGAGACCGTCGTGCTTCCGCCCGCCCTCCTCGATCGCGTCGGCCCCCGGCTGATCGACCACGGACTCGACGTGGTCCTCACCCGCGTGCGCCACGATCCGTTCGCCCGGGGGCGCACCGACGCCGAGCGCCATCTCGACCGCACGTTCGAGCTGCCGGTCAGCCGCACGTTCGCGCTCTCCGGTCGGGCGCGGATCAACCCGGCGGCGCCCGACCGCGTCCTCGACGAGCTGTTCGGGACCCGCATCGAGACCCAGTCGGGACGCGCGCTCACGGTCTCGGCGTCGTCGCGGCTCGCGGGCGATCTCGGGTCGAGGGCCTCGGCGGCGCTCGACCACGACCCCGCCACGGGATGGACCGCGGCGTTCGGACCCCAGGAGGGCCAGTGGTTCGCCCTCTCGGCCGACGAGCCGGTCGACGTCGGCCCGGTGACGCTGCACTGGAGCGACGACCTCCACCATTCGGTCCCGACGCGCCTCGCCGTCGAGGTCGACGGAGCGCCGTGGGGTGAGGTCGAGACCACCGCGGGCGACGGCGAACGCACCGCCACCGTCACCCTCGACCGTCCGATCCGCGAGCTGCGGCTCACCGTCGGGGCGGTCGAGCGGCGCAGCGCTCCGCCCGACGACCCCGCGCCGTTCGCGACCCTGCCGGTGTCGCTGCGCGAGGTCGAGGTCGGCGCCGGCGCGCAGATCTCGATGCGGACCTCGCTCGACACCGGCTGCCGCGACGACCTCGTCACCGTCGATGGCGCACCCCTCCCGGTGCGTGTGCACGGACCGGCCGACGCGGCGCGGGAGGGGCTCACCGTCGAGGCGTGCGGCCCGGTCGAGCTGAGCGGAGGACGCCATCGCCTCGTCACCGAGCCCGGCTGGCGGATCGGGATCGACCTCGACCGGCTCGTGCTGAGCTCGGACCCGGGCGGCGTGCCCGCCGGGGTGGCGCCACGCGACCGACGCGCCACCACCGAACCGCCAGAGCTCGTCGAGGTCGACGCGGGCACCACCGCCTGGACCGTCCGCCTCGAGAGCGACGGCGAACCGTTCTGGCTGATCCTCGCGCAGAGCCGCGGCGACGGCTGGGAGGCGACGATCGACGGTCGTCCCCTCGGGACGTCGACGCTCGTCGGCGGGTTCGCGAACGGGTGGCTCGTCGAGCCCGACGCGGCAGGCACCGTGGTGGTCGAGCTGCGGTGGACCCCACAGCAGCTGGTCTGGTGGGCCCTTGCGCTCAGTGCCCTCGCGGTCGGGCTGTGCCTCGGGTTCGCCCTCGGCTCGCCACGCGTGAGTGTGCAACCCGAGCTCACCCCCGGCGACCGCGTCCCGTGGGACGAGCTGTGGTCGCTCCGCCCGTCGTCGGTCGACCCGGCCCGCCTGGTGGTCGCCGCCGCCTCCGCCACGGTCCTGATGGGCCTCGTCACCCGACCGTGGGTCGCGCTCGCGACGGGCGTCTCGGTCGTCGTGGCGACCCTCGTCCCGGTGGCGACGCCGGGCCTCGCAGTGGCGGCGCCCCTCGTGTTCGCCGTGGCGCTCGCCGCCGAGCGCTACGTGGTCGGCTGGCTGGCGGTGGGCCTGGTCGTCGCGGCGTGCGCGGCCCACCTCGCCGGCCGTCCCGCGAACCGCCACCCAGACGTCAGTCGGTCGCCAGCGGACGCGCCTCCACGCTGAGCTCGTCGGTCGCGAACACCTCGTCCCAACGCTCGGGGAACCGCTCGTCCTCCTCACGTCCCCGGAAGTTCACCCCCGGCACCAGCACGTCGATGCCGTCCCGCAGCCGGATGTGGAGCCGGTGCATCACGAGCGGGGTGAGCCGCGTCTGCCGGGTCGCGGACCCGAACGCCGCGCCGACGCGCAGGCTCAGCGCGCCGCGCGTGGCGTCGAGCTCGACGGCGTCGGGGCGTGCTCGCAGCTCGTCGGGCGTCTCGCTGGTGACGAGCAGGACCGTGGCGCGGATCGCCGCGCCGCCCTCGGAGTCGTGGGAGATCAACCGCCACCGCTGACGCGCGCCGTCGTCGAGGAGCAACCAGACCTCCTCACCGTCGCCGGGTGGGGTGATGCGGACGTCGAGCTCGACCGCGTCGCCGTGGAGGATCTCGAGCGGCTCGAGCACGACGTCGTAACGGGCCGTGTGCTCCGACGGGAGCATGTCCTCCGACGACGCCGTGGACCGCTGCAAGAAATGGGTCCGCTCGGGGTGCGCGTCGAGGAGATCGATGAGCGAGGGCCACAGGTTCGTCGCGTAGAGGATGTCGCCGTCGACCTCAGGGGTGTTCGCGGCGAAGGGGTTGAGGTACATGAGGTAGGCCGTGCCGGCCACCACGACGACGGCCGGTTCCTCGACCTGCTCGAGCGACTCCCGCCAGGGCTCCTGGGTCCGACTCAGCTCACGGTTCACCCCGAGGCGTCCGACCGTGATCGGCACCGTGACGAGCGCCATGACGACGACGAGCGCGGTGGTCAGGCGCGGCGAGCGTCGGGCCAGGGCGACGAGCCCCGAGGCGATGAGGATCGCGAGCGGCGCATAGAGCGGCACGAGGTAGATCGGTCCGCTCAGTCGCACGGTGAGCGAGGAGACGTAGGTGCCCCAGAACGGGAAGTAGGCGAGGGGGAAGATTGCGAACAGCGAGACGAGGAGCCACGTGCGCGGGTGGCGGCGCTGCACCCAGGCCGTGACCCCGGCGACGACGACACCGAGGTACGCACCGACGACGAACCAGGGGAGGAAGAACCCGTGCTTCAGCGTGCTCGTCAACGCCCGGCGCAGGCCGTAGCCCTCGGCCTCGAAGGAGGGCATGAGGCGGCGCTGCCCGAACCCGAAGGTGTCGAGGGGGTCCTTCGCGGTGATCGGCAACTCGAGGAACGACCCCGTCAATGCCTCGTTGTGCAGCGCTTGGATGAGGACGAACGGCGCGAGCGCGCCGAGGAACCACGCGGCGACGGGAAGTTGGCGGCGCCACTGCCCACGCTCGAGGATCGCCACGTACACGACCGCGACGCCGCCCCAGAGCACCGCGTCGTAGGTCCGGGTGCAGACGATCCAGCCAAAGGCGATGCCCGCCACCACGGCCCGCCACCACGACCGCCTCCCCACGGCGGCGAGGAACATCGACATGAACCAGAGGCCGAGACCGAGGGTGAACAGATAGTTGAGGTAGACCCCGCCCTGGATCGAGAAGATCGGCGAGACGAGCAGGACGAGCGCCGAGAGGTTCGCGACGAGATCGCCGTAGCGCAGCTCGCGGGCGAGGGCCCGTACGCCGGTGACCGCGAGCAGCGCGGCGACGGCGATGGCGAAGGCCCGCCAGCCGACGAGCGTGCCGAGGAGGATGACCGCCGGCCATCCCATCGGGTACTGGGTGAAGAAGCGTCCCTCGTTCCACCCCGCCAGCCAGGGATGGAGGAGCTCGGGGAACCCGCCGTCGGACCCGGTGAGCAGCCCCTCGCGCATCAGCTCGACCTGCCAGAGGTACACCGGTTCGTCGCGGTTCCAGCTCAGCGCGGGGTAGACGAGCTGCTGGATGAGCGAGGCGACGACGACCGCGGCGACGGCGATGCCGACGGCGGCGCCCGGGCCGGCCAACCAGTGGGTCCGTGCCGGCGCTGACGACCCCTCGGGGAGGTCGGCGGGGGGCGCGTCGAGTGCTGACAACGGGCCAGACGCTAGCGCGACACCCGCCGCGCCCGGTCCACCCCAGCACACTGCCGGCCTGCCACGATGGTCGGGTGATGGAGCCCACCGTGCTGAACCCGCCGACCGACACCGTCGAGGTCGTCTGCCCGCGCTGCCAGCAGCCCTCCGACGAGCGGTTCTACGGTCCGTGTGCCGACTGCCGCCAGATCCTGCGGTCGACGATGGGCGGCGAGGCGCGCGACGTCGAGATCGCGGCCTACGAGCCGAAGATGAACGTCACGCCGAACGCCGTCGCGCTCAAGGATTGAGCGGCGCACCGTCGTCGAACTGGGCGCGGGCCCAGGCGTAGTCGGGCTTGCCGGCGGGGCTGCGCTGCACGTGGTCGCGACGGATGATGGCCTTCGGCAGCTTGTAGCGGGCGAGGTGCGCACCGCACGCGCGGACGAGCGCGTCGTCGCTCGGATCGGCGCCTTCGCGGAGGCTCACGACCGCCACGACCTCCTGTCCCCAACGCGGTGAGGGCCTGCCGACGACGATCGCGTCGACCACGTCGGGGTGGGTCTTGAGGGCCGCCTCCACCTCTTCGGCGAACACCTTCTCCCCGCCGGAGTTGATCGTGACGGCGTCCCGCCCGTGCAGCTCGATGGTACCGTCGGTGCGGCGCCGGGCCCGGTCGCCGGGAACGGCGTGGCGCACTCCGCCGACCACGGGAAAGGTGCGCCGGGTCTTGTCGGGGTCGCCGAGGTAGCCGCGAGGGGTCCGGCCGGTCTGGGCGAGCCAGCCCATCTCGGGCTCGCCGGGCTCGAGCTGACGGCTGAGGTCGTGGGAGAGGACGACCGACCCCAGGGACGGGGAGAATCCCTCGGCCTGCTCGCCCGGTCGGGTCGACCGGGTGCCCTGGCGGCCGCTCTCGGAGGAGCCGAGCACGTCGAGCAGCGAGACGTGTGGGAGCACCTCGAACAGCTCGGCGGTGAGCCGGGGCGTGAGCGCGGCACCGCCGGACATGATGACCCGGAGGTCGGGGAGCGCCCGGGGGCGGCGGCGCAGCTCGTCGACGAGGGGGCGGGCGAAGGAGTCGCCGACGATCAGCATCGACGTCACGCTCTCGCGCTCGCAGACCTCGAGCAGGTCGGCGGCGTCGAGGTGCGCGGTGTGGTCCTGGATGACGACGGTGCCACCCGATGTCCAGGCGCTGATCGCGTTCCAGTGCGCCGCGCCGTGCATGAACGGCGGAGCGGGCAGTGCCCGGAGGCGGGAGCCCCGTGCCCGCTCGACGAGCGGATCGATCGACTCGAACTCCTCGCCACCCTTCGTGCGGAGCCCGAGGGCTGCGACGAGGAAGTCGGCCTGGCGCCAGCACACACCCTTCGGCGCTCCGGTCGTTCCGCCGGTGTAGAGGAGGTAGAGGTCGTCGCCGCTCCAGGTCGCGGCGAGCTCGTCGACCACCGACGGATCGGCACCCGCGAGCGCGTCGCCCCAGTCGACCGAGCCGGGAAGCGGGTCGTGGCCCGAGCCGTCGGGTACGCGCACGAGGACCCGCACCCTCGGCACCTGGGGCAGGACCTCGGCGAGGGTGGGGGTGAACGCCTCGTGGTAGACCACCGCCACCGCCGCGGAGTCGGTCAGTAGGTACGTGAGCTCCTCGGCGACATACCGGTAGTTGACGTTCACCGCCGCCGCCCCGGCCTTCATCGTGCCGAGCATCGCCTCGAGGTACTCGGGGCCGTTGTGCAGGTAGAGCGCGACGTGGTCGTGCGGTGACTCCCACTGCTCGCAGTCGGCGAGTGACCCCCGCCGACCGATGCCCTGGGCCGCGAGGAACGCGGCGAGACGGCGGGTGTCGTCGGTGACCCGTGCCCACGAGAGGTGTTCGCCCCGATGGACGATGCAATCGCGGTCGGGGATCGCGGCGGCGATCGCCTCGTGGATCTGTGGAAGGTTCAGCTCCACCAGGGACGCTGTGCGTTCAGCTCTTCGGGGTCGAGTCGATGACGACCTGGTCCATGGTGTCGCCGACCTCGATGCGGAGCGCGACATCCATGCCGTCGGTGACGCGACCGAAGTAGTTGTAGTTCTTGTCGAGCCGGCCCTTCAGGTTCTCGATGCAGATGAAGAACTGCGAGCCGTTGGTGTTCGGACCGGCGTTCGCCATCGCCACCGCGCCGAGGTGGTAGTCGCCCTTCACCGGCTCGTCCTGGAACCGGTAGCCCGGGCCGCCACGCCCGTCGCCGTCGGGGCACCCGCCCTGGATGACGAAACCGGGCACGACACGGTGGAACGTGAGGCCGTCGTAGAAGCCGTCGCGGGCGAGGGAGACGAAGTTGTTCACCGTGACCGGAGCCAGCTCGGGATCGAGCTCGAGCACCATCGTGCCCTTCGGCGTGGTGATGGTGGCGGTGTAGGTGTGGTCGAGGTCGATCGACATCGCGGGGGGAGTGGCCATCGGTCCATCGTCGCGCAGTCGGGGCGCGGTCTCCCAATGGAACACCACCTCCCAGCGGGTCCGATGACCGGACGGTGCTCAGGCGATGGGGCGGAGTCCCTCGGGGATGAGGCGCGAGAGCCCCTTCCACGCGAGCACGCTGAGCAGGTCGACGAGCCGGTCGAACTCGAGGGGCTGGCCGGACGCCTCGTGCTCGCTCACGCAGGCCTGGAGCATGCCGCCGACCGCCGCGGCGACGAGGCGGGCCTCGGGCGTGCCACCCCACCGCTCGGTGATCGTGTCGAGCCTGGTCTTGCGTGCCTGCTGCACCGCGGGGTGCTGGCTCGCCGCGGCGGAGCTGATCATCGCCCAGGGTCCGGGATGGTCGATGGCGAACTGGAGGTATCGCCGGACCCACTCGCGAGCCTGTTCGGCCGGGCGCCGCGAGGGGTCGAAGGCGGGCGAGATGGCCTCGTCGAGCTGCTCGAAGCAGCGCAGGCACACGGCCCCGACGAGGCCACCCCGGTCGCCGAAGTAGTTGTAGACGAGGGCCCGCGAGACGCCCGCCGCATCGGCGATCTCCTCGAAGGTGACCTCGGAGGGCTCACGCCCGGCGAACACCTCGATCGCCGCCTCGACGATCTGGGCACGTCGCAGCTCGGGTGCGAGGCGCGTGCGAGCCGTGGCGCGCTCGGCCATCAGACGGTCGCGGGTTCCTCGACCACCGGGACGAGCGGGAAGTGACACGCGACCCAATGGTCGTCGCCGACGCGACGCATCGTGGGCTCGACCTGCGCACAGCGCTCCTCGGCACGGGGGCACCGGGTGCGGAACCGACAGCCCGACGGCGGGAAGATCGGTGAGGGCAGCTCGCCCTTGATGGCATCGCGCTCCTCGGGCGCGACCGTGGGGTCGGGCACGGGGATCGACGTGAGCAGCGCCTCGGTGTAGGGGTGTGCGGGCGCCTCGTAGAGCGTGTCGGGAGGCGAGACCTCGCACATCTTCCCGAGGTACATCACCGCGACCCGGTCGCTGACGTTCTTCACCACCGCGAGGTCGTGGGCGATGAAGATGAGGGTGAGCTGGTACTCGGCCTTCATGTCCTCGAGGAGGTTGAGGATCTGGGCCTGCACCGACACGTCGAGCGCCGACACCGGCTCGTCGCAGATGATGACCTTCGGGTCGAGGACGAGCGCGCGAGCGATGGAGATGCGCTGGCACTGACCGCCGGAGAACTCGTGCGCCCGCTTCGGCTTGGCCACCTCGGGATCGAGACCGACCGAGGTGAGCACGTGGTCGACGATGCGCTCCTGCTCTTCCTTGGTGCCCCGCCCCCAGATGGCGAGCGGCTCGGACACCACGTCGCCGATCTTGCGGCGCGGGTTCAGCGAGGAGATGGGGTCCTGGAAGATCATCTGGATCTCGGGTCGGAGCCGTCGGACCTTCTCGTCGTCGAGCTTGGTGATGTCCTCGCCGCGGAACGTGATGGTGCCGCTGGTGGGGCGGGGGAGCTGCATGAGTGCCCGACCGGTGGTGGACTTACCACAGCCCGACTCGCCGACCAGTCCGAGGGTCTCGCCCTCGAGGATGTCGAAGCTGATGTCGGAGACCGCGTGAACCTTGAGGCCCTTCTTGATCGGGAACTCGACGGTGAGGTTCTCGACGGTGATGAGGGGGTTCTGGTCGGGGCGCAGATGCGCGGTGCCGCTACCGGCCATGGGAGGCTGCCTCCGTCGGGGAGTCGAGGGTCACGAGGGTCTGGGGGAGCTGCGCCGCGACATTGCGTTCGAACGCGGCCTTGTTCTCCGGGGTCCCCACCGGGAACCAACAGGCGTAGTGGTGCCCGGGCGTGTCGCCGGCGACGAGCGGCGGCTCCTCCTCGTGGCACTTGGGCTGGGCGTACGGGCACCGGGGGCTGAAGTTGCAGCCCTTCGGCGGGTTGATGAGGTCTGGTGGCCGGCCGCCGATGACCTTGAGCCGGGTGTGGCTCGGGCTCTCGAGCTTCGGGATCGAGCGCAGGAGGGCCTCGGTGTAGGGCATCCGCATCTGGCTGAACAGCACGGGCGTCGGGGCCTTCTCGACGACCTTGCCGCCGTACATCACGATGATCTCGTCGGTGCGCCCGGCGACGACACCGAGGTCGTGGGTGACGAGGACCATCGCCATGTCGCGCTCGCGCTGCTGACGGGCGAGCAGGTTGAGGATCTGGGCCTGCACGGTGACGTCGAGCGCGGTGGTGGGCTCGTCGGCCATCAGGAGCTTCGGGCCGCAGGCGAGCGCGATCGCGATCGTGACGCGCTGGCGCATGCCGCCCGACAGCTGGTGGGGGTATTCGTCGATCCGCTTCTCGGGCTCGGGGATGTTCACCGAGCGGAGGAGGGCGATGGCGGTCTCTCGGGCTTCGTTCTTGTCGAGGCCGAGGTGGTAGCGGAGCGACTCGGTGATCTGCCGTCCGACCTTCACGACCGGGTTCAGCGAGGTCATCGGGTCCTGGAAGACCATGGCGATCTCGATGCCCCAGACCTCGCGCATGGACTTGGCGTCGAGGCCGGTGATGTCGCGACCCTCGAAGAGGATCTGGCCGTCGCGCACGACGTTGGTGCGTGGCAGGAGGTTCATCACCGAACGGGAGAGGACGGTCTTGCCGGATCCCGACTCGCCGACGATGCCGAGGGTCTTGCCGCGGTCGAGGGAGAAGGAGACTCCGTCGACGGCGCGGACACGGCCGCGTGCGGTGATGAAGTGCGTCTTGAGATCGTTGACCTCGAGGAGGTGCGGACTGTCGGTCTCGAGACGGGCTTCGAGCTTGGCGACCGACCGGCGGCGGTTCATGGGCGAGGCTCCTGGATGGGAGAGGTACGGCTGGGGAGGCGTGACGGCCGCGGCTCCACGGTCTCGGACGAGGAGATCTGGACGGGTCGACGCGCTGTCGTGTGCTCCCACGCGTGCTGCACCCGGTCCCTCCCCCCACTGCTCACGAGTCGTGTCCTGTACGTCCGTCGGCGACGTCGTCGCCTCGGTCCCCCCGGTGGTGGCCCTCGTGTGATGGCGGTCACAGGGAAGGACGGCACCTGACGGTATTCACTTCGTTGTCGCCGTGTCAATTACCCTCGGCCGACCCCCCGGGCCGCCCCTCTGGTGCCCTCGTGGGCGGCGGTCCGCGACGCGACCGAACCCGGGCGCGCAGGTGGCCCCGAGCAACCTTCCGGCGAACCGGTCAGCTTCTCGGGGCCTCCCACGGCGGCCTGTTCGACGTGCTCTCGGGCCGTCGGCCTCGGGCGAGACCTTCGGTCCGACAACAGCCACCAACCCCGGAGGGTCGTGGCGGAGAGGTCCCGGATGGGTCCCCTCGATCGTCGCCCCGGAGGGCGTCGACCTCGAACCTGCCTGACCAGGTGCTCCCGCTCCACCGGCGGGGTTCGTCTCGATCCTCCAGCGAGCTGGTGGATCGTTCGTGATCCCCGTCGTTGATGTGGTGCGTTCACATCTGGTGTGTCCTCACCATGCGCCGCGGTCGAGCTCCCGTCAACGGGTTCGCCGCCGTCCCCAGCGTTGTCCCCAGCGGCCCACAGGCTGTCCCCAGGCACCCCCTCGCTGTCCCCAAACGGTGTGACGCCGTTCACAGGGATGCCCACAGGCGAGGCTCCGCGGCCGCGGACTTGTCATGACAACTCGACGGTGTGGCGGGGCCTCCGGCGGGGCTCAGGGGAGGTCGAGGCGCTGGTAGGTGCGGTGGTGGCCGAGCACCTGGTCGACGTAGGGCTGGGAGCGGTTGTAGGTGAGGATCGCCCGGTTCTGCCCGACCCGCTGGTCGAGGCGGTCGCCGTTGCGGCAGAGGTACACCGCCGCCGCCAGCGCGGCGTCGTAGAGGTTGTGGGGATCCATGCGCCCGTCGCCGTCGCCGTCACGGCGCACCATGCGCCAGGTGGAGGGGATGAACTGCATCGGCCCCACCGCGCGGTCGAACTGGGCATCGCCGTCGAGCGCGCCGCCGTCGGTGTCGGGGATGGCCATGATCCCCGGCGACCCGTCGAGGGCGACACCGAGGATCCGTCGACTCGTCGTGCCGTCGACCCGCAGCCTCGCCCCGCCGTAGGTGCCATGGCGGCTCTCGACCCGGGCGATCCCCGCGATGACGGTCCACGGGAGACGGCACTCGGGGCGTTCGTCGGCGATGCGCTCCGCCGCGGTGCGGTAGGCGTGCAGCGCCACGACCTCGAAGTCGGCGCCTCGAACCGGGGCGAGCATGAAGTGGTCCCGGAAACGGGCCTGCACCCTCGGCAGGTCGGGTTCGGCGATCGCGAGGGCGGCGACGGCCTCGTCGCGACGGGTGGTGGCGTCGTCGATCTGCTCGGCGACCGCATCGAGCGCGTCGCGAGCCGCGTCGGCCTCGGCTCCCGCGGTGGCCGCCTCCGACTCGGCCTGTGCGAGCCGATCGCGGAGGGTGCTGTCGACCGCGTCGACGATGGCGCGTTGGCGGCCGTTCTCGGTGGCGGCCGACGCGTCGAGCTCGAGCACCGGCCCGGGGTCACCTGCCCCGACGTACGCCGCGACCGCGAGGGTCGCCAGCTCGCCGCGCAACTCCTCGGCCTCACGGCTGGCGGCCCGCCGCCGCTCGCGGAGGGTCGAATAGCGCAGGCGCAGGACTCGACGCTCGTCGTCCAGACGCACCAGGTCGGCGACGGCGCGGTCGCGCCGGCGTCGGTTCTCGAGGATGGTGGTCTCCAGCGCGAGGAGCTCGGCCTCGGTGCGGGCGACGAGCTCCCCGCCGACGGGCACCTCGCGCACCGATTCGGGCACCAGCTCGAGCGCGCCGGCGAGCGCGTCGCCCGGCGCGAGCGGGAAGGCCTCGGTGGTGCTGGTCGCGCGCTCGAACCCCACGTCGAGGAGGGGCACCACGGGTGGCGCCTCGCCCTCGACCGCGTCGACCTGGGCGGCGGACGGCGCGACGCTGGCCGCCAAGGTGGCGAGCGCGGCGACGGCCGCGACGACCCCGGGAACCCGACGCGTCGGTCGTCGACCGGGTGCGTCGCGGCGCGGGTCAGGGTGCGCTCGGGGGCGCCCGTGGGGAGTGGGAGAGGGAACCATGAGGTCGTCGGAGAGCGGCATCCATCATGGCGGGTGGGGCACTAGGGTGCGAGCACCCACAGCTCGACCCAGAGGGGGGTCCATGTCCGATCGCGTCACGATCAACGTCGAGGGCGGTGTCGCCGATGTCCGCCTCAACCGTCCCGACAAGCTCAACGCGGTCGACGGCGCGATGTTCCAGGCACTCGTCGAGGCGGGCGAGCAGCTGAAGGCCGACCGTTCGGTGCGGGCCATCGTGCTCTCGGGCGAGGGGCGCGGGTTCTGCGCAGGGCTCGACTTCTCGAGCTTCCAGTCGATGGCCGGTGGGGCCGAGCGCTCGAGCGACTCGAACCGGGTCTCGGCCGGGCGGGTGCTCGACCGGGGCGACCGCATCACCTCCCTCGGGCAGCAGGCCGCCTACACCTGGACCGAGCAACCGGCTCCCGTCATCGCCGCGATCCACGGACCCGCGCTCGGCGCCGGCTTCCAGATCGCGCTCGCCGCCGACATCCGCTTCATCGCCCCCGACGCGACGATGAGCGTTCTCGAGATCCGCTGGGGGCTCGTCCCCGACATGACCGGCACCCAGATGCTGCCCCGGCTCGTCGGTCTCGACGTCGCCAAGGAGCTGGCGTTCACCGGTCGCATGGTCGAGGGCCGCGAATGCGTCGAGCTCGGCCTCGCCACCCACCTCGCCGACGATCCCCGGGCGGCCGCGCTCGAACTCGCGGGTGAGATCGCCGCGAAGAGCCCTCAGGCCATCCAGGGCGCGAAGCGGTTGATCTCCATGGCCGGCCAGGTGTCGCTCGCCGAGGGGTTCGCCGCGGAGGCCGAGACGATGGCCTCGCTGATCGGCTCGCCGAACAACGTCGAGGCGGTCAGCGCGTACTTCGAGAAGCGAGCCCCGAACTTCGCCGACCCCGACTGAGCGGCGCGCCGTGCTGGTCGACGAGCTGCGGGCCATCGTCGGGTCACGCCACGTCCTCACCGGCGACCTCACCGCCGCGCACGTCACCGACTGGACCGGCCGGTGGCGGGGCGAGTGCCTGGCGGTCGTCCGTCCCGCCGACACCGCCGAGGTGGCCGCGGTCGTCGCCGCGTGCGCAGCCGCCGATACACCCGTCGTGCCGCAGGGGGGCAACACCGGCCTCGTGGGCGGCGCCGTACCGGAGGCAGGGCAGGTCGTGCTCTCCACCGCGCGACTGAACGCGGTCGGTGAGGTCGACGCTGCGGTGGGCCAGCTCACCGCCGGGGCCGGTGCCACGGTGGAGGCGGTCGACGCCGCGGCACGCGCTGCCGGCTGGCGGTACGGGGTCGACTTCGCCGCCCGCGCCACCGCCACCATCGGGGGCACCATCGCGACGAACGCCGGCGGCCACCACGTGCTCCGCCACGGCATGACCCGCCGCCACGTGGTCGGCATCGAGGCGGTCCTCGCCGACGGCACCGTCGTGTCACACCTCGGCGGTCTCGTGAAGGACAACACCGGCTACGACCTCGCCGCACTGCTCTGCGGGTCGGAAGGCACCCTCGCGGTCGTCACCGCCGCGCGCCTCGCACTCGTGCCGGCCGGGGGCGAGCGGGCCGTCGCGCTCGTCGGGCTCCCGGGGCTCGCCGAGGTCGCCGACGCGGTCGGCACCCTGCGGCGCCGCACCGCGGAGATCGAGGCCCTCGAGTTGATGCTTCCCGACGGGCTGCGCGCCGTCGGCGAGCACCTGGGCGCGACCCCGCCGGTGCCCGATGCGGGAGCGGTCCTGCTCGTCGAGGTGGTCGCGAGCCGCGATCCGGCCGAGGTGCTCGTCGAGGCGCTCGCCGGACTCGACCCGGTCGGGTCCGCACTCGCCACCGACAGCATGGGGATGGCCGCACTTTGGCGGTGGCGGGAGGCCCACACCGAGGTCATCAACCAGGTCGGCCCGCACCCGCCGCACAAGTACGACGTCAGCGTCCACCCGGCGCGGATGCCGGCACTCGTCGCCGAGGTCGGCCAGGTGGTGCGTGACCGTTCCCCCGAGTGGCGGCTGTGGGTGTTCGGACACGCAGGCGACGGCAACCTCCACCTCAACGTCACCGGGCCCGCGCCGGATGACGAGACCGTCGACGCGATGGTCCTCGAGCGGGTGGCCGCCCACGACGGGAGCATCAGCGCCGAGCACGGCATCGGCCGCGCCAAGCGTCAGTGGCTCGGGCTCACCCGCTCGGCCGCGGAGATCGGGACGTTCCGGGCCATCAAGGCGGCGCTCGATCCCCGCGGGGTGCTCAACCCGGGGGTGCTCCTACCCTGAGCCGTCGATACCCGACGCTCCCACCCACTGGCCGCGCGCCTCGAGCACCTCGCGCAGCACCGCGGGGCGATCGGTCATGATGCCGTCGACACCCATGTCGAGCAGGCGGTGCATCTCCTGGGGATCGTCGATGGTCCAGACGTGCACCTGGATGCCGAGGCGGTGCGCTCCGCGGACGAAGCGCTCGTCGGTGACCGTGACCCCCTTCGCTCGCACCGGCACCTGCGCGCACGGCGCGGGCACAGAGAGCGGCGCGCCGTAGGAGGCCGCCTTGAGGCGGGCCGTACCGCGGGGACCGAGACTCGTGCAGAGCTCGGGACCCAGCGCGGCGCGGACCCGGGCGAGGCGCCGGTCCGAGAACGATCCGATGCACACCCGACGCACGGCGTTGGTGCGCCGGATGGTCTCGACGAGGGCGTCGACCGCCGAGTCGTGTTTCGGGTCGATGTTCACCCGCAGCGCCGGCCACGTGCCGAGCAGGTCCTCGAGCAGGGGGATCGGTTCTTCGCCGTCGACCCGAGCTCGAGAGACCTCCGACCACGGCAGCTCGCGGATCAGCCCGGTGCGATCGGTGACCCGGTCGAGCGACTCGTCGTGGAACGCGACGAGCACGCCGTCGACGGTGACGTGGACGTCGGTCTCCACGTACCGGTAGTCGAGCGCGACGGCGTGCTCGAACGCGGGCATCGTGTTCTCGGGCCAGTCGCCCGCGCCGCCCCGATGGGCGAACGCGAGCGGACCCGGGTGGTCGAGGAACTCGAACTCGGAGGCTCGGACCACCTCAGATCAGCTTCGAGTCGTGACCCTTCCAGTACTCGTCGCGGAGCAGCCGCTTGTAGAGCTTGCCGGTGGGGTGGCGGGGCAGCTCGTCGCGGAAGTCGACGGTGCGGGGGCACTTGACGTCGGCGAGGTGCTCGCGGCAGTAGGCGATGAGCTCGCGCGCCAGCTCGTCGCTCGGCTCGTGGCCCTCCTGCAGCTGCACGACCGCCTTCACCTCCTCGCCGAAGTCCTCGTTCGGCACGCCGATGACGGCGACGTCGAGCACCGCGGGGTGCATGGTGAGGACGTTCTCGGCCTCCTGGGGGTACACGTTCACGCCGCCGGTGATGATCATGTACGCCTTGCGGTCGGTGAGGTAGAGGAACCCGTCCTCGTCGACCTTCCCGATGTCGCCGAGGGTGCTCCACCCGCGGCCACGGGGATCACGGGAGTCGCGGGTCTTGTCCGGGTCGTTGTGGTACTCGAAGCTGCTCGCGGCCTCGAAGTAGATCGTTCCCTCCTCGCCGGGGGGCAGCTCGTTGCCCTCCTCGTCGAGGATGTGGACCTGGCCAGTGAGGGGCCGACCGACGGTGCCCTTGTGCTCGAGCCAGTCGTGGGAGTTCGTGTAGACGAAGCCGTTCCCCTCGGTGCCGGCGTAGTACTCGTGGAGCACCGGGCCCCACCACTCGATCATCTGCTCCTTCACGGGGATGGGGCACGGCGCCGCGGCGTGGATCGCGACCTGCAGACTCGAGACGTCGTACTTCGCGCGCACGTCCTCGGGGAGCTTCAGCATCCGGACGAACATCGTCGGCACCCACTGGCTGGTGGTGACCTTGTAGGTCTCGATGCAGCGGAGCGCCTCTTCCGGATCGAAGTGCTCCATGACGACCACGGTGCCACCGACCCGGTGGATGCCCATCGAGAAGCGCAGCGGCGCGGCGTGGTAGAGCGGCGCGGGGGAGAGGTACACCGCGTTCTCCTCGAACCCGAACAGGAGCTGTCCCGCGCCCATGAGGGCACTCGGCGTGCCGAGCTCGGTGTCGCCCATCGGGATCTTGACGCCCTTGGGGCGGCCCGTGGTGCCCGAGGAGTAGAGCATGTCGAGACCCTCGTGGCGGGGCGAGGGCAGCGGCTCGGCGGGATGGGCCGCGACGGCGTCCTCGAACCGCTCGTACCCCTCGAGATCGGCATCGAGGATGAACCGGTGGGTGAGCTTCGGCGTCCGGTCGACGAGGGCCGCGGCAGCATCGCGCTTGTAGTTGCTCGTGACGAAGAGCTTCGCCCCGCAGTCGTCGAGGATGTAGGCCATCTCCTCGACGGTGAGCCGCGAGCTCATCGCGGTCCAGTAGACGCCGGCGTAGGCCGCGCCCCACGCGATCTTGTAGAAGTCCGGGTGGTTCTCAAGGCAGAACGCGATGTGCTCGCCCTCCTGCACACCCGAGGCCCGGATCAGCTGGGAGATCTGGTTCGCGGCGTCGTCGAGCTCGCGGTAGGTCACGACCTGGCCCGTGGAGGCCATGATGTACGCGGGGTGATCGGGGCGGGTCTGGGCGAACGCGCCAGGGAAGTTCGTCGTCATGGCGGGAACCGTACCGCGTAGAGGACCAGCGGGTCGCAGCCGTCCGACTCGCCGCGACGGCCGCTCCACCGGTAGCGTGCTCGGTCGTTGGACCAGACGTCAGGGGACGTCCGACGGACCTGGAGGGGATCCATGACAGCGACCGAGACCGGCGTGGCTTCCGACGAGGCGATGGTGCGCGAGCGCATCGAGCAGCTCGTCGCCGACCACGACCCGACCGACACCGTCGGGTTCCTCGGCGCCCAGTTCGACCTGGGGCTCGCCTGGGTGCACTTCCCGGAGGGCCACGGTGGGCTCGGCCTCTCGCCGAAGCTCCAGAACCTCATCAACGCCGAGCTGGCGAAGGCCGATGCGCCGAGCCCCTACGGTCGGAACCCCATCGGGTACGGCATGGGTGCGCCCACCATCGTCACCCACGGCTCCGAGGAGCAGAAGCGCCGCTACCTGCGGCCGCTCTTCACCGGTGAGGAGATCTGGTGCCAGCTCTTCAGCGAGCCCGGCGCCGGCTCCGACGTCGCCGGCTTGTCGACCCGGGCCGTCCGCGACGGCGACGAGTGGGTCGTCAACGGACAGAAGGTCTGGACGACCCTCGCCCACCTCTCGCGGTGGGGGATGCTCGTCGCCCGCACCGACCCCGACCAGCCCAAGCACAAGGGGCTCACCTACTTCGTCGTCGACATGCAGGCGCCGGGGGTCGACGTGCGCCCGCTGCGCCAGATGACCGGCGACGCCGAGTTCAACGAGGTGTACTTCACCGACGTGAAGATCCCCGACGCCGAGCGGCTCGGCGACGTCGGCCAGGGCTGGGCGGTGTCGCTCACCACGCTGATGAACGAGCGGGTGTCCATCGGCGGCACCGTCGCGCCGCGCGGGTCGGGCTACATCGCCACGGCGGTGCGCGAGTTCACCGAGCGGTCCGGCCGCTACGGCGAGGCGCACCGCGCCGCGCTGAAGGACGAGCTCATGGCGCTGTGGGTGAAGGCCGAGGTGCACCGGCTCACGAACATGCGGGCCTCCGACAACCGGAAGGTCGGCAACCCGGGCCCGGAGGGATCGGTCGGCAAGCTCGCCTCCGCCGAGCTCAACAAGGCCATCACGTCGTTCACGATGAACCTCATGGGCCCCGACGCGTTCCTCTATGACGACTACACGATGCGCCGGCCCGAGACCGCGGCCGACGGTCGCACGCCGCAGCGGGCGTTCCTCCGCATGCGGGCCAACTCGATCGAGGGCGGTACCACCGAGGTGATGAAGAACATCCTCGGCGAGCGGGTGCTCGGTCTCCCGGGCGACATCCGCGTCGACAAGGACCGGCCCTGGATCGAGGTGCCCCGCAACTGACCCGAACCGTGCTCACCTGCGCCGCAGCTCGCGGCGCAGGTGGGGCAGGTGGGGGATCTCGTTGACGCTCACGAGCGAGCGGTGGCCACGTGAGGAGGCCATCACCCGGCTGATGCTGGTGTAGGTGGGCTCGAAGAACAGCGGTCGGTCGATGCCGAGGATGTGGGAGAGGTAGGCGTTGACGACCCCGCCGTGGCAGACGACGACCACCCGCTGGCCCGGATGGGCAACGACGATGCGCTCGACGGCGGCGGCCGCCTTGTCGCGGAACGCGAACTGCTCGGGTGCCCCGAGGCGCTCGATGAGCTCTCGCCAGCGCGGGTCGTCGCTGTCGAGCTCCTCCATCGGGATGTAGTGCGGCTGGTCGGCGTCGAACTCGACGAGGTCGTCGTCGACGGAGGCGACGAGCCCGGTCGCCGCCTCGAGGGGAGCGGCGGTCTGGCGGGCGCGCCGCATCGGACTGCTCCAGATCGCGTCGACCCCCTCGTCGGCCAGCCAGGCGCCGAGGGCCTCGGCCTGCCGGTGCCCGGCCTCGCTGAGATCGGGGTCGGCGGGGCCGTCGCCACCGTCGATCCGGACCGGCAGGGCGTGACGAACGAGGAGGAGCTCCATCGCCGGGAGCATAGAGACCGGACGGGCGGCGGGCGGGAAGTTCGCCAGACCGACACCCTCCAGTCGGTAGCGTGGACCCATGCCCCGTCGCACGAAGATCATCGCCACCATCGGACCTGCTTCTGACGAGCCCGCGACCCTCGAGGCGATGATCGAGGCGGGGATGGACGTCGCGCGCATCGGGCTCGCGCACGGCACCCTCGACGAGCAGATCGAGCGCTACCACCGGGTGCGCTCCGCCGCGGCCGCGGTGGGCCGCAGCGTCGGCATCCTCGTCGATCTGCCGGGCCCCAAGGTCCGCGCCGGGTCGTTCGGCGACGACGAGGGCCTCATGCTCATCGAGGGGCTCCCCGTCCGGCTCTGTCCGGGCAACACGCGCAGCACCATCGACATGATCGAGGTCGACTACGACGACCTCCTCGTCGACATCCACCCCGGCGACCGGCTGATGTTCGGCGACGGCGCCGTCATCGTCGAGATCGAGGAGCACGCCGGCGATCACCTCGTCGGCAAGGTCGCCCACGGCGGGTGGGTGCAGGGCCGCCCGGGGGTCCACATCCCGAGCGACCGACTCCGCGTCACCTCGCCCACCGAGCTCGACCTCAAGTACCTCGACGCGTTCATCGACCTCGGCGTCGACATCGTCGCCCTCTCCTTCGTCCGCTCGGCCCACGACCTGCGCCGGGTCGGCACCGAGCCACACCCGCGTGGCCCACTCATCGTCGCCAAGATCGAGACCCGGGCCGCGGTCGACAACCTCGAGGGCATCGTCGAGGCGTCGGGCGGCATCATGGTCGCCCGTGGCGATCTCGGGGAGGAGTTCTCCATCGAGGAGCTCCCGCACCTCCAGAAGGACATCATCAGCCGCTGCATCGCGCTCGGCCGTCCGGTCATCACCGCCACCCAGATGCTCGAGTCGATGATCCACGCGCCGTCGCCCACCCGCGCCGAGGCCACCGATGTCGCGAACGCCGTGTTCGACGGCACGAGCGCGGTGATGCTCTCCGCGGAGACGGCCATCGGCCACGACCCCGTTCGCACGATCGCCACCATGGCCCGCATCGCGCAGCGTGCGGACCAGCGGTTCGACTACGACAACTGGGCCACCGAGCTGTCGAAGCGCGAGCTCAGCGAGACCTCGGGGCTCGACACCCGGGTGACCGACGCGATGACGATGGCCGCGTGGCAGGCGGCCCACGACATGGATGCCAACGCGATCATCTGCATCACCCGGTCGGGCTTCACCGCCAGGGCCATCGCCCGGTTCCGCCCCCGTGCCCGCATCCTCGCCTACACCCCCGATCCGCGCACCTGCCACCAGCTCACGATGAGCTGGGGCGCCGTGCCGCTCCACTCCCAGGCGCACGGGACCTTCAGCGAGATGGTCGACTGGGCGGTCTCCGACGCGCTCTCGCGGGGGCTCGTCCGCAGCGGCGACGTGGTGGTCGTCATCGCCGGGTCGAGCGAGACCTCCCCGGCCACCGACACCGTGCGTCTCGTGCGCGTTCCCTGACCCCGGAGGTCCGATGTCCGACTCCCGTCCCGTCCAGCTCAGCCCGTCGGGTCCGCCCGAGACGGTGCTCGACGCGGAGCCTGCCGCCGCTCGCCACGAGCTCGCCGCCGCGCTGCGGGTCGAGCCCGACCGCCGTCGCGACGCGGTCGCGGAGGTGGTCGCCCGCTGGCCGCGCTACCTCGACGCGTGGGCGCGCCTCGGCGACCTCGGACGCGACACCGTCGAGCGCTACGCCGCCTACCGGGTCGGCTACCACCGGGGGCTCGACCGGCTCCGCGCCAGCGGCTGGCGGGGCTCGGGTTACGTGCGGTGGACCCACGAGACCAACCGCGGGTTCCTGCGGGCGCTCGCCGGGCTCGCCGAGATGGCTGCCGCCATCGGCGAAGACGACGAAGCCGAGCGCTGCCAGACCTTCCTCCGCCAGCTCGACCCGGCGTGGCCGCCCGACCTGGAGAACCTCTGACCCTCGCGGTGCCGCCCTTCCGCGCCGCGGTGCTCGCCGGCGGCCGCAGTCGGCGCATGGGCACCGACAAGGCGTTCGTCGAGATCGACGGGCGTCCACTCGTGGTCCGTGCGGTGGACGCGCTGCTCGCGGCAGGCGCCCACGAGGTCCACGTCATCGGCGGCGACCTCCCGCGTCTCACCGCCCTCGGGCTCACCCCTGTCGCCGACCACGCCCCGGGCGAGGGGCCGCTCGGTGCGGTGCTGACCGCCCTGCGGCTCACAGAGTCCGCCGAACCGGTGGTCGTCCTCTCCTGCGACCTGAGGGATCCCTCGCCCGAGGCGGTCCGCTCGGTGCTCGGAGCGCTCCACGACGCGCCGGAGGCTGCCCTCGCGGTCCCGGTCACCGTCGACGGCCCGCAGTGGCTCCACGCCGCCTGGAGGCCCCACCTCGCGGAGCCGGGCCTCGCCGAGGCGTTCGCAGGGGGCGTCCGGTCGGTGTGGCGCGCCGTCGAGCACCTGGCTCGCGTCGAGGTGCGCGACGTCCCGCCCGCGTCGCTCGCCGACGTCGATCGCCCGAGCGATCTCCTGGCGGATCGGAACGAGCCACCTGGCGCGCAGTAGCGTGTTCTCGGTACGACCAACGACCGAGGAGCAGTGGTGGACACACCGGAGATCGACGTCGAGGAGCTGGCGAGACGCCTGGCCGACGGAGCGGTGTTGATCGACGTACGTCGCCAGGACGAGCACGACGAGGCGCACATCCCGGAGGCGATCCTCGTCCCCCTCGACCAACTGCCCGATCGCTTCGACGAGATCCCCGCCGCCGACGAGGTCCTCGTCATCTGCCGCAGCGGTGGGCGCAGCGCCGCAGCCTGCGAGTTCCTCGCCGGCAACGGGGTCACCGCGCTGAACGTCGCGGGCGGCATGCTCGCCTGGATCGACTCGGGGCGGCCCGTGGGTGGCACGGCCGGCACGCCACCGCAGGGGTGAGCACGGTCCGACCACTCACCGACCAGGGCCGGTTCGAGGCTCTGGTCGACACCCTCGCCTCCGAACCGGCGATCGGGCTCGACACCGAGTTCCACCGCGAGCGCACCTACTTCCCCCGCATCGCCATGCTCCAGCTCTCCTGGAGGGACGAGGTGGCGCTCGTCGATCCGCTCGAGGTCGACCTCCACCCGCTCGAGAAGGTGCTCGACAGCGACACGGTCGTCGTCATCCACGCCGCCTCCCAGGACCTCGAGGTGTTGCTCCGCTCGTCGGGCACCGTCCCGCGCCGGCTCTTCGACACCCAGATCGCCGCCGGCTTCCTCGGGATGTCCGCCCCCTCGCTCGCCGCGCTCGTCGAGCGCGAGATCGGTACCCGACTCCCGAAGGGCGACCGGCTCACCGACTGGCTCGCCCGGCCCCTCACCGAGGCACAGCTCGCCTACGCCGCGGCCGATGTCGCCCACCTCCTCGAGATCTGGCGTCGTCAGCACGAGGCGCTCGAGGCGCGGGGCCGGCTCGCGTGGGCAGAGGCCGAGTTCGCCGAGCTGAGGTCACGCGCCCGGATCAGCCGCCCACCGGACGAGGCGTGGACCCGCATCAAGGAGGTCCGCCAGCTGCGCGGGCAGGCGCGGCTCGTCGCCCAGGAGGTCGCGGCGTGGCGCGAGCAGCGGGCCATCGAGGTCGACCAGCCCGCGAGGTTCGTGATGGCCGACATCGCGGTGGTCGCCATCGCCCAGCGCGCCCCGCGAACCCCCGACGAGCTCCGGTCGATCCGTGGTGTCGACGACCGCCACGCCCGCGGAGACACCGCCACCGCCATCCTCGATGCCGTGCGTCGGGGCCTCGAGCGGCCGGTCGTCCGGCCGGCGCGGGCCACCAACGGCGAGCTGTCCCGCGAGCTGCGCCCGGCGGTGGGGCTGGTGTCGTCGTGGGTGAGCCAGATCGCCCGCGACCACGACCTCGACACCGCGCTCCTCGCCACACGATCCGACCTCGAGTCGCTCCTGCGGGGCGATCCGAGCTCGCGGCTCGCCACGGGATGGCGGGCCGAGCTCGTCGGCGAGCCGATCCGTCAGCTGGTGGCGGGACGCGCGTCGTTGGCGTTCGACCCCGACGGGGGGCTCGTCCTCGAGGACCGCTCGGGCACCCCGCTCCATCTCGACGGCGACGACTGACCCGCCTCGGACCAGGTCACCACCAGGCGGTCGACGCGGCGAGCGCCACCACCGTCAACAGGGCGCCGGCCGCCACCGCGAACCGGGGATCGCCCCGTCGGATCCAGCGGACCATCAGCCACACGAGTCGGCCGAACGGTGTGCCGACGACGACGCCGACGAACACCCCAGCGGCGAGGTCACGGACCTCGCCCGGCCCCACCAGCCCGACGAACGCCGCGGCCAGCCCGACCCACGAGGCGATCTGGAGGGCCGCGACGAGGAGGCGCTGGCGCCCGACCAACGGGTGGGGTGCGGGTCCGTCGTGGACGCTCACCGGGCCACCACCAGGACGGCGGCGATGACGATGAGCGCGACGGAGAGCACACGCCGGACCGTCGCGGGAGCGAGGCGGTCCTGCACCCGGGCTCCCACGAACCCGCCCAGGATGCCGCCGAACCCCGCGGCGGCGGCCTGATGGAGGTCGACCCGCCCCTGCCCGGCGAACACCACGAGCGTCGTCGCCGCGGTGATGCCGGTGCTGAAGGTCGACGTCGCCGCGGCGACCTTCACGGGGATCCACATGATCTCCCGCATGACCGGCGTCTTCACGAAGCCCCCGCCGGTACCGGTGAGACCCGAGACGGTGCCCGCGCCGGCCATGGCGACGAGACCGAGCGGCACCCGTCGGGCGTGGTAGGGGACCGGTCCGCCGGGCCCGCTGTAGGTGCCCCCGAGGGTGCCCGGCCACTCCGCCGGTGGCTCGGCGACGAACTCGGGACGTGGAGGATTGTGGAGCGCGGCCTTGCTGAGCCCGACGACCCCAGCGGCGAGGGCCACCGCGGCGAGCGCGACGCGGAGCCCGGTGCCCGGCACGTGCACCGAGACGAGCGCCGCGACCACCGCCGCCGCGCTGGCCGGGATCTCCACGACGATGCCGAGCCGCTGGTGGACGAGGCCGGACCGCAGCTGGTTCGGGGCCGCGGAGAGCGCCCCGGACGCGACGGTGACCACGCCGATCGGCGCGGCGTCGAGGGGATCGACGCCGAGGGTGACGAGGACGGGCACGAGGAGCACCGCGCCACCGAAGCCGCCGATGGTGCCGGCCATCGCCGCCGCGGCGGCCAGAGGAGCGAGCACCAGGGGATCGAGGGTCACGCCACTGACGCTACCGGGCCGCCGGAGGCCCGATCGCGACGTCGTCGGTGCGCGACGCGCGGCTCCTCGTGCACTCAAACGCTACGAGATGCGGCGGGGAATCATCGCAGATCGGGTCACGTTCCGGGGATGTGCAGCGCAGTGATCAAGAGGCTGTATGGTGCACAGAGGTTCGACGTACGCATGACAGGAGCTGGCCCGTGAAGAAGGGTCGCCACCGGCGGTTCGAGGAAGCGCGAGCACTGAAGCGGGCCTCGGACATCAACATCGAAGAGCTGTTCGAAAGCCTCCAGTCCGAGCGAGCGGACAGCGAGGCCGACCGTCCCGAGTGGGACGATGACGACGACGACTACGACGACGAGTAGGGCCGGATCCGCGCAGCGCTGAGCGCTCAGGCAGCCTCGAGCTCGAGGGCGCGATCCACCACTCGGTCGAGGTCATCGTCCTCGAACACCACCACCGCCTCCCGGCCTCCGGCGCGGGCTTCGAGCGCGGCCTGCGCGACGTCCCGCCGGGTGTCCGCGCCGGGGTCGGGAACGTCGACGAGCAGGTCGTGGACGAGGATCCCGTGGATCCGGTCGCGCTCCCCGCGCACCCTCGGGTGGTAGTACTCGATCGGCCCCGAGCGGAGCACGCCGTGGCTCGCTCGAAAGCGCGGCAGGAACACGCCACGATCGGCGAGACGGGCCACGAGGTCGACGAGGAGGCGGTGCTGGGCGGTCGTGCGCTGGTCGCAGAACGGCGCGAGGTCGTCGGCCGACAGCGGTTCGTAGGCCTCTTCGAGCACGTGGAGGGCGGGGAGGTAGGTCGCCCGTCGCGTCCCCGCGCGCACCCGGCGGATCTCCCGCCCCGAGGGCCGGGTGCGCGGCACCCGGGAGAGCTGGGCCGACTGGAGCCAGCGGGCCGCCTTCGCGCCGTTCGCGCGGGCGTGGCGGAGCGTCTCGTCGTCGTACGCGTCGGCCGGCAGCAGGTCGGCGGCACGACCCGCGTCACGGATCGCCACGAGCGCGGCGACGAGGACCCGGTTCTCCTCCATGTCGTAGTCACGACGGGGCACCGCGCACACGAACACGTCCGGGGCACCGGCACTCGCTCCGCGGGCCGCGGTGGTCTCGCTCCAGAGGACCGGGCCCCGCAACTCGCCCTGACACCGCTCGGGCCGTGAGCTGACGGTGGTGGCGAGGGCGCGGGAGATGATCGGCATGCGCTGGAGCAGCCGCTCGGCCTCGGGGCAGGTGGCGAGACGGCTGCCGATGAGCTGATCGACGGTGGTCTCGGGTAGGCCGAGCGCCGCGTCGACGACCTCCGCGAGGTCGAACGGCCGACGCAGGAGCTGCCAGAGCTCGTGGGTGGGGGAGGAGCCGGTCGGCTTCGGGGACATCGGGAGCGGTCGCTAGATGGTCAGCTCGATGCCGAGGACCTCGCCGATCGTCCGCTGCGCCTCGGCGCGCTCCTCCTCGTCGAAGAGCGGCTCGACGGCGCGGTACAGCGCGGTGGCCCGATCGTCGTCCATGCCCTCGAACTGGGGGAGGAAGTAGGCGTAGAAGACCTCGTAGAGGAGACGGGAGTCCGAGCACCCGTCGGCGGCGCGGCGGGCGGCGTACTTCGCGGCGTCGAGGTACACGGCGGGGCCGAGGTCGGAGAACCGGCGGAGGGTGAGGAGCTCTTCGACGATCTCACCGGGACCCTGGAGGAGCTTGCGATAGCTCTCCTCGTCGGGGGTGCCCACCTCGATGAACGCGAAGCGCCGCATGAGTGCGTAGGACATCTCGAAGAGGAGGTTCTTGTCGAACACGTTCATCGTGGCGATGATCCGCCACGACGCCGGGAGCCGGATGACGTCGGTGTCGGGCGGTGCCTCGAGGCCCGACGGCACGATCGAGATGGGGGACGACTGCCCGGCTCGCTTGAAGGGGAGGACGACGGGGGAGCCCGACAGCACGGTGAAGAGCTGCCCGAAGGCCCGGTCGAAGTTCGAGCGGTTCAGCTCGTCGATGACGAGCCAGCGGCCGGTCATGATCGCCTCGACGAACAGGCCGGGCCGGAAGATCAGACCCTCCGCGGTGGGCTGGAGGCCACCGATCGTCTCGAAGGTCGTCCACTCGCTCGTGGCCGTCGTGGGCAGGTAGCCGGTGCACATCATCGAGCGCTGCGCGACCTCGGCCGCGAGGTAGGCGAGGGTGGTCTTCCCCGTTCCGGGAGGCCCGGTGAGGATGATGTGCTTCCCGGCGTCGATCGCCGCGACGACCTGGTCCAGGACGTGAGGGGGGAACAGGATCCCCTTCTCGTCGACGGCGCGCTGCAGCTCGGTTCGGGTCAGTCCATCCACCTCTCCTACGTCGGCCGCGCCCTACCGCTTCTTGAGGCTCGGCGGTGTGACGTCGACCCACCCCGGAGACGTGTCGACGAGGTCGGCCACGTACGCGGCGAAGGCGTCGTATCGCGACTGGCCCACGAGCTCGACGATCTCGTCGCGCAGCTCGAGGTAGACCGGTCGGTGGCCGACATAGGCGTCGGTGCCCTCGGTGCACCACCAGTGGAACTCCTCGCCGCCGCCACCCCAGTCGGCCCGGTCCCACGCTCGCAGCGTGTGGGTGGTGCGCCCGTTCTCGTCGGTGTGGTGGGTGAGGCGCAACGGGAGCTGCCAGCACACCTCCGGCTTCCAGTCGAGCGGTCGCTCACCGGCGTCGAGCGCCGCGAGGTGGAGCGCGCACCCCGCGCCGCGGTGGAAGCCCGGCCGGTTGAGGAAGATGCATGCGCCGTCGACGAGGCGGGTGACCGTGCCGTCGCCCTCCGCCTTGAACGGACCGCCCCGGCGGCGGGCCGTGGCGCGGTGTTGCCAGGTGTCGTCGGTGAGGCGCGCGGCGGCGTGGCCGACCCGCTCGAGGTCGTCGGCGTCGCTGAAATGGGCGCCGTAGGAGCAACACCCCAGCTCGAGCTCTGGTGCCGGTCCGGTCAGTACGCCCTGACAGCCCCGCCCGTAGATGCACGTCCACGAGCTGGTGAGGAAGTCGAGGTCGAAGAGCCACTCGTCGGCGTGCTCGTCCTGGTCGACGAAGGACACCCAACGACGCTGGGTCCGTGCGGGAGGTCGTGCAGGCATCGGCGTGCACCGTACCGTCTCGGTTGGGGGTACGGTCGAGGTCGTGCAGGAGTACCGCACCTCCCCGAGCGCCGATGGCTGGTGAGTTCGACGACATCCGCATGCGCCTCGAGGCCATCGCCGAAGAGCTCGCCGACCTCGCGCTCGCGAGGCTGCGCGACAGCATCGACGCGGGCGGTCACGAGCTCCCGGTCGACGAGAAGCGCCTCACCAGGGCCCGACGCTCGGTCGAGAAGGCCGCGGCCATCCTGCGGAGTGACGACGTCGAGGTGATGTGACATGTCCGGCTACTACGTGGTCGTCTCCGGAGCTCCCGGGAGCGGCAAGACGCAGCTCGCGCGGCCGCTCGCACGCACCCTCGGGCTGCCGCTGCTCAGCAAGGACGTCATCAAGGAAGCGCTGTTCGACGAGCTCGGTGTCGGTGACCGGCTGTGGTCACGCCGGCTCGGCCGGGCGAGCATCACCGTGCTCTACCGCCTCGCCGCCGACGTGCCGGCCGCGGTGCTCGAATCGGTGTTCCAGCGCGACTTCGCGGTCGCTGATCTCAAGGCGCTCGGCAAGCCGCTCATCGAGGTCCACTGCGTCTGCGACCCCCAGCTCGCCATCGAGCGGTTCCAGAAGCGGGCCGACACCGAGCGCCATCCCGGGCACCTCGACAACCGCCAACCCCTCAACAAGCTCGAACAGCTCGTGCACGAGGGCAGCACGCCGCTCGGGCTCGGCGGACCCCTCCTCGAGGTCGACACCACCGGAGAGGTCGCGATCGACGAGGTCGCCGCGTGGGTGCGCGCCCAGCCGGAGGCTCAGGGCGCGGGCTGAGCGTCCTCGACGAACCCGTTGAGACGGTCGATGAACCGTCGGAGGCGGGCGTTGCCGAACTGGTCGAACGCGAACGCGAGGCGCGGGAGGTCGACCGCATCGCCGTCGCGGCGCTCCGACGGCGACGCCTCGACCCGCTCGATCGCGCCGCGTTCGACGATGTCGGCGAACTCGTCGTTGAGCAGGGCGAGCTGCTCGTCGCTGACCGGATGGTGGTGCCGCACCACCAGGCGGCGGCCGACGTAGCGCATCGAGTGGTAGTTCGTGAAGAAGCGGCAGATGTGCTCGACGGCGTCGTCGAGGTCGTCGGTGAGGTGGACGAGATGGAGGTCGTCCTCCTTGATCATCCCGTCGTGGAGCAGCTCGTCGACGACGAACTCCCGCCATCGCTCCCAATACCTCGACCCCGGGGTGTCGAGCAGGACCACCGGTGAGGGATAGGCCTTGCCCGTCTGGAGGAGGGTGAGCAGCTCGAAGGCCTCGTCCATCGTGCCGAAGCCCCCGGGCAACAGACAGAAGGCGTCGGACTCCTTCACGAAGGTGAGCTTGCGGGTGAAGAAGTAGCGGAAGTTGATGAGCTTCGGGTCGCCGGCGATCGCACTGTTGGCGATCTGCTCGAACGGCAGCTGGATGTTGACGCCGAATGAGTTCTCCCGCCCGGCGCCCTCGATGCCGGCGGCCATGATGCCCGGGCCGGCGCCGGTGATGACCATCCAGTCGCGCTCGGCCATCTTCGCCGAGAACTGCTCGGCCGAGCGGTAGGCCTCGTCGTCGACCCTGGTGCGGGCCGATCCGAACACACTGACCTTCCGGCGATGGCGGTACGGGGCGAAGACGTGGAACGCGTACCGCATCTCCTTGAGGGAGTAGTTCGCGATCTTCAGCTCGCGTCGGGCGACGCCTTCGCGCTGCATCCGAATGGCCGACGCGACGAGCTCGAAGATCAGCTCGGGGTCAGAGGTCGGTCCGGCGGCGGTGATGAGGTCGACGATCTTCGCGTCGAGCTCGTCGTCGCCGACGCGGTAGCGGGGAAGCTCGAAGGGGCGGTCGACGGGGTCGTGCTCGGTCATCGGGGGAGATCGGGAACCCGACTGACCGCCTCGTGATCGGCCAGCCAGACGAGGTGCGGCGCGTCGAGTCGGGTGGCCGGGAGGTCGTCGCCGCGCACGATGCCGGCCACGGCGTCCGCGACCCGCTCGCCGCTCAGCGTGACGAGCGTGAGGCGGGAGCGCGCGATGGCGGTGTAGGTGAACGTCATGCGTTCGTAGGGGTTGACGCCTGACGGGTCGTGGTTCATGACGACGAGGCGACCCGGGTCGGCGTCGAGGCCCGGCGAACCGGCGAACAGCGAGGCCGTGTGGCCGTCGGGCCCGACCCCGAGATGCACGAGGTCGAACTCACCCACCTCCCCCACGCGGAGCTGGTAGGGGTCGGCACCCCGCTCGCAGTCCATCGGATAGACCATGTTCACCGCGCCGACCCGTTCGAGCAGCGCTTCGCGGACGAGCCGGTAGTTCGAATCGGGGTGGTCGAGGGGCACGGCGCGCTCGTCGCCCCAGTACACGTCGACCTTCCACCAGTCGATGGCCCCTTCGGACGCCTCGGCGAGGGCCTCGTAGCAGCGGCGGGCGGTGCGTCCGCCAGAGAGCGCCATGGTAAAGCCGTCGTTGGGGCGCGTGCGGAACGCCTCGATCACCCGCTGCGCAAAGGCCTGGGGGACGTCGTCCACCACGATCAGCTCGCCGTTCATCGTCGTTGCACCCTAGGCGACGACCGAGGCGAGGGTGCCGACATCCTCAGCGGCCCACCAGGTCGGCTGCGGAGGCGTCGAGGGTGGCGACGAGGTCGTCGAAGGACGTCTCGAACGCCGCGACGCCCTCGGACTCGAGCACCGCGGAGACGTCGGCGAGATCGATGCCCACCTCGGCGAGGCGGTCGAGGGTGTCCCGGCCGTCGTCGATGTCGATGCGCCGGGCGAGGGTGCCGTGATCCTCGAACGCCTCGAGGGTGGCGTCGGGGAGGGTGTTGACCGTGTCGGGTCCGATCAGCTCGTCGACATAGAGGGTGTCGGGGTAGGCGGGGTTCTTCGTCGAGGTGGACGCCCACAGCGGGCGCTGCACCCGCGCGCCCCGTGCGGCGAGGGCCTGCCAGCGGGGCTCGGCGATGCGTTCCTGGAACAGGGCATAGGCGGCGCGGGCCTGGGCGATGGCCGCGGTGCCACGGAGGTCGAGCGCCTCCGGGGTGCCGATGGCCTCGAGCCGGCGGTCGACCTCGGTGTCGACCCGGCTGATGAAGAACGAGGCGACGCTCGACAGGTGCGAGAGGTCGCCCTCGACCTGCTCGAGGCCGGCGAGGTACGCGTCGATCACCTCGGCATAGCGCTCGAGGCCGAAGATGAGGGTGACGTTGACGCTGATGCCCGACGCGATGGCCTCGGTGATGGCGGGCAGGCCCTCGGCGGTGGCCGGGATCTTCACGTAGAGGTTCGGCGCGGGGATGCGGCGGTGCAGGTCGGCGGCCGCCGCCACCGTGCCGGCGGTGTCGTGGGCGAGGCTCGGCGCGACCTCGACGGACACGAAGCCGTCGGCGCCGTCGCTCTCGGCGTGGACCGGTGCGAGCACCTCGAGGGCGCCGCGGATGTCGTCGACGACCAGTTCCCAGTAGGCGTCGAGGGTGCTGTGGCCCTCCGACACGAGCCGGGCGAAGTCGGCCACGTACGCATCCGAGGAGGTCATCGCCTTCTGGAAGATGCTCGGGTTCGAGGTGACGCCCCGCACCCCACGCTCGACCCACCGCGCGAGCTCGCCGTCGCGCAGCCAGTCGCGGCGGAGGTTGTCGAGCCAGGGGCTCTGGCCGTGGTCCTGGTAGAGCGAGATCAGACGGCCCATGGTGGCTCCGTTTCGGGTCGGACGGGGGCTGGGTCAGAC
>CAZAVX010000001.1:2989-43686 GCA_964488835.1 uncultured Iamiaceae bacterium | reverse complement strand
CTGGGTCAGACGGGGGCTGGGTCAGACGGGGGCTGGGTCAGACGGGGGCGATGTGGGGATCGTGTTGGCGGGCGAGCGACCGGGCACGGTCGGCGACGTGGTCGGGGTTGATGCCGAGCTTGTCGAGCACCTCGTCGCCGGGGGCGCTCGCGCCGAACCGGTCGATGCCGATCGCGGCGTCGACCCATTCGTGCCAGCCGAGGGTGGCGGCCGCCTCGACGGCGAGGGACGGCACGCCCGGCGGGAGTACCTGGTCGCGGTAGGACTGGGGCTGGTCGCGGAAGCGGTCGACCGAGGGCATCGACACCACCTGGGCGTGGATGCCGTCGTCGGCGAGCTTCGCGGCGGCCTCGACGCACACCGACACCTCGCTGCCGGTGCCGACGAGCACGACGTCGGGTGCTTCGTCGGGGGTGTGGACGACGTAGCCGCCGTTGGTGACCTTGGTGCGGTCGGTGCCCTCGAGCACCGGAAGGTTCTGACGGGAGAGAACGAGCCCGACGGGGCCGTCGGCCTCGAGGACGAGCGACCAGGCGCCGGCGGTCTCCTCGGCATCGGCCGGGCGCACGAGACACAGTCCGGGCATCGCCCGCAACGCCGGCAGGTGTTCGATGGGCTGGTGGGTGGGGCCGTCCTCGCCGACGCCCACCGAGTCGTGGGTCCAGACGAACACCGACCGGGCCCGGCTGAGGGCGGCGAGGCGCACCGCGGGACGCATGTAGTCGCTGAACACGAAGAACGTGCCCCCGACCGGCAGGACGCCTCCGTGCAGCGCCATACCGTTGAGGGCGGCCGCCTGCGCGTGCTCGCGGATGCCGTAGTAGATCTGGCGGCCGCCGGGCTCGTCGCTGCTCTGGACCCCGTCGGTGTCGAACGTGGTGCCGGTGTTGCCCGTGAGGTCGGCGCCACCGACGAGGAGGGCGGGTACCGCGTCGGCGAGGGCGGCGAGCACCTTGCCGCTGGCGACTCGGGTGGCGATCGAGCTGCCGACCTCGAAGCTCGGGAGGTCGAGATCGACGCCCTCGAGGGGGCGAGCGGTGAGGCAGGCCTGCCACCGGGCCGCGGTGTCGGCGTCGAGTGCGGCGAGGCGGGCCTCCCACTCCTGGTGCTCCGCTGCGCCCCGCGCCCCCGCGTCGCGGTAGAGGCGGAGGACGTCGTCGGGCACGTAGAAGGTCTGGTCGGCAGGGAGACCGAGCAGCTCCTTGGTGGCCGCGATCTCGTCGTCCTTCATCGCGTAGCCGTGGGCCTCGTGATGGTCGGTGAAGTTGGGGGAGGGGTAGCCGACCTTGGTGCGGAGCACGACGAGGGTGGGCGCACCGGTGTTGGACGCCGCCTCCCGGAGGCCGGCCTCGATGGCGTCGAGATCGTCGCCCGGCTCGCCGAGCTCGACGACGTGCCAGCCATAGGCGCGGAAACGGGTGGGGACGTCGTCGGAGTACGCGAGGTCGGTGCGCCCGTCGATGGTGATGTGGTTGTCATCGTAGATCCAGCAGAGGCGGTCGAGCCCGAGGTGGCCGGCGAGGGAGGCGGCCTCGTGGCTGATCCCCTCCATGAGGTCGCCGTCGCTGCAGATCACCCACGTGCGGTGGTCGCACACCTCGGAGCCGAAGCGGGCCCGGAGGTAGCGCTCGGCGATGGCCATCCCGACGCTGTTGCCGACACCCTGGCCGAGGGGCCCGGTGGTGACCTCGACCCCGGGGGTGTCGTGGCCCGCCTCGGGGTGACCGGGCGTGATGCTGCCCCACTGGCGGAAGGCCTTGAGGTCGTCGAGGGTGAGCCCGTGTCCGGTGAGGTGGAGCATCGAGTAGAGGAGGATCGACGCGTGGCCGGCCGACAGCACGACCCGGTCGCGGTCCGGCCACGACGGGTCGGACGCGTCGTAGCGGAGGATCCGGGTCCACAGCACGTGGGCGAGGGGTGCGAGGGCCATCGCCGTGCCCTGGTGGCCCGATCGGGCGGCGTGGGGGGCGTCCATGGCGAGGCCGCGGATGACGTTGATCGCGCGCTGCTCGAGGTCGAGGTCGGTCACTGGTCCTCCAGATGGTGTGACGGGGCCAACCCTACCGCCGCGCTCGATGTCCGCCGGACCTGTCGGCTCACACGTGGCGCGGCCCGAACACGAGCATCGACGTGCTGAACGCGTGGAGGAGGTTGCGGTCGCCGACCGGTCCGACCTCGCCGTCGGAGAACACTCCTGCGGTGGCCTTCGTCGCGAGGCTCGTCGCCACCACGTCGGCGTCGTGGTCCGGGTAGCCGAACAGTCCGCGGCCTCGTCCGATGCAGGTGAAGACGAGGGCGCCGTCGCCCTCGATCTCGCCGAGCGCGTCGCGCAGCGCGAGATCGGCGCTCGACGCGTCGCGGACGTGGAACTGAACGGTGCGGCCGACCTCCACCACGTCGCCGACCCCGACCCCGCCGGTGGAAGGGTCAGCCCCGAGGACGTTGCGGATCAGGAAGTCGCCGGTGCCGAACGTGGCGAGCGACTCGTCGAACACGACGCCGATCTGGAGCCCGTTCGCCGCTCGTGCGCGCTCGTCGGGATCGAGCTGCTCGACCACCTCGCGGAGCCGCTCGAGCGCGGGCCGGCCGCCGAGCTCGTAGACGATGTTGTGGTCGGCGCGGGTGACGACGAAAGGGGCGCCGACGGGGCGGCAACCCTGGGCGACCACCGGTACGACGTCGGCACCCTTGCCGAACAGCACCCCGACCGCGCCGTCGGTGTATTGCCGGCCGTCGAGGGCGAGACGGGTACCGCCCGCACCGCGGGCGCCTGCGACGAGACCGCCGACGACGGTGAGGTCGGGCGCACTGTCGGCGAGGCGGGAGAGGAAGCCGTCGGTGGGGAACGTGTGCGGATCGGCGAGCAGGAGGAGGGTCCGCTCGCCCTGGGCGGCCCGACCGGGCAGCCCTTCGACGGTCCATCCGTCGGCGCTGCGTCGCGTGTCGATACGCACGGGTTCGATCGCGCCCGTCTTCGCCGCCCACACGACGACACCGGGGCTCTCCTCGACTTCGCGGTGACCGCCGATGATCGCCCCGGCGCCCGCCGCGACGAGGAGCCGGGGGCGGAGGATGGCGCGCACCGCGCCGCTGATGTCCTCGAGCGCCCCGGCGTGGCCGGAGGTGACGAACACGCAGACGAGGTCGGGCTTCGTGCCGATCTGTTCGAGGACGTCGCCGGCCGCCTCGCCCACCGCGTGGGTGGGCAGAGGATGCTCGGAGAGCGCGGCGGCGACCTGCACCTCAGTCCGCCGGGGGCAGGAGGGTGTAGGGCACGACGGTGACCGGTCCCATGTCGATGCGGCAGTGGGCCTCGACGGTGCCGTACTCGTCGAAGTCGATCTCACCTCGGACGAGCCGGTAGTTGAACTTGCCCGGCTCGACCTGGAGGGGCTGCACGTTACGGGCGACCTCCTCCTCACCCCGCCGGTAGACGACCTCGAGGGCGCCGACGCCGCTCTCGTCGGGCGGGCAGTGGACGAGGATGCAGAGGTGGGGCGCCCACGTGAGGGGAACGGGTTGGGGCGCCGCGGCCGAGAACTGGATGCCGGTGAGGTCGATGCGGGTCGAGGGGCCGGGCACCTGCCGGAGCTGGATGTCGTCGATGAAGACAGCCGCGATGATCTGCATCCCGTTGACGGTACCGGCCCGAGCCGCCCACCTGCGGACCCGGTTGGATACCCTCGGGAGCGTGACGGATGGGGCCACGACGCATGCATCCAGCGGAGAGTTGCTCTCGACGCGGGAGCAGATCCTCGTCGAGGCCCGGCGTTGCTTCGCCGAGCACGGGTTCGAAGGGACCTCGCTGAACGACATCGCGGCGGGTGTCGGCATCCGCCGGCCGTCGCTGCTCCACCACTTCCCGTCGAAGGACGCGATCTACCGCGAGGTGTTCGAGCTCGCGCTCGCCGAGTGGTACGACCGCATCGACATCGCCACGAGCAGCGACACCCACCGTGAGGGATGGACCCTCGTCGACCACGTCCTCACCGCCGGCTTCCGGTTCTTCATGGAGAACCCCGACTTCGTGCGCCTCGTCCGCCGCGAGTCGCTCGAGGGTGGTCGGCGGCTCGGCATCGATCTCGGCGAGGCGCTGCGTCCCATGTTCGACCGGGCCTGCGCGTTCTTCGAGCGTGAGATGGACGCCGGCCACTTCCGTCGCCAGGATCCGGCCCAGCTGCTGCTCACCGGCTACGGCGCGCTGCTCAGCTACTTCAGCGACCTGCCGTTCATCGAGGGCCTGCTCGGCGCCGACCCGCTCGACGAGGAGCTCCTCGAGGCCCGCCTCGAACACGTGCGGGCCTTCTTCCGCGCGGCGCTCGAGCCCGCCCCGAGCACGGTGGCCACCAGCCCGTAATCCGATCTTCCCCCTCCCCGATGGGCGCGATCTGCGCCAGGGGGTGACGTCGATCGCGCCCATCAGGGTGGCCCGGGGCGGATCGGGCTGCCGACTAGTGTCGGCTGCCGTGCCTGCTGCAACCGGAGACACCCGCACCCTGTCCGAGGCCGAGTCGAAGCACCTGCTCGCCGGCTACGGCGTGCCCATCGCGCCCGAACGGATCGTGCCCGATCCCGACGCCGCGGTGGCGGCCGCCTCCGAGCTCGGCTTCCCCGTGGTGGTGAAGCTGAACGGCGACCAGATCGCCCACAAGACCGAGCGGGGCCTCGTGCGGCTCGGTCTCGCCGACGCCGACGCCGTGCGGCGGGCGGCCGCCGAGTTGCTCGACATGGCCCGGCCCGAGGACGGCGAGGTGTCCCTTCTCGTCGCCCCGATGATCCGGGGCAACCGTGAGCTGATCGCCGGTCTGGCCGACGACCCGCAGTTCGGCATGACGGTGATGCTCGGCGTGGGCGGCGTCCTCGCCGAGGCGATCGGCGACGTGGTACTGCGCATGGTCCCGATCGAGCGGGTCGACGCCGAGGAGATGATCGAGGACCTCGCCACCCAGGCACTGCTCGGCGAGTTCCGTGGCGAGCCCGCAATCGATCGCGACGCCCTGTGCCAGGTGCTGCTCGGGCTCTCCGCCGCCGCCGAGGCCGACGACCGCATCGTCTCGGCCGACCTCAACCCGCTCATCGTCTCGGACGGCCGCCCGATCGCCGTCGACGCGCTCGTGGAGGTGCGAGCCTGATGCCCACCGCCGAGCAGTTCACAGCCCTCTTCGAGCCCCGCGGCGTGGTCGTCGCCGGGGCCTCCACCCACCCGGGCAAGTTCGGGTTCGTCAGCCTCCACAACCTCCTCGCCGCCGGCTACGAGGGCAGGGTGTTCGCCACCAACCTCCAGGGCGAGGAGGTGCTCGGCGTCCGGACCGTCCCATCGATCCTCGACATCCCCGAGGGTGAGGCCGACCTCGTGTTCGTCTGCACGCCGAACTCCGCGAACCTCCAGCTGCTGCGCGACTGCGCGGCGCGGGGCATCAAGGCGGCGTTCATCACCTCCGCCGGTTACGGCGAGGCGGGGGAGGAGGGCCTCGCCGCCCAGCGCGAGCTCATCGCCCTCGCCGAGGAGCTCGGCATCCTCGTCGCCGGCCCCAACGGCCAGGGCGTGGTCTCGACGCCGGTGAAGCTCTGCGCGCAGATCGTGGCGCCGAACCCGCCGCCGGGCCGCATCGGCCTCGCGAGCCAGTCGGGCAACCTCGTCTCGTCGTTCATGAACCTCGGCGTGCAGACCGGCATCGGCTTCAGCCGGGCGGTCTCGGCCGGCAACGCCGCGATGACCACGGTCGCCGACTACCTCGAGTACTACGGCACCGACGACGCCACTGCCGTCGCGATGGCCTACGTCGAGGGGCTCGCCGACGGCCGTGACTTCCTCGCCCGGATGAAGCGGGTCACGGCCACCAAGCCGGTCGTGCTCCTCAAGGGTGGTGCCACCGCGAAGGGCCAGCGGGCCGCGGCGAGCCACACCGGCTCGCTCGCCACCGACGACCGGGTGTTCGACGGGGCGTGCCGCCAGGCGGGCGTCACCCGCGCGGCCACGGTCGACGAGGCGTTCGACACCGCGGCGAGCTTCGCCACCCAGCCGCTCCCGAAGGGCAACCGGGTCGTCGTGCTGACCACCGTCGGCGGGTGGGGAGTGCTCACCGCCGACGCTCTCGCGAGCACGAGCCTCGACCTCATCCCCCTGCCCGACGACCTGCTCGCGAAGATCGACACCAAGCTCCCGCCGCGCTGGAGCCGCAACAACCCGGTCGACATGGCCGGCGGCGAGACCCGCGACACCATCCCCGAGGTCATGGAGATGGTGGCCACCCACCCCGACGTGGACGCCATCATCTTCCTCGGCCTCGGCATCCAGTCGAACCAGGCGAAGCTGATGCGCAACGGGCCCTTCTACCCCGACCACGGCCTCGAGCGGATCGTCGACTACCACGAGCGCCAGGACGCCCGCTTCGCCCAGGCGGCGGCCGACATCTCCGACGCCACCGGCAAGCCGATCCTCGTCGCCACCGAGCTGGCCGTCGCCGACCCGTCGAACCCCGGGCCCGCCACCGTCCGGGCCACCGGCCGGCTCTGCTACGCCTCGTCGCAGCGGGCGGTCGCCGCGCTCGACCACATGTGGCGCTATGCCCGCTACCGGTCGCGTCGAGTCTGAGGTGAGCTGCTGACGTGAGGTTCGCCGTCGTACTCCTCCTCGTCGCCGCCCTCGGCGGCGGGAGCGGATGGGCCGCTTGGCAGAGCGAGCAGCTGCCGGCCGCCGCGGCCGCGGAGGTGTCGGCGGCTGCGAACACGCCGGTGCTGTCGGTGCGGCGCGTGCCCGAGACCCTCATGCGGCCCCGGCGCGATGCCGCGGTGGCGGCTGCGGTGTCGGACATCGCCCCCCGCATCCCCGGCGACTCGTGCCTCGTCGTCACCGAGGAGGGCCGCCCGCTGTTCGACCACAACGGCTCGGCGCCGCTCGTGCCCGCGTCCACCCAGAAGCTGCTGGTCGGCGCGACGCTCCTCGAGCTGATGGGGCCGACGGAGGTCTTCGAGACCGCGCTGCTCGCCGAGTCGCCGATGGTCGACGGCGTCGTCGAGGGCGACGTGTGGCTCGTCGGCGGTGGCGATCCGCTGCTCGCCACCGAGGCGTTCGTGGCCCGCAACGGCGACCTGCCGCTGCCGGCGACCCGCTTCGAAGACCTCGCCGACTCGATGGTCGCGGCCGGCCTCACCCGGATCGAGGGCTCGATCGTCGGCGACGGAACGCGGTACGACTCGATCCGCGATGTGCCGTCGTGGCCCTCCCGCTACCGCGAACAGGTGTCGGCCGGCCCGATCGCCGGTCTCACGGTCAACAACGGCCTCACCACCTTCACCCCCGAGCGGGTCGCCACCAACCCCGGCACCCCTGCCTCGGACCCGGCGGCCCACGCCGCGTCGGTGCTCGACGACCTGCTCGAGGAGCGGGGCGTGTCGATCGGCGGGTCGCCGCGTTCGGGCGAGGCGCCGCCGGACGCCGTGTGGATCGGGTCGCTCGCCTCGCTGCCGGCGGCCACCGTCGTGGCGGAGATGATCCAGTGGAGCGACAACACCACCGCGGAGCTGCTCCTGAAGGAGATCGGTGTGCGGGGCGGGGGAGAGGGCAGCACGCTCACCGGGGGCACGGCGATGGTGTCGACCCTCGCCGGGCTCGGCGTGCGGGTCGAGGGCGTGTCCCCGGTCGACGGCTCGGGGCTCGACCTCGGCAACCGCGTCACCTGCCACGCGCTCGTCGACGTGCTCGACATCTCGGGCCGGCACTCGCCCCTCGCCGAGACGCTCGCGGTGGCGGGGGAGTCCGGCACGCTCCGGAGCCGGCTCCTCGACACCCCGGCGGCCGGGCGGATGCGCGGCAAGACCGGCTCGCTCCGACACGTGGCCACCCTCGCGGGCTTCGTCGACTCGGAGAACGGCCGGACCTACACGTTCGCGATCATGTCGAACGTCCCCGACGGCGAGTTCGTCCCGCCCCTCGCCGCCGAGCTCCAGGACGAGCTGGCGCTCACCCTCGCCACCCTCCCCGACCTCGAGGTCACCCCCGACCTCGAACCCCTCGCCCCCATCGGCGGCTGACGAGCGTCGGGCCCGGGGCGCCGGCCGTGGTCAGTCGGCGAAGACGGGAGTGGGGTGGCGGCGCTCGAGGATCGGGCGGATGACGAAGTAGGCGAGCATCACCGCGGTGGTGATCGCGCCCATCCAGCCGAAGAGGGTCTGGAGGCCGATGCGGTCGGCGATCACCCCGAGGGGGAGCGCCACCATGCCGAAGCCCGAGAAGCTCAGCATCATCAGCGACTGCACCCGCCCGTGGTAGGCCGACTCGCTGCCCATCAGCACGAGGGCGTTGTTCAGCGACTGGAACGCCGCGGTGGCGCCGCCGATGAACACCAGCACCGCCATCGCGCTCCAGAAGCTCCCCGTGAGCGCGAGCATCACGAGTCCGATGCCGAAGCAGAGGCCGGCGGAGGCCTGGAGGATCCAGATGTTGGGGCCACTCGAGCGCCCGGCGACGAACAGGAGCGAGCCGATCGCCCCGATCGCGGTGGCGCCGGACATGAGGCCGTAGCCCGACGATCCGAAGCCGAACACGTCGTCGGAGAGGGTGGGGAGGAACGCGACGTAGGGGAACGCGGTCATCACGATGACGAGCGAGACGACGAGCAGCAGCAGCAGGTGGGGATGGCGCTTCACGTACCGCAGACCGTCGGCGAACTCGGCGAACGCCCGACCCGGCGTGCGGTTGCCGTTCGGGAGGCCCGGCGGCAGGCGGAAGGTCATCAGCGAGGCGAGGAACGTGAGCGCGGTCGTGAGGAAGAAGACGCCGCCGGCACCGAACCAGTGGAGGCCGACGAGCACGCCCGCGAGCGAGGGTCCGAAGATGCGGGTGCCGTTCATGCTCATCTGCTGGAGCACGATGGCGTTGGGGAGGAGCCGCCGGCCGACCAGGTCGCTCGTGAAGGCCATGCGTGACGGGCCGAGGGCGGCGAACGACGCACCCTGGACGACTCCGGACGCCACGAGCATCCAGACGGCGATCACGTCCATGACGACCGCGACGGCGAGCGCGAGTCCGGACACGATGAGCAGCCACTGAGCGGCGAGGATGACCTTGCGCTTCGAGAGACGGTCGGCCGCCACGCCGCCCCACGGGGTGAGCACCAGCATCGGCACGCCCATGCCGAACATCACGAGACCGAGCGTCGAGTTCGACCCGGTGAGCTCGTAGGCGAGCCACGACCTCGCGATCATCTGCATCTGGAACGAGACGAACGAGAGGACTCCGCCGAACCAGAGGAGGCGGTAGTCGGGGATCTCCATCGCCGCGAACGTCCGTGTGAACCAGCCGCCCTCGACGGGAGCGGGCGCCTCGGGGCGAGCCGACGGCGCGGCGGACCCGTTCGCCGTCCCGGCGGATGCGTCGGTCGTCGTCGACGTCGCCTCGACGGGAACGGAGGGAACTGGCTGCTCCAGATCGGCGCGGCCGATCACGGCGTCACGATCCTCGAGCTGACTCACCGAACGCGTCCTCCAATCAAGTTAGAGACCCTAACTGTCTGCTCGTCCCCGCTACAACCACCCGAACCCGCCTACCCTGGGTCGGTGGACGGGGGAGCCGACGACGAGGCGTACGAGCTGGCGATGTTCCCGCTCGGACAGCCACTCGTGCCCACCGGGCTGCTGCCCCTGCACGTGTTCGAGCCGCGCTACCGGACGATGGCCGAGCACCTCGTCGAGGACCGCCCCGAGGACCCCCACGCCGCGGAGTTCGGCGTCGTGCTGATCGAACGGGGGAGCGAGGTCGGCGGCGACGACGTGCGCACCGACGTCGGGACCGTCGCCCGGCTCATCCAGGCGCAGCGGTTCGACGACGGACGTTGGGCGCTCGTCGCGGTCGGCCAGCGCCGCATCCGCGTCGTCGAGTGGCTCCCCGACGACCCCTACCCGCGGGCCCTGGTCGTCGACTGGCCCGACACCGACGAGGAGGTCCCCGACGAGCTCCGCCTCTCCAGCATCTCCTCGCTGCGACGCGTACTCGCCCTCGCGAGCGAGCTCGGTGCCGAGAACGCCGACGCCACCGTGTCGGTGAGCGACGACCCGGTGATCGCCAGCTACCAGGTGGCCGCCCTCGGCCCCTTCGGCCCCCTCGACCGCCAGCGCCTGCTCGCCGCCGCGGGGCCCGCGACGCGCCTGCGCATGGCCGAGGCGGAGTTGGGGAACCAGATGGCACTGCTCGAGGAAGGCCTGCGCCTCACCGACGACCCCGACGACTTCGGTCCCACACCTCCCTGAACCGGCGGAGATGGTTGCCACGATCCGTGTCACCCCGCTAGGAAGAGGAGCACCGAGGACCCCGACGACAGGAGCCTCCTTGCCCCCCGCCTCCCCGAAGAGCACCGCAGAGACCATCTCGGAGCTGAAGGACCTGCTCGTCGACTACGCGAAGCAGGAGACCATCGTCCCGCTCAAGGGGCTGAAGCGCTACATCGGGCTCGGCATCCCCGGCGCCATCCTCGTCTCGCTCGGTGTCGTGTTCCTCGCCCTGTCGGGCCTGCGCGCCATGCAGACCGAGACCACGGTGTTCGACGGCCGGTGGAGCTGGGCGCCGTACCTCATCGTCCTCGTCGGACTCGCGGCGGTCATCGCCCTCGCCGTGGCCGCCATCAACCGGGGGAAGACCAGCTCATGAGCACCGCACCGATCAGCCGCGACGACATCGAGGCCAAGTTCCGCGAGCTCCAGGGCGAGGTCGACGACACCGTCGAGCAGACGATGGGCGTCGCCGTCATCGCCGGCGTCGCCGTGGTGGTCGGCGTCGTGCTCGTCGCCTTCGCCCTCGGACGCCGCCGTGGCCGCAAGCGCACCACGGTCGTCGAGATCCGCCGCATCTGATGCTCCAGAGCCTCCAGCGCCTCGCGCTCGCCCGGGCGTTCCGGGGCGGCGGCAGCAAGGGCTGGCTCATCGCGGGCACCGCCGTGTGGCTGCTCCGCAGCGCGAACAAGGTGCGCAAGCCCGGCGAGGAGACCATCTACCGCACCGAGCTGCGGCCCGGCCAACAGCTCGTCATCGACCATCAGGCCAACGACCGCACCGGCCGCCCCATCACCCGCAAGGCCCGGCGCGCCGAACGGGCCGCCGAGCGCGCCGGACGCAAGGCCGCCCGTCGCCGCTGAGCCAGCACCTCGCCCACACGCGGAGCCGGTGTCGTGGACCGGCGGTGCGCTTGCCATGATGGAGGCGTGAAGGTCATGTTGAGGAACCCGACGCGCGAGATCGAGGTCGAGGGATCGATCTCGGTGAACACGCTGCTCGCCCGCCTCGAGCTGAACCGCGAGTCGTTCCTCGTGATCCGCAACGACGAGCTCGTGCCCGGTGACGCGATGCTGTCCGACGACGACCGCATCGAGATCCGGCCCGTCATCTCGGGCGGGTCCGTCCCCGTGGAGCCACCCCGGTGAAGTGCCGCGTCTGCCGCGGGCCGGCCGTCATCGACATCCGGCGCCACAACGCCAACTTCTGCACCGAGCACTTCCTCCGCCTGTGCCGCGACCAGACGGCGAAGGCCATCAAGGACTTCTCGATGCTCGCCCCCGACGAGCGGGTCCTCGTCGCCGTCTCGGGAGGGAAGGACTCGCTCGCCCTGTGGGACCTCCTGCTCGACCTCGGCTATGACGCCACCGGGCTCTACATCGGCCTCGGCATCGGCGACTACAGCGACGAGTCGGGACGCCACGCCCGCGCCTATGCCGAGCGGCGGGGCGCCGAGCTGATCGAGGTCGACCTGCGCACCGAGTACGGCTACGACATCCCCACGGGAGCCAGGGCCGCTCGCCGCGCCCCGTGCTCGGCCTGTGGCATGTCGAAGCGCCACATCTTCGACAAGGCGGCCGTCGACGGCGGGTTCGACGCCGTCGCCACCGGGCACAACCTCGATGACGAGGCCGCGGTCCTGATGGGCAACGTGCTGCACTGGCACACCGACTACCTCGCCCGCCAGCTCCCCGTCCTGCCCGAGCGGGCCGGCTTCCCCCGCAAGATCAAGCCGCTCGTCCGCCTCGGCGAGCGCGAGATGGCCGCCTACTGCCTCCTGAAGGGCATCACCTACCAGGTCGACGAGTGCCCGATGGCGGTCGGCAACCGCCACCTCCACTACAAGGAGGCGCTCAACCAGATCGAGAGCCGCTCGCCGGGTGCGAAGCACGACTTCTACTTCGGGTTCCTCGCCCGGGCGTCCGAGGCGTTCCGCACCGAGGAGCACGACCAGGAGTCGCTCGGACTCTGCGAGCGGTGCGGCGCCCCGACACCCGGCGAGGTGTGCGCGTTCTGCCGACTCGTCGACAAGGCCACCAGCGACACCGTGCCGGTCGCGGTGTCGCCCAGCCGCCGGTCCGATCCGCCGGCACCGGAGGGAGCCGAGTGAGCCGACCGCTCGAGGCGGGCGAGCGCGTCCTCCTCCTCGATTCCAAGCAGCGCCGGTACCTCGTCACCCTCGAGGCGGGCGGCGAGTTCCACACCCACAGTGGCTACATCCCCCACGACCAGCTCATCGGCAAGGAGGAGGGGGTCACGGTCGCGGCCACCCGGGGCGGCAAGTACCGGGTCATCCGCCCGACCCTCGCCGACTTCGTGCTGAAGATGCCCCGCGGCGCCCAGGTCATCTATCCGAAGGACCTCGGTCCGATCCTGATGCTCGCCGACATCTTCCCCGGGGCCCGGGTGCTCGAGTCGGGCATCGGGTCGGGTGCGCTGTCGATGACCCTGCTGCGCGCCGGCGCCGAGGTCACCGGCTACGAGCTGCGGGCCGACTTCGCGGCGCGGGCCCGGCGCAACGTCGAGTCGTTCCTCGGCCCGGAGTACCTCGAGCGCTACCACGTCGAGGAGCGCGACTGCTACGAGGGCATCGACGGCACCGACTTCGACCGCGTCGTGCTCGACCTCCCCGAGCCCTGGCAGGTCGTGCCCCACGCCGAGAAGGCCCTCCGCCCGGGCGGCATCCTCGTCGCCTACACGCCGAGCATCACCCAGGCGAGCACGCTCCGCGCGCGCCTCGCCGACAGCGCGTTCGCCTTCGCCGACACCGTCGAGGTACTCCAGCGAGGCTGGCACATCGAGGGTCAGGCGGTCCGTCCCGACCACCGCATGGTGGGCCACACTGGCTTCTTGACCCACGCTCGACTCGTCCTCGACTGAGGGCCCGACATGCCCAACGTGCTCGACCTGGCCATCCTCGTGGCGCTCGTCGTCGCGTTCGCCGGTGGCTGGCAACTCGGCTTCGTCACCCGTGCCACCTCCTGGCTCGGGCTCGCGGTCGGCCTGTACGCGGGGGCTCGGGTCATGCCGTGGATCGTCGACCGGCTGAGCGGGGCGCACCCCGGCCGGGTCTTCCTCACCCTCGGTGTCGTGCTCCTCGCCCTCGGTTCCGCGGGGCTCCTCGTCGGACTCGTGATCGGGAACCGTCTGCGGCGCGTCGTGTCCGGCGCCGAGGTCCACACCGTCGACCGCATCGGTGGTGGGCTCGCGAGTTGTGTCGGGGTCATCTTCGTCGTCTGGCTGCTCGTGCCGGTGATGGCCGATGTCCGCCAGTGGCCGGCCCAGCAGGCCCGCAACTCCCGGATCGCCCAGGCGATCGACTGGGCGCTGCCCGCGCCGCCCGACAGCATCCAGGCGCTCGGCCGGGTCGTGGGGGAGGAGGCCTTCCCGCGCGTGCTCGACGCCCTCCAGCCCACACCCACCCACGTCGAGCCGCCGGCCGATCCCGGGCTCGATCCCGCCGTCGTCGACACCGTCCTGCGGTCGGTCGTGCAGATCGAGGGGGTGGCGTGTCGGCGCATCCAGCTCGGCAGCGGGTTCGTCATCCGCAGCGGCCACGTCGTGACCAACGCCCACGTCGTCGCGGGCGAGCCGACGACCACGGTCCGCCTCGACGACGGCTCCGAGCTCACGGCTCGCGTGGTGCTCTTCGACCCGGCGCGCGACCTCGCGGTGCTCGAGGTCGACGGCCTCGACCGGCCAGGGCTCGAACTGCGCCACGGGCAAGTGGGCGAGACGGGCGGCGCGTTCGGCTTCCCCGGCGGCGGCGACCTCCGCATCGCCCCCTTCGAGCTCGCTCGCCACCTCACCGCCACCGGGCGCGACATCTACGACGAGCGGCGCATCAGTCGCGACGTGTACTCGGTGGCCGCGTCGCTACAGAGCGGCGACTCCGGCGCGGCGCTCGTCGCCACCGACGGGTCGGTGGTCGGCATGGTGTTCGCCGTGGCGCCCGACCGCGAGGCCGTGGCTTACGCCCTGACCGCCACCGAGATCCAGCACGCCCTGAACGGCGATCTCAGTCGGCCCGTCGAGGCCGGGGAGTGTCTGCGCTGAGCAGCGCCGAAGGGTTCGAGCCCGCGACGAGGGTGTGGGTGAGCACCCGGTGCAGCACGGCGAACACCACGAGCGGCACGGCGACGGTGACGAGCACCGCGGCACCGTGGAGGTGGAGCTCGTTGGGCCAGGTGCGCACGATGTCGGCGAGGACGAGCGGGAGCGGGGCGTTGCTGCTGCGCGGGTCGCCGAGAAGCGTTGCCGACACGAGCAGGTCGTTCCACACGACGAGGAACTGGAGGAGCGCCACGCCGAGCACCGCCGGCGCGACGAGGGGCGTGACGACCCGGCCGAGCACCGCGAGGTGCCCGGCGCCGTCGGTGCGTGCGGCGTCGACGAGGTCGTGGGGCACCGTGCGGATCGCGGCAGCGAGGAGCACCACCGCGAGCGGGAGCCCGAACGCGGCGTGGGCGAGCCAGAGGCCCGGCAGCGAGCCGCGGAGCCCGGTGTCGTCGTAGGCCGAGACGAGGGGGACGAGCACCGCCTGGAGCGGGACGAAGAGGAGCGCGACGGCGACGAGGTGGAGGATGCGACGGCTGCGACCCGTGGTCCACACGAGGGCGTAGGCGGCACCGAGACCCAGCGCGACGACGAGGACGGTGGCGGGGAGGCTGATGGCGAGCGACGACCACGTGGCGCTCCACATCGAGCGGACCGGCCCCTCGCCCTGGAGCACGGTGCGCAGATGGTCGACGGTGAGCGACGGGTCGGTGACGACGGTCCACCACCCGAGGGCGACGGCGTCGGGAGCGGGACGCAGCGCGGTGACGAGCACCCCGGTGAGCGGCAACGTCCACACGATCGCGACGAGCACCGCGAGGGCGCGACCGAGGCCGCCGACGGTGCGTGTCGGGGACGGGCTCACGATGCCGGCTCCTCGACCCCGGGCCGACGCGACGCCCGCGAGACGCTCCACAGGGCGAGGGGAGCGAGGAGGATCACCATCGCGAGTGCGAGCGCCGCGCCCACTCCGGCGTCGCCGCCGCCGAGAGACTGCCGGATCGACTCGGTGCCGAGGACCTGGGTGGTGTGGAGCCCGTCGGTGGCGACGACCACCAGGTCGAAGACCTTCACCGCCGCCGCCGCGCTGGTGACCGCCGCGATGACGACGGCCCCCCGGATGCTCGGCAGGGTGACGAAACGGAACACCTCGAACGGGGTGGCCCCGTCGAGGACCGCAGCCTCACGCACCTCGGGCGACACCTTCCGCGCGATGGCGGTGGCGAGCACCGCCATCGCGACACCGGTCTGGACCCACACGAGGGCTCCGGCGAGCAGGACGGTGTTGATCGGCACCTGGGTGAGCCAGGCGACCGGATCGAGGCCCGGCAGGGTGAGGACGAGGTTCGCGAGGCCGACCTGGGAGGTGCCGGCGGGGCGGAAAGCGAGGACCGAGCGCCAGGCGACGGCGACGACGCTGCCGGCCACGATGCTCGGCAGCACGACGAAGGGGACGAGTAGGCGGGTGGCCCGCAGCCGCTCGGCGAGCCAGGCCAAAGCGAGGCCCACCGCGGTGGACCCCACCGCGGCGACCACGACCCAGACGACGGTGTTGACGAGCGTGTCGCGACCTCGACCGCGCACGACCGCGTCGAGGTCGCCGAGCGCACTCCAGGTGGTGGCGACCAGCGGCAGCACCCACCAGAGGGCACCCGCGACGAGGGCGGGCGCGAGCAGCGCCCACGCCCGACGACGGCTCGACTCGGAGGTCACCGAGGGTCAGTCGACCTCGGGGACTACTCGACCTCGATGAAGATGCACTCGCCGGGGCACTCCTCGGCGGACTCGATGACGGCCTCCTCCTGGCCGGCGGGCACGTTGGCGAGGCCCTCGGCACCGCCCGGGTCGGAGAACACCTTGTCGCCCTCCTTCACGTAGGCCAGACCGTCGTCGAGCAGGGTGAACACGTCGGGAGCGATCTCTTCGCACAGGCCGTCGCCGGTGCACAGATCCTGGTCGATCCAGACCTTCATTCCCATGACTCGAACCTCTCGTGTCGTCTGTGGTGGGGGACAGGGCGCCGAGCTCGCGGCACCGCGACACTCTACCGCAGCGAGGAATAAACACGGTGCATCGCGTGAATATCTGGACGGCCGACGAGCGGCAGGATCGCGCGCCACCTCGCGGCGTGATCCGTGTAGGGTCCGATTCGTGGCAGATGACGCTGACGGCTTCCGGACCGACCCGGTGCCCGGCACCGGCGCAGAGAGCCCCGAGAGCGAGCTCGCCAGCCTCCGCGCACAGTCCTCCCAGCTCGAGGAGGAGGTGGAGACGCTGCGTCGTCGCCTCCAGGACGCGCCGAAGCGGGTGCGCACCCTCGAGGAGCGGCTGCTCGAGACCAAGGGCCAGCTCGCCCAGGCGATCTCCCAGAACGAGAAGCTCACCTACACCCTGCGCGAAGCGCGCGAGCACATCGCCGCACTGCGCGAAGAGGTCGAGAAGCTCACCCAGCCGCCCTCGGCGTACGCGACGTTCCTCGGCCACAACGAGGACGGCACCGTCGACGTGTACTCGGGCGGACGCAAGATGCGGGTCGAGCTGCACCCCGAGCTGCGCGACGCCGGACTCGTGCGCGGCCAGGAGGTCGTGCTGAACGAGTCGCTCAACGTCGTCCACGCCCGCGGCGCCGAACTCACCGGCGAGGTCGTCACCCTCAAGGAGGTGCTCGACGACGAGCGGCGGGCGCTCATCGTCGGGCGCGCCGACGAGGAGCGGGTGGCCGAACTGGCCGACGGCCTCGACCCCAAGCGGTTGCGCTCGGGCGACGCGATGTTACTCGACGCCCGTTCCGGGCTGCTCCTCGAGCGGCTGCCCCGACCCGAGGTCGAAGAGCTCGTCCTCGAGGAGGTCCCCGACGTCAGCTACGCCGACGTCGGCGGGCTCGACGACCAGATCGAGTCGATCGTCGACGCCGTCGAGCTGCCGTTCCTCCACCAGGCGCTCTTCGCCGACTACCAGCTGCCGGCCCCGAAGGGCATCCTGCTCTACGGGCCCCCGGGGTGCGGCAAGACCCTCATCGCCAAGGCCGTCGCGAACAGTCTCGCCACCAAGGTGGCCGAGGTCAGCGGCGACCGCGAGGCGCGCAGCTACTTCCTCAACATCAAGGGCCCCGAGCTGCTCAACAAGTACGTCGGTGAGACCGAGCGCCAGATCCGCCTCGTGTTCCAGCGGGCGCGCGAGAAGAGCGAGGAGGGGTGGCCCGTCATCGTCTTCTTCGACGAGATGGAGTCGCTGTTCCGCACGCGGGGCACCGGCATCAGCTCCGACATGGAGTCCACGATCGTGCCCCAGCTCCTCGCCGAGATCGACGGCGTCGAGACGCTGAAGAACGTCATCGTCATCGGCGCCTCCAACCGTGAGGACCTCATCGACCCCGCCATCCTGCGCCCGGGCCGCCTCGACGTGAAGATCAAGATCGAGCGCCCGAACGAGTCGGCCGCGGCGTCGATCTTCGCCCGCTACCTCACCCCCGATCTGCCCCTCGACGCCGACGAGGTCGAGACCCTCGGCGGGGGCGACCCGGCCAAGGCGGTGCAGGCCATGATCGAGCGCACCGTCGAGGAGATGTACCGCGCCGACGAGGCGAACCAGTTCCTCGAGGTCACCTACCAGGGTGGCGACAAGGAAGTCATGTACTTCAAGGACTTCGCGTCCGGGGCCATGATCGAGAACATCGTCCGGCGTGCGAAGAAGCTCGCCATCAAGCGGGTGATCGCCGGTGGCCCCGGCGGCATCCGTACCGACGACCTCCTCGCCTCCATCCGCCAGGAGTACAAGGAGCACGAGGACCTGCCCAACACCACCAACCCCGACGACTGGGCGAAGATCTCGGGCAAGAAGGGCGAGCGCATCGTCTATGTGCGCACCCTCATCTCGAGCGAGCGCGACGAACCCCACGGCGGCCGCTCGATCGAGCGGGTCGCCACCGGCCAGTACCTGTAGGCGCCAGTACCTCCCGGGTCAGGCGGGGCCGAGGGTGCGGAGGTAGAACGCCTCGACCGCGTCGCGCTCGTGCAGCGGCATCTCGACGTGGCCCCCGGGGTTCACGTGCATCGACTTGTCGGCCGAGCCGATCGCGTCGAAGAGCGCCATGCCCGACTCGCGGGTCATCAGCTCGTCGTCCCACTGGAAGAGGAACAGGATCGGGATCTCGAGGCTGCGGGCCGCGGCCTCGAACTCGCCGCTGCCGAACCGGCCTCCGAGGCCGAGCAGACCGAGCACCGCGGCGGAGATCCGCGGCTCGGACGCCACGAACGGCAGCCCGATCGCCGTGCCCATCGACACCCCCCAGTAGCCGTAGGGGCCGCCCGCGGTGAGCTCGTACTCCTGGAGCTCGTCGAGCAGGGCCTTCCACTCTGCGACCCCCTTCGCGGTGCGGGCTGCCATGTCCCGGGCCGCCTGCTCGTCGGCCACTGGCGGCACCGGCGCGCCCGCCCGGCGACCCTCCACCATGCGGCGCTGCAGGTTCCGTTGCGCGGTGCGCGCCGCCTCGGGGTCGGTGATGCGGTCGCCGTGACCCGGCGCGTCGATCGCCACCGCGCAGTAGCCGAGGTGGCGGACCAGCCGCCGCGCGAGCGACAGCACGTTCGGCACCCGCTTGTGCTGGGTCCCGCCGTGGCCGATCAGGACCGTGGGCCGCGGACCACTCGCCCCCTCTGGCATCCACCACAGGCCGGGCACGGTGTCCCCAGCCACCTCGAGGTCGATGCGCCGTTCGACGACGCCCTTCTCCGACACCTCGTCGACGATCTCCACGAGTCCCCCCTCGGTCGTTGAGCTCCCCGGCACTCTAGCGAGCGACTCCGGGCGGCCCGGAGGGGGAGTCCGCGAACGACGGCTCCGGCAGTAGGGTCGAGCCGTGGCCACCCGCAAGATCGTCGGCATCGAGACCGAGTACGGCATCGTGCAGCGCGGCTCGGACGACTGGAACCCGATCGCGGCGTCGTCGATGCTCATCAACGCGTACCTCGCGCACCTCGACCGCAGCTCGCGCCTCAACCGGGTCGGCTGGGACTTCGAGGACGAGACGCCGGGTAACGACGCCCGTGGATTCATGCAGGCCGAAGGATCGCTCGCCCCCGAGGTCGAGACCCACCTCGTGAACGCCGTCCTCACCAACGGGGCCCGCTACTACGTCGACCACGCCCACCCCGAGCTCTCCACGCCCGAGTGCGCCGATGCCCGCTCGGTCGTGCGCTTCGATCGCGCCGCCGAGCTGATCCTGCGCCGCTCGATGGACGCCGTTCGCGAGATGCTCCCCCCGGGCCAGGAGATCGTCGTCTACAAGAACAACTCCGACGGCAAGGGCAACTCCTACGGGTGCCACGAGAACTACCTGATGGACCGCACGGTCCCCTTCGGGCGAATCGTCACCCACATCACGCCGCACTTCATCACCCGGCAGATCTTCGCGGGCGCCGGCAAGGTCGGCTCCGAGGCGCCCGGCATCGGCGTCGACCAGGTGCCGTTCCAGCTCAGCCAGCGCGCCGACTTCTTCGAGGAGGAGGTCGGGCTCGAGACCACGCTGAAGCGGCCCATCGTCAACACCCGCGACGAGCCCCACGCCGACGCCCAGAAGTACCGCCGCCTCCACGTCATCATCGGCGACGCCAACCTCTCCGAGCTCGCCACGTTCCTGAAGGTGGGCACCACCGCCATCGTCCTCGCGATGATCGAGGACGAGGCGCTCGACCGCGAGATCCGGTTCGCTGCCCCGGTGGCCTCGCTGCGCCAGATCTCCTACGACCGCGAGCTGCGCAACACCTACGAGCTCGTCGACGGCAGCACCATCACGGCGCTCGAGGTGCAGTGGCACCTGCTCGCCGCCGCCCAGGCCTACGCAGCCAGCCACGGGCTCGACGCGGTGGGGGAGGAGGTCGGCAAGGAGGTCCTCACCCGCTGGGAGGAGGTCCTCACCGACCTGGAGGCCGACCCGATGCGCCTCGCCGACCGGCTCGACTGGCCGGCCAAGCTGTCGCTCATCGAGCGCTACCGCGAGCGCGACGGTCTCGCCTGGGGCGACCCCCGCCTCGCCGCCCTCGACCTCCAGTACCACGACCTGCGGCCCGAGCGCTCGCTCGCCGACCGCATGGGCCTCGAACGGCTCGTCGACGACGCCGACGTCGAGACCGCGGTCCACCAGCCCCCCGACGACACCCGCGCGTACTTCCGCGGGCGGTGCCTCGAACGCTGGCCCGACTCGATCGTCGCCGCCAACTGGGACTCCATCGTGTTCGACGTCGGAGAGGACCCACTGCGCCGCGTGCCGATGATGGAACCGTCACGTGGAACGCGTGCGCATGTGGGTAGGTTGTTGGAGAGCTGCGCGACTCCCGCAGAACTGCTGGAGCAACTGGGCAGCTGAACGGACACAGAGGGTTTCACATGGCAGAACGCGAACAGATCCGAAAGCCGGCTCCGGCCCGCGAGGACACCGAGATCGCCGACGCCCCGGCAACGTCCGAGTCCGGAGAGAAGATCAAGGCCGAGCTCGACGACCTCCTCGACGAGATCGACGAGGTGCTCGAGGCCAACGCCGAGGACTTCGTGAAGTCCTACATCCAGAAGGGCGGCGAGTGAGCGCTCACCTCGCCTCGGACCCGGCCCGGTAGCCTGCCGGGCGTGAACCTCCCGCTCTACACCCCACAGGACGACCCGGGACCGAACTTCACGGCGCTGCTCCAGCGCGCCGGGCTCGAGCCCCCTGCGCTGAGCGGCTCGGTCGAGGCCTCGCTCCCGGTCACCCACGGCACCACCGTCGTGGCGATCCGCTACGCCGACGGTGCCGTCATGGCCGGCGACCGGCGCGCCACGTCGGGTCACCTCATCTCCCACCGCACGATCGAGAAGGTGTTCCCCGCCGACCGCCACTCCGGGGTCGCCATCGCCGGCGCGGCCGGACCGGCGGTCGAGATGGTGAAGCTCTTCCAGCTCCAGCTCGAGCACTACGAGAAGGTCGAGGGCACCCCGCTCAGCCTCGAGGGCAAGGCGAACCAGCTCGCCCAGATGGTGCGCAACCACCTGCCGGCGGCGATGCAGGGCCTCGCCGTCGTCCCGCTCTTCGCCGGCTACGACGTGCGCCGGGGCACCGGCCGGCTCTTCCAGTACGACGTCACCGGTGGTCGCTACGAGGAGCACAACCACGCCGCCACCGGGTCGGGCTCGCTCCATGCCGGCACGGTGGTGAAGCTCGGCTGGCGCGAGGGGCTCTCCCGTGAGGACGCCATCGACCTCGCGATCTCCGCCCTCTTCCAGGCCGCCGACGAGGACTCCGCCACCGGCGGACCAGACCTCGTCCGGGGCATCTTCCCCACGGTCGCGACCATCACCGCCGAGGGGTTCACCCGAGTGGCGAACGACGAGGTGGCCGACCGGTTCCGGGCCCTCATCGCCGATCTCACCGTGCCCGGCGCCGAGGGCGGCACCGAAGGGAGCGCCTCATGAGCATGCCGTTCTACGTCGCACCCGAACAGGTGATGAAGGACCGGGCCGACTACGCCCGCAAGGGCATCGCCCGTGGCCGCAGCCTCGTCGCACTGGTGTGCGAGGAGGGCATCCTCATCTGCGCCGAGAACACCCAGCGGCTCCGCAAGGTGAGCGAGATCCACGACCGCATCGGCTTCGCCGGGGTCGGTCGCTACAACGAGTTCGACGCCCTGCGCATCGCGGGCGTCCGCCACGCCGACCTCAAGGGCTACGCGTACAGCCGCGAGGACGTCGACGCCCGCAGCCTCGCGAACCAGTACGCGCAGATCCTCGGCCAGATCTTCACCCACGAGATGAAGCCGATGGAGGTCGAGATCCTCGTCGCCGAGGTGGGGTCCGAACCCGCCCAGGACCTCATGTTCCGCATCCTCTACGACGGCACGGTGGTCGACGAGTCGAACCTCACCGTGCTCGGCGGCGAGGCCGAGACGATCCTCGGTCGCCTCGAGGGTGCCTGGCAGCCGGGCCTCGACCTGCGTGCCGGACTCGACGTCGCCCGGCGCGCGCTGTCCGGCCCCGACCGCGAGCTCGGCGCGCACGAACTCGAGGTCGCGCTGCTCGACCGCCACGCCGAACGGCGCGCGTTCCGCCGCATCGAGGGCGACGAGCTCGCCCAACTCCTCGGCGCGTCGAGCTAGTCGTCGGTGCCGTCACCGCGCTCGCACCGAGCCGGGGGGTGGCGCCGTCTCGACGCCCGTGGGGATAGGTTGGCCCCATGGAGCGTCGCATCTTCGGGCTGGAGAACGAGTACGGCGTCACCTGCACCCTGCGCGGCCAGCGCCGCCTGAGCCCCGACGAGGTCGCCCGCTACCTGTTCCGTCGGGTGGTGTCCTGGGGCCGCAGCTCCAACGTGTTCCTCGCCAACGGTGCCCGCCTCTACCTCGACGTCGGGTCGCACCCCGAGTACGCCACGCCCGAGTGCGATTCGGTGCACGAACTCGTCGTCCACGACAAGGCGGGCGAGCGCATCCTCGAACAGCTGCTCGGCTCGGCCGAACAGCGCCTCCGCGAAGAGGGGATCCGCGGCGACATCTACCTGTTCAAGAACAACACCGACTCGGCGGGCAACTCCTACGGCTGCCACGAGAACTACCTCACGAGCCGCCGCGACGAGTTCAACCACTACGCCGAGGTGCTCATCCCGTTCCTCGTCAGCCGCCAGATCTACGCGGGCGCGGGCAAGGTCCTCCAGACCGCCCGTGGCGCCACGTACTGCATCAGCCAGCGGGCCGAGCACATCTGGGAGGGCGTGTCGTCGGCCACCACCCGCTCGCGGCCCATCATCAACACCCGCGACGAGCCCCACGCCGACGCCGAGATGTACCGGCGGCTCCACGTCATCGTCGGCGACTCCAACATGAGCGAGTACGCCGCGTTCCTGAAGGTGGGGGCCTGCAGCATCCTGCTCCGGATGCTCGAGGACCCGGGCGTCGTGCTCCGTGACATGACCCTCGAGAACCCCATCCGGGCGATCCGCGAGATCAGCCACGACACCACCTGCACCCGCAAGGTGCGCCTCGCCAACGGTCGGGAGGCCAGCGCGCTCGACATCCAGGGTGAGTTCCTCGAGCGGGCGCTCCGCTACGCCGAGACCCGCGGCGTGAGCCCCGAGGAGAAGCAGGTCCTCGAGATGTGGGAGCACTGCCTCACCGGCCTCGCCGACGACCCGTGGAGCCTCGACCGCGAGTGCGACTGGGTCATCAAGCACAAGCTCATCGAGTCCTACCGCGAGCGCCACGACCTGCCCCTCTCGCACCCCCAGGTGGCCCTCGTCGACCTCCAGTACCACGACGTCGACCGCCGCCGTGGCCTCTTCTACAAGATGCAGGACCGTGGCCTGGTCGAGCGCACGTGTACCGACGCGGAGATCAACCACGCCGTCGAGCACCCGCCACAGACCACCCGCGCCCGCCTGCGCGGCGAGTTCATCCGCCGGGCCAAGGAGCGCAAGCGCGACTACACCGTCGACTGGGTGCACCTGAAGCTCAACGACCAGGCTCAGCGCACCGTCCTCTGCAAGGACCCGTTCAAGGCGCACGACGAGCGGGTCGAGAAGCTCATCGCGTCGCTGTAGGCCCGTGCCGAGCTACCGCGCGGCGACGGTCACCGAGCTGCTCGACGAGCGGCGCGGGCTCCAGCGCGTCGCGGTGACGATGGAGGCCGACGGCGCCCCCGCCCGGGCCTACGTGCTGACCCAGCTCGTCGGGCCGGTCGCGGTGGGGGACCGGGTCGTCCTCAACACCACCGCTGTCGAGCTCGGCCTCGGCACCGGCGGCTGGCACGTCGTGCACTGGAACCTGGCGCGCGACGAGTGGAGCGAGCCGGGACCCGGCCACATCATGAAGCTGCGCTACACCAGCCTCCAGGCCGACACCGGCGCCGCCGAGGAGACCGTGGGCGACCTGCCCACCCACCTCGCCGGCCTCGAGGTGGTGGTGTGCACCCTGCACAGCCAGGTGGGGGTCGTCGCCGCGGCCATCGCCGACACCCGGCCCGGCACCCGGGTCGCCTACGTGATGACCGATGGCGCCGCCCTACCGATCGCGCTCTCCGACCTGGTCGCCCAGCTCGTCGACCGGGGCCTGGTCCACCACACGGTCACGGCCGGCCACGCCTTCGGCGGCGACCTCGAGGCCGTCAGCGTCCCTTCGGCACTCACCCTCGCCCGTCACCACCTCGGCGCCGAGGTCGCCATCGTCGGGATGGGGCCCGGCGTGGTGGGAACCGGAACGCGGCTCGGCACGACGGCCGTAGAGGCCGCGGCGATCTGCGACGCGGTCACCCGGCTCGGCCAGGCACCGATCCTCTGCCCCCGGCTCTCCGACGGCGACGGGCGCGAACGGCACCAGGGGCTCAGCCACCACACCGCCACCGTGCTCGACCTCGCGCACTCGACACTCGTGCCCTGGCCCGCCGACGTGCCCACCGACGGCCACCCGCGCCATCCGGTGTTGCCCACCGAGGTCGGCGATGTGGGGGCGATGCTCGCCGCCTCCGACCTCCACGTCACCACCATGGGTCGCGGACCCGACGACGACCCGCTGTTCTTCCGGGCCGCCGCGGCCGCCGGCGTCGTGGCCGCCCTGCGGTGCGAAGGGGGCCTCGGGCCGCCCCTGCCCGACGAGCCCGATCAGTAGGCTCGCCACCGTGCAGAAGCTCGAACGCCTCCTCAACCTCATCGCGGTCCTGCTGCACACCGGGCGGCCCCTCACCGTCGGCGAGCTGCGCGAGCGCGTCGTCGGCTACCCCGAGAGCGACGTCGCGTTCCGTCGGGCCTTCGAACGCGACAAGGACGACCTCCGTGAGCTGAACGTGCCGCTCGAGCTGGTCCCGATCCCCGGCACCGATCCTCCCCAGGACGGCTACCGCATCTCCCGCGACCGCTACTACCTGCCCGACCCCGATCTCGACCCCGACGAGCTCGCCGCGCTCCAGCTCGCGGCGGCGTCGGTCCGCCTCGACCACACGCCGGGCGTCGACACCCTCTGGGCGCTCGGCGGATCGTCCGGGCCGCGGCTCGGCCTCGACGTCTCCCTGCCGTCGGACCCGTCGCTCGACCCGCTCGTCGAGGCGATCTCCACTCGCGCCCTCGTCCACTTCGGCTACAAGGGCGAACGCCGCGCGGTCCACCCGTACCGCCTCGGCCTCCAGCTCGGTCGCTGGTACCTGCGCGGCTACGACCTCGACCGCGCCGCGCCCCGCGTGTTCCGGCTCGACCGCTTCGACGGCCCCGTCGAGCTCGGGCCGCGAGATCAGTTCGAGATCCCCGACGACGAGCGCGGACCGGTCGAGGTCGTGCCGGAGCGCTGGGAGCTCGGCGACGAGCCGAGCGTCGACGCCCTCGTGCGCATCGACGCGAGCCACGCCCCGATCGCCCGCCTCCAGTTCGACGACGAGGACGTCGTCGCCGAGCACCCCGACGGCTCGATCGACCTGCGGGTCCGCACCACCAACCGGGAGGCGTTCCGCTCGCTCGTCCTCGGCTTCCTCGAGCACGCCGAAGTGCTCGAACCGGCCGAGCTCCGCCGCGACCTCGTCGAGTGGCTCCGGTCGGTGCCGGAGGCGACGGGATGAGTCGCCCCACTGCGGCCGAACGGCTGCGGCGCCTCCTCGCCATCGTCCCGTGGCTCTCGGCCCACTCGCCGGTGGGCGTCGAGGAGGTTTGCGAGCGGTTCGACATCGACCGGCGGACGCTGCTCGCCGACCTCGAGGTGCTGCCCTACGTCGGGGTCCCGCCGTACACCCCCGACACGATGATCGGGGTCGACATCGACGACGACCACATCAGCGTCATCCTCGCCGAGCCGTTCGACCGACCGCTGCGCATCACGCCCGCACAGGCGCTCGCGCTCATCGCTGCCGGCCACCACATCCGTCAGCTCCCCGGCGTCGACGAGACCGACCCGCTGCCACGTGCGCTCACGAAGCTCGCTCAGGCGCTCGACGTCGATCCCGAGCAGGTGCACATCGACCTCGGTGGGGGAGAGGAGCGGGTCCACGCGAGCCTCCTCGCGGCCATCACCCAGGGGCGGCAGGTCGAGATCGACCACTACTCCTACGGTCGCGACGAACGGTCCACCCGGCGGGTCGACCCCTACCAGGTGGTCGCCGAGGAGGGGAACCTCTACCTGCTCGGGTGGTGCCACCGCTCCGAGGACACCCGCTTCTTCCGCCTCGACCGCATCGCCGAGGTCACGGTGCTCGACGAGCCGGCGCGCCCGCCCGAGGGCGAGGTGCCATGGCACCGACTCCGCCCACCGTCGGACGCGCCGCGAGTCACCCTCGAGCTCTCCCCGGCCGCGCGCTGGGTCGCCGAGCGCTACCCGCACGAGGGGGTCGACGAGCTCGACGACGGCCGCCTCCGGGTCACCCTGGCGGTGGCGGCTCCCGCCTGGCTCGAGCGACTGCTCGTGAGCCTCGGGCCCGACGCCCGTGTCGTCGACGGCCCGTCGCACCTCCGTGAGGCCGGCCACCGGGCGGCGGCGCGGATCCTCGCCCGCTACGGCGAGGCGTGAGCCCATCCCACCGCGGGTAGCCTCCACCCATCGTGCACCCCTTCGACGACCGCCCCGACGCCTCCGGTGTCGCCGAACCCCCCGCGCCGGAGCCTGCGGGTGCGATCGACGACAGGGTCGACCCCCCGACGGTGGTCGTCACGCGGCCTCGATCCGGGCTGAAGACCGCACTCGAGTGGGTCGTCGTGATCGGCGGCGCCCTCGTCGTCGCGTTCCTCATCAAGACGTTCCTCTTCCAGGCCTTCTACATCCCGTCGGAGTCGATGGAACCGACGCTCATCGAGCGCGACCGGGTCATCGTCAACAAGCTCAGCTACCGGCTCCACGACGTGAACCGCGGCGACCTCGTCGTGTTCGACCGTCCGCCGAACGAGCCGCCCACCGAGGTCGAGGAGCTCATCAAGCGTGTGATCGCCCTCGGCGGGGAGACCATCGAGGGTCGCGACGGCGAGATCTACATCGACGGCCGACTCCTCGTCGAGCCCTATCTGAAGGTCCCGGCGAGCTCGGGCAGCTTCGGTCCGGTCACGGTGCCGGAGGGCCACGTCTTCGTCATGGGCGACAACCGCACCAACTCCCGCGACAGCCGCATCTTCGGGCCTATCGACGAGGACCTCATCGTCGGTCGGGCCTTCGTGCGGGTCTGGCCGCTCGGGCGGCTCGCCTTCCTCTAGCTCCCCGACCCACGGCACGTCGGCGGGTACGGTTCGCACCATGAACGCCACGCCGAACCCTCCCGAGCGGAGCTGGGAGGAGATCGAGGCCGAGTACCACCGCGAGGTCGGGAACCACCTCACCCCCGAGCAGAGCCTCCGACGCCGGCGGCGGCGCACCCGCAACCTCGTCGAATGGGCGCTCGCGATCGGGGCCGCGCTGGTCGTTGCCTGGTTCATCCAGTCCCAGCTCGTCCAGGCGTTCGTCATCCCCTCCGCGTCGATGGAGCCCACGCTCGTCGACCGCGACCGGGTGCTCGTCAACAAGCTCGCGAGCACGATGGGGCGCGGCGACATCGTCGTGTTCCGCCGGCCGCCCGGGGTCGACGTCGGCGAGGCCGAGGACCTCATCAAGCGGGTCATCGGCGTGGGAGGCGACGTCGTCGACGCCCAGGGTGGCCTCGTCCGCGTCAACGGCGAGCCGATCGACGAGCCGTACCTCACACCGGGGGCCTACACCGAGGATTTCGGGCCGATCGAGGTGCCGGACGGCACGTTGTTCGTCATGGGCGACAACCGTGGTCCGTCGATGTCGTTCGACTCCCGGTTCTTCGGCCCGATCGACGAGGACCTCGTGGTCGGGCGGGCCTTCCTCGTCATCTGGCCGCTGTCGCGCCTCCACGGCCTCTGAGTCGCTCCGCCCGCCCTGGCGACCCTGCGCCTCAGCGGCCGGCGATGGCCCCGATCTGGTCCATCAGCCGGTCGACGTGGTCGCTGTACACACCGTCGATGCCCATGTGGACCAGCTCGGCGATCATCCGCTCGTGTTGGGCGTCCCATCCGAGCGCGAAGCGCTCGAACCGGTGGGCCATGGTGACGAGCCCGCCGGACCAGTCGGTGTGGTGCATGTTGAGGGCGTCGATGCCGAGCTCGGCGAGCGTGGCGAGGCGGCGTTCGGGCCCCTCCTTGATCTTGTCGAGTCGGGTCGAGTCGACGAGGCGCACCTCGCCGTGCAGGCCCCGCCAGGTGGCGACCACCTCGTGGTCGGGGTGGCAGAGCCACAGGCGGTTCGCCGCTCCCGCCGCCTCGGCCACGGCGACCACCTCGGGCGCGGTGGCGGGATCCTTCAGGTCGAGGGAGAGCTCGAAGTCGGTGCCACACCGTTCGTAGAGCTCCGCGAGGGTGGGGATGTGCGCGGGGAGGTCGGCCCGGTCGATCGTGGCGATCGCGCGACGGCGACGACCGCGGAGCAGCGAGCCGACGACGCCGTCGTGGTCGAGCACGACCTGACCGTCCGCGGTGAGCCAGGCGTCGCTCTCGAGCCCCGTGGCGCCGAGCCGCAGGGCGAGCTCGAAGGCCTCCAGGGTGTTCTCGGGTGCGTGGGCCCGCGCGCCCCTGTGGGCGAAGCCGATCGGAGGGTCGATGAGCGAGGGCAGACGAGGCGGCATCTCCGCCATGGTTGCCCACCACCTGCTCGTCCGCCAGCGAGCGATTCCGGTCCGAGGCTCAAGAGTCCAGGCGTAGCGGTCGATGGAGTCTGAAGCACCAATGGAGGGTGAATGGCGACGATCCGAGCGAGCTGCGATTCCTGTGGAGACGTGGAGTTCACCACGGCGGAGGTGCGGGTCCACGCCCCCGAGGACGGCGGGCCCGGGACCTACGCCTTCCAGTGCCCGCACTGCCGGAGCACGGTCGTGCGCCACGCGGAGCGACCCACGATGGACCTGCTGATCGCGGCAGGTGTGACCTTCACCACCTGGCGTCGTCCCGCCGAGCTCGTCGAGCGCGAGTCCACGGCACCCGACGAGCCGCTCACCCACGCCGACCTCGTCGCGTTCCACCGGTTCATCGAGGACGACGACGCCCTCGCCGAGGCGCTCACCGCGCTCGCGAACCCCCGTCCCGACACCGAGCACCCCAGCCGGTAGCGGGGCGCGGCCCTCGCGCCGCGCGCGGCCCGCGAGTCTGCTTGACTCGTCGACGATGCGTCCGCTGTTCGTCCTGCCCGCACTCGTCGTGCCCGTCGCCGTCGTCGCCGCGGTGCTGGTGTGCCGGCAGCTCGTCGCGGCGGCCGAGTCGCTGCGAGCCGAGATCGACGCGTTGCGAACCCTCACCCACGAGCTCGAGGCCACGAGGGAGTCCGTGCGGGCCGTCGCCGTCCCCCGGCGCAGGGGAGGGACGGCCGCTCGGTAGAGTGGGCGAATGTTCGGGATCAGCGGCGCGGAGCTCATCGTGATCCTCCTCGTGGCGCTGGTGGTGCTCGGACCCGACCGCCTTCCCGTCGTCGCCCGCAAGGCCGGACAGCTCCTCGGCGACCTCCGCCGGGTGTCCGCAGGCTTCGAGGCCGAGATGCGCTCGGCGATGTACGAGCCGCCGGCGGCTCGACGTACCGGCCCTGCGCCCGAGCCCGTCGTCGACGTTCCGGCGCCCGAGCCGGCCCCCACCGACGACCCGCACCACCACGACGGAGCCGACGACCACCCGTGAAGCTGCTCGGCAGACGAGCCGACCGCTCGCGCCCACGCTCCCGCAACCCCGAGGCGCAGATGTCCCTGCGCGACCACCTGGCCGAGCTCCGCCGGCGGATCCTGACCGCTGCGGTCGCCGTCGCCCTCGGTGCGGTGCTCACGTTCTGGCAGTTCCCAGCGGTGCTCGACGTGCTCGCCGGGCCCTACTGCGACATCCAGCCGCAGCGGGAATGCCTGTTCCTCATGACCGACCCGCTCGAGGCCTTCTCGGTGCGGCTCAGCGTCGCGTTCTACGGCGGCATCGCCCTGGCCATGCCGGTCCTGCTCTTCCAGATCTGGCGTTTCGTCGCTCCGGGGCTCCACGACAACGAGCGGCGCTACGCCTTGCCGTTCGTCGTCTCGGGCGTCGTCCTCTTCGCGCTCGGTGCCGGGCTGGCCTTCTACACCATCCCCCGGGCCCTCAGCTTCCTCATCAACATCGGCGGCGACTGGTTCGAGCCGTTCTTCCGAGGCTCGGAGTACCTCTCGTTCCTCGTGAAGATGATGGTGGCGTTCGGGATCGGCTTCCAATTCCCGATCCTGTTGATCTTCCTCCAGCTGCTCCGCCTCCTGCGGCCCGCCCAGCTGGCCGGCGCCCGGCGGTACTCGATCGTCGGCATCGTCACGCTGGTGGCGATCATCACGCCGAGCGGCGACCCGTTCTCCCTCGCCGTGCTCTCGGTGCCGATGTACCTGTTCTACGAGGCGTCGATCGTCATCGGACGTCTCCTCACGCGATGACGACGGCAGCGGCGCGCAACGCGTTCGTGACCCGGCTCGGGTTCGACCTCGACCCGTTCCAGGTCCAGGCGCTCGACGCCATCGACCGCGACGAATCGGTGCTCGTGGCCGCGCCGACCGGGTCGGGCAAGACCGTCGTCGCCGAGTACGCCGTCCACCGCACCCTGCGCGACGGCGGTCGCGTGTTCTACACCACGCCGATCAAGGCGCTGTCGAACCAGAAGTACAACGACCTCGCACGCGAGTACGGGCACGACCGGGTCGGCCTGCTCACCGGCGACAACGCCATCAACGGGGACGCCCCGGTGGTGGTGATGACCACCGAGGTCCTGCGGAACATGATCTACGCACGCTCCGGCGCCCTCGACGGCCTGCGCTGGGTGGTGCTCGACGAGGTCCACTACCTCCAGGACCCCTACCGCGGGCCGGTGTGGGAGGAGGTCATCATCCACGCCGCGCCCGACGTGGGGCTCGTGTGCCTCTCCGCCACGGTCTCCAACGCCGACGAGGTGGCCGAGTGGATCCGCACGATCCGTGGACCCACCACGGTGGTCGTCGAGTCCACCCGTCCCATCGAGCTCGTCAACCACTACGTCGTGGGCGACCGTCACCAGGACCGCCTCCACGTCATCGACACCCTTCCCAACGGTCGTCCGAACCCCGACGGGTCCCGGTACGACGTCGAGCCCGGTGGGGGACCGCGCGGACGCTGGGGCGGCGGCCGACGCTGGTACACGCCGCGACGTGTCGAGATCGTCGAGCTGCTCGCCGAGCGGCGGCTGCTCCCCGCCATCACGTTCATCTTCAGCCGCGCGGCCTGCGACGCCGCGGTGCGCGCGTGCCTCGACGCCGGCCTGCGCCTCACCACCGCACCCGAGCGCGAGCGCATCCGCGAGATCGTCGAGCATCGCGTGTCGGAGATGAGCGACGCCGACCTCGCGGTGCTCGGCTACGACCGCTGGCTCGCGGGGCTCGAGGCGGGTTTCGCCGCCCACCACGCCGGCATGGTGCCGCCGTTCAAGGAGGCCGTCGAAGCCCTGTTCACCGAGGGCCTGGTGAAGGCGGTGTTCGCCACCGAGACCCTGGCGCTCGGCATCAACATGCCGGCCCGCAGCGTCGTCATCGAGAAGCTCACCAAGTTCACCGGCGAGCGCCACGAGCAGCTCACGCCCGGCGAGTACACCCAGCTCACCGGCCGCGCCGGGCGGCGGGGCATCGACACCGTCGGCCACGCCATGGTGCTCTGGTCGCCGTTCGTCACCTTCGACGAGGTGGCGCGGCTCGCGTCGAGCCGCAGCTTCGAGCTGCGCTCCGCCTTCCGTCCCACCTACAACATGGCCGCGAACCTCGTCCGCCGCTACGACCCCGACCAGGCCCTCGAGCTGATCGGTCGCTCGTTCGCCCAGTTCCACGCCGACCGGTCGCTCGTCGCGCTCGCGCACCGTCGCGACCAGCGCGACCAGGCACGCGAGCGTGCGCTCGACGCAGCCACGTGCCACCTCGGCGACGTGCGCGAGTACGCCGGGTTGCAGGCCGAGTTGCGGGCGGCCAAGCGCGCCCGGAGGATCCCCGAGGACCAGGTCGCCGACGCGCTCCGCGAGCTGCGCCCCGGCGACATCGTCCAGGTGCCGCGGGGGAGCGGCGCCGGCCCCGCAGTGGTCCTCGGTGTCTCCGAGCGGCGCGGCGGGAGCGTCCGCATCCGTGCAGTCGGAGCGGGTCGCCACGTCCTCACCCTCGGTCCCCGCGACTTCCCGTCCCTCCCGTCGGTGCTCGGCCGCATCGACCTGCCCCGGCCCTTCGCGCCGACGAGCAAGCGCTTCCTCGACGAGGTCCGTCGCCGTCTCCGCGAGTCCGACGTGCGCCCGGGCCGCGCCCGCGGCCAGCGCGGCACCACCCCGGAGGTGGCGGCGCTCCAACAGCGACTCCACGACCATCCGGTCGCACGCTGTCCCGACCTCGACCGCCACCTGCGTGCGCTCCGGCAGGTCGACCGACTCGAGCGCGAGGCCGCGAGCCTGCAGCGCCAGGGCGAGCGTCGAGTCGATTCGCTCAGCCACCAGTTCGAACAGCTGCTCGCCGTGCTCGAGTCGTGGGGCCACCTCGACGGGTGGGCGCTCACCGATGCCGGCGCGCTGCTCGCCCGCATCTACCACGAGAGCGACCTGCTCGTCGCGGAGGCCCTCCACCAGGGGCTGCTCGACGAGCTCGACCCGCCCACGCTCGCGGGCGTCGTCGCCTCGTTCACCTACGAGCACCGCACCGCGGCGCCACCACCCGATCCCTGGTTCCCACCCGGCCCCATGCGCGAGCGCATCGAAGCGGCCACCGCCATCGCTCGCCGCCTCAACCGGGACGAGACCGCGGCAGGCCTCCCGCTCACCCGGCCACCGGATCCCGGCTTCTCGGCCATCGCCCACGCGTGGGCGTCCGGCGGCCAGCTCGACGACGTCCTCGGCGAAGAGCTCATCACCGGTGGCGACTTCGTCCGCAACGTCAAGCAGCTCATCGATCTGCTCCGGCAGCTCGGCCACGTCGCCCCGGTCGAGACCACCGCCGGCGCGGCCCGAGCAGCCGCCGACGGCCTGTTCCGCGGGGTCATCGAATCGTCCTCGGTCGTCGTGCCACCGTCGGAGGCGCCCGCACCCGGGAGCGAGCCGACGTGACGATCAAGAAGGGTCAGGACTGGGGGCGCGACGCCGAGATCCCCGCCGACGCGGTCACCGTCCATGACGACCGCGAGGCCCGGAGGGTGGTCACCGAGGCGCGCCGGGCGAACGTCGAGCCCCCACCCCTCGTCCTCGCCGGCGGCGATCTCGCCCGCGCGGTCGGCGCCACCGGTCGACCTCCCGGCCAGGGACGGCCGCCACGCGAGCTGCGCATCGACCTCGGTGCGGTGCTCCTCGACGGCCGCCTCCACTGGTTCGTCGCCCACCTCGTCGCCAGGCGCACCCTCTGGAGCGGCAGGTTCGTGCTCGCGATGAACGGCGAGTACCTCGGGCGTTGGAAGGTGGCCCCGCGCGCCCACCCCAACGACGGGCGCATCGACGTCCTCGACGGCACGCTCAGCTTCGACGACCGGCTGAAGGCACGCCGCCGGCTGCCGCGGGGCGAGCACCTCCCGCACCCGCGGATCTCCACACGACAGGCGTCGGCCGTCCAGGTCGAGCTCGACCGGCCGACTCCGGTGAAACTCGACGGCGAGCCGTGTGGCACCGCGCGCACCCTCAGCATCCGCGTCGAACCCGACGCCCTCACCTGCTACATCTGACCCTCGCCACACGGGGCCGGCCACCGGTGTGGTCGGCCCACCTACAGTGGGGCGCGTGGACGCCGAGGACGCCAAGGGACGCATCCGACAGATCGTGGCCGAGCGCGCCGATGCCCTCCTCGAGATCAGCCACTCGATCCACGATCGACCGGAGCTGAACTTCGAGGAGCACCACGCACACGACCTCCTGTGTGCCGCCCTCGACCGGGCGGGGCTCGACGTCGAACCCCATGCCTACGGGCTCGACACCGCCTTCGCCGCCCGCGCGGGCACCGAGGGGCCCACGATCGCCGTGCTCTGCGAGTACGACGCCTTGCCCGAGATCGGCCACGCCTGTGGCCACAACGTCATCGCCGCAGCCGGGCTCGGCGCAGGCATCGCCGCTGCGGCGCTCGCCGAGGAGCTCGGTGGCCGCGTGGTCGTGCTCGGAACCCCCGCCGAGGAGGGGGGCGGCGGAAAGGTGTTCATGGCCAGGGAGGGTGCCTTCGACGGCATCGACGCGGCGATGATGGTCCACCCGGCCGACCGTGACCTCACGACGATGACCACCTTGGCCATCCACCAGGTGCGGGCCGAGTTCCACGGTGTCGCATCCCACGCCGCGGCCGCGCCGCACCTCGGCCGCAACGCCCTCGACGCCGCTGTCCTCGGTTACGTCAACGTCGCGGCGCTGCGCCAGCACATCGAGCACGACGAGCGGGTGCACGGGGTGTTCACCGACGGGGGAGCGAAGCCGAACATCGTTCCCAGCCACGCGGAGACGCTCTGGTACGTGCGTTCGGGCGACCTCACCCGCCTCGAGCAACTCAAGGCCCGGGTCCTCGCGTGCCTCGAGGCGGGGGCCGGCGCCGCGGGGTGCTCGATGCACCACGAGTGGAACGACCCGCCCTATGCCGACCTCATCGACAACAACCCGCTGCTCGACGCATTCGTCGCCAACGCCGGGCGGCTCGGCCGAGACGTGCGCAGCCCCCTCGACGACGGACCGGTCATGGGGAGCACCGACATGGGCAACGTCAGCTACCTCGTGCCCTCGATCCATCCGATGATCCAGGTCGCACCCCGCGGCGTCTCGATCCACACGCCCGAGTTCGCCGTGCACGCCGCGGGCGAGGGGGGCGACCGCGCCGTCCTCGACGGGGCGATCGCCATGGCCCAGACGGTCGTCGACCTCTGGACCCGCCCCGATCTGCGGGACGCCGCGCGGGCCCAGTGGCGAGCCGCCACCGAGAGTGGTCACCCGCCGGTGATCTGACGCCCACCGAGGTCCCCGGACCTCACCACCCCAGGCCCTAATGTCGGTCGCCGTGACCGTCTATGTCGCCGAGGCGTTCACCGCGGAGGAGTCCGAGATCCTCCGGCGGTACTTCACCAACCTCGACGGGCCCGTGTTCGCCCTGGTGAACCTGCCCGAGGTGGTGAAGGGGGCGCTGTTCGCCCGCTACTCCCGCTCGCCGAAGAGCTTGCGCCGCCTCTTCCTCGACGAGTTCGTCGGCGAACTCGACATCGAGGGCGACCGCACCATCGACGCCACCGTCGGCCTCCGCCGGGCCGAGGAGCTCTATGACCGGGTGTTCGTCGAGTACGGCGACGATTCGGTCGCCCAGCTCGGCGGGGTCCACCTCGCCTGTGAGCAGGCGTCCAACCTCCTCACCAAGATCCTCGAGTGGGGACGCCTGATGTCCTACCTCGAGCAGTCCACCCGCTACATCGCCTACGACGCCCGCATCGGCGGCCGCTACCGCTACCACCGCGACCCCGACGTGCTCTCGTCGCGGTTCGGCACCCGCTACGTCGGCGACATGGACCGCCTCTTCGACACCTACGGCCTCCTCGTCGCCGAGATGCAGGACTGGTTCCGCCGGCACCATCCGAAGGACCCCGCCGACTCCGACTTCGTCTACCGGCAGGCCATCCGGGCCAAGGCGTTCGACACCGTGCGTGGCGTCCTCCCCGCGGCATCCCTCTCCAACGTCGGCATCTTCGGCACCGGCCAGGGCTACGAGCAGCTGCTCCTCCGCATGCGCGCCCACCCGCTCCCCGAGGCTCGCACCTACGCCGACCTCATGCTCTACGAGCTGCGGAAGGTGATCCCGTCGTTCCTCAAGCGTGTCGACCTCGACGATCGGGGCGTCGCGTGGAGCAGCTACCTCGCCACGACCCGGTCCGGCACCGCCGAGATGGCTGCCGCGCTCGCCGACCGCCACGCGGAGCTCCTCGACGACGGGCCGCCGAGCCATCCGGCCGACCCGCCGACGGTCGAGCTCGTCGACTTCGACCCTGATGCCGAGGTGAAGCTCGTCGTCGCCGCGCTCTACCCCCACCTGCACCACTCCGAGCGGGCCGTCGAAGCCATGGTCCGAGCCATGAGCGTCGACGAACGCCTCGCCGTCCTCCGGGCCTACGAGGGCGAGCGCGCCAACCGGCGCCACAAGCCCGGACGCGCCCTCGAGCGTTCGGTCTACCGCTTCGACGTGCTCGCCGACTACGGCGCCTTCCGCGACCTGCAACGGCATCGCATGCTCACCATCGAGTGGCAGCGTCTCAGCCCCCGCCACGGCTACTCCCGCCCTGCCGCCATCGACCTCGCCGGGCTCACCGACCGCTTCGACGAGGCGATGGCCCGCTCCGCCGCGCTCCACGACGACCTCGCCGAACACTTCCCCGAGCAAGCCGCGTACGCCGTGTCGCTGGCCTACCGGGTGCGCTTCTCGATGCAGTTCAACGCCCGCGAGGCCATGCACCTGCTCGAGTTGCGCACCACGCCCCAGGGGCACCCCGCCTACCGATCGGTCGCCCAACAGATGCACCGACAGATCGCCGAGGTGGCGGGCCACCGGGCCCTCGCGGAGATGATGCGCTTCGTCGACCACTCCGTCGATCCCGAGCTGGCACGCCTCGACGGCGAACGCCTGGCCGAACGCCGCCGCCAAGGCGGATGAGCGCCTCCGCCGCCGCGACGCGAATCGCTCCGAGACCGATACGATCCCTGCCTCGGCGCACCTGCCTCGGCCGGGCGATGCCGATCACCATCACCTGTGCTGGCCGATCACCGGGTTCGTGTGCCTATGATCCGGCCGCGACCCGCCGCACCACCCCACACCTGCGCACCGCAAGGACGACATGGCTGACGACGACCTGCTCGACGAGGACCTCGACGACGAACTCGAGGACGAGCTCGCCGACGACGAGCTCGACGAGGAGCTCGACGAGGAGCTCGACGACGACCTCCCGATCGATGACGACGACGACCTTCCCCTCGACGCCGACGACGAGGAGGACGAGGAGGAAGAGGTCGAGGCGGCGGCGCGTCGCCGGCCCCGCAAGGCCGACGACGACGACGAGGACGACGAGGAGGAGGTCGACCCCGACGACGTCGAGGCCGACCTCGACGCGATCCTGAAGGACCGCATCGCCGCCTCCGACGACGACGACGAGGACGACGAGGACGAAGTCGCCGAGACCGACACCTCCGGTGAGTCCTCCACCCGCATCCAACCGAAGCGGCCCGGCGAGTTCGTCTGCCAGTCGTGCTTCCTCGTGAAGCACCCGAGCCAGCTCGCCGATCCGGATCTCATGTACTGCAAGGACTGCGTCTGAGAATGGCTGGCGATGCGCGCGCCCGACGCGGCCTCGAGGCCCTGCTCGACGTCGTGGTCTACGCGCCCATCGGGGCCTTCTTCCACGGTCCCGAGGTGATCGACGAGCTCGCCGACAAGGGCCGCTCCCAGGTCTCCAACGCCCGGGTCATCGGCAAGATGGCGGTCGAGAAGGGTCGCACCGAAGCCGCCAAGGCGAGCGAGGTCGTCCGCGATCAGCTCGGCGACCTGCTCACCGCGGTGGCCAGAGCCGCCGGCGCCCCGATGGCCGGAGCCGACGCCGAGGCCGCTCCCGAGCCCGCCGACGACCGACCCGAGCCCGCCGACGACCGACCCGAGCCCGCCGACGACCGACCCGAGCCCGCCGACGACCCGGCGGCTGCCCAGCCAGCCGACGACGGCGGGCCGGCGCTGCGGGTCGTCACCGACTCCTCGCCGCGGGTCGACGAGCTGCCGATCCCCGACTACGACAACCTCTCGGCGTCCCAGGTCGTGCCCCGCCTCGACTCTCTCGCGAGCGACGAGCTCGCGGCGGTCCGCGAGTACGAGCGGGCTCATCGGGGTCGCATGACCATCCTCAGCCGGATCGCACAACTCGAGGCCAGCTGAGGCCGTGGAGGAGAGGGTCCGAGCCGCGGCGGAGCGCGACCTCCCGGATCTGGTCGAGCTGGCCGAGACGGCTCGCAAGGAGCTCGAGCCCACCCGAGGCGGATCGGTGTGGATCCGACGGGAAGCCCGCCCCGATCCGGTCGGGGCCTCGATCGAGGCAGCACTCCACGACCCCGATCACCTCGTCCTCGTCGGCGAGCTCGACGGCGCGGTCGTCGGCTACGCGATCGCCCGCCTCGAGATCCTCCGCGACGGGGGGCTGCTCACCGTGCTCGACGACATCTACGTCGAAGCCGGTGCCCGATCCGTCGGCATCGGCGAGTTGCTGATGGACGAGGTCGTCGCGTGGGCCACCTCCCGCGGCAGCTTCGGCATCGACAGCATCGCCCTGCCGGGCAACCGGGCGACGAAGAACTTCTTCGAGTCCTTCGGGCTGGTCGCCCGGGCCATCGTCGTGCACCGCGACCTGCGCGGTGCGGAGGACCCCGTCGGAGAGTGACCGAGCACGCGGCTCCCGTCTCGGGCACCCCCGAGGTGTGCGTGGGCGCCGTCGTGGTCCACGACGAGCACCTGTTGATGGTGCGCCGGGGTCACGGGCCCGCGGCGGGGGAGTGGTCGGTCCCCGGCGGTCGGGTCGAGCCCGGCGAGACCCTCGCCGCCGCGGTCCTCCGCGAGCTGAGTGAGGAGACCGGCATCGACGGCTTCTGCGGCGACCTCATCGGCTGGAGCGAACAGATCACCGACGAGCACCATTTCGTGATCCTCGACTTCGCCGTCACCTGCCTCGAACGGGCCGAACCGGTGGCGGGCAGCGACGCCGCCGAGGCCGCGTGGGTGCCGCTCGGCGAGGTCGTCGAACGACGCCTCGCACCAGGGATCGAAGAGTTCCTCGCCGAGCACGGCATCATCGACCACCCGCTCTGATCGGATCGCCCGCGTCGCACCGGGCCCGCCGACCCGGGTGCCGGCGTTCAGCGTCGGGTCAGCGACCCTTCCACTGGGGCTCGCGCTTCTCGATGAACGCCCGAGGCCCCTCGCCGAAGTCCTCGGTGGCCGCGAGCCGAGCCATCGCCTCGTTCGACAAGCGGAACGCGTCGGCATCCTCGATGCGCTCGGACGCGTTCACCACCGCCAGGCTCTCCCGCACCGCGAGCGGTGCGTTCGTCGTGATGCGGCGGGCGAGGTCGAGCGCCGAGCTGAGGGCCTCCCCGGGTGCACAGAGCGTGTTGACGAGGCCGAAGTGATGGGCCCGCTCGGCGGAGATGGGATCGCCGGTGAGCACCAGTTCGAGCGCCACGTTGCGCGGCAGCTTCTTCGGGAGGCGGAACAGCCCGCCGGCTGCGGCGACGAGCGAGCGCTTCACCTCTGGCACCCCGAACCGGGCCTCGGTGGAGGCGACGACGAGGTCGCAGGCCAACACGATCTCGGTGCCGCCGGCGAGAGCCGGGCCGTCGACCGCGGCGATGAGCGGCTTGGTGCGCTGGCGCGCGACGAGACCCGCGAACCCGCCCTTCGCGGTGCTCAGCCCCCCGGCCTGGCCCGAGGAGATGGCCTTGAGGTCGGCGCCGGCGCAGAACACCGGACCGGCGCCCGTGATGATGCCGACCCACACGTCGTCGTCGGCTTCGAGGCGGTCGAGCGACTCCTCGATTCCCGACGCCACCTCGGCGTTGACGGCGTTGCGAGCCTCGGGGCGGTTGATGGTGATGACGGCGACGTGGTCCTGGGTCTCGTACTCGATCATGGGGGCAGCGTACGCCAGCCCGACCGTCGCACTCCTCATCCGCCGGTCCTCACCAGGTCGTCGCTACGGTGGCCGCCCGTGACCGACGACCAGACCAGCACCGGGCCAGGAAGGGTCCAGATCGTCGTCTTCGACCTCGACGGCACCCTGCTCGACTCCGACGCTGCGCTCGCCGGCGCGTTCATCACCCTCGGCGTGCCGCCCGAGCAGATCACCTACGGCCACGTGATCGCCGAGGAGTGTGCCCGGCTCGGCCTCGAACTCGACGACTACCTCGACGCGTACGACACCGACGCGGCCCGACCGTTCCCGGGCGTCGAGGCGATGCTCGACCGGCTCGACCGTTGGGCCGTGTGCTCCAACAAGCACCCCCGATCGGGCCACGCCGAGCTCGCCCGCCTCGGCTGGGAACCCGAGGGGTCGTGGTTCGCCGACGCGTTCGACGGCCCGAAGGAGCTCGCGCCGGTGTTGCGGGGCCTCGGCGTCGATGCGTCCGAGGTCCTCTATGTGGGCGACACCGACCACGACCGCGCGGCGGCGCGCGCCGTGGGGTGCCGGTTCGTGCTCGCCGGATGGAACCCCCGAGCGGTGCCGCGGGCCGGCGACGAGGTCGCCACCCGTCCCGCGGACGTGCTCGTGGCCGTGGCGGGTCAGCTCCCGGAGTCGGGCCCCGGCTGATCGGCAGCCTCCGCCGCGTCCGCCTCGGCAGGGGCATCGGCGGGAGCGGCCGACTCGGCGTCGCTGGCCGACTCGG
>CAZAVX010000001.1:0-2889 GCA_964488835.1 uncultured Iamiaceae bacterium | reverse complement strand
GCCTCGGCAGGGGCATCGGCGGGAGCGGCCGACTCGGCGTCGCTGGCCGACTCGGTGTCGCTGACCGACTCGGCGTCGGTGGCCGACTCGGCGTCGCTGGCCGACTCGACGGCCTCCTCGATGGCATCGGCCACCTCGACGGCCGTCGCCGAGGCCTCCGCGGGTGCGTCGCTCGCCGTGGACACCTCGGGTGCCGGCGCCTCTGGGGCCTCCGATGCCGGCGCCTCGGGCGCGGGTGCCGGAGCGTCGGGCGCGGGTGCCTCGCCGGTGGGCTGGTCGGGTGGCGGGGGAGTGGGGCGGGCGCCACCCCGGCGTCCCCGGCCGGCAGGCTTGGTGGGCTCGATGCCGAAATGGGCGGCGATGTGCGGCACACGACTCGCCAGCTTCCGCACGGCCGCCAGGAGCTCGTCGGAGGGGGTCTCGGGGAAGCTCGCCGGCGTGACGTGAGCCCGGACGGGGGAGTAGGCGACCGCATCGAGCACCGTGGCCCACCGCTCCATGGTGACGTCGGGCCCGAAGGCCGCGCTGGCCGACTCGGCGAGCTTCGCCGCCATCTCCGGCGGCAGCGGCGCACCGGCCTTGGGTGGGCGGGAGCTCAAGCGCAGGGCCCGTACGGTGCGGCCCGCGGCGATCGTCTCGCCGAGCTCGACGAGCCACGCCTGGTGCTCCTCTTCGACCCGCCGGTTCAGACCTTCGCGGAGGCTGGCCGCCAGCTCGCGGGTCTCGTCGTCGCGAGCCGCCGAATCGGCCGCCACCACGACCGACCGGAGGTCGCGGAGATCGAGCTCGTCGAGGTTGGCGAGGGCGGCATCGGCCCGGTCGCGCCATTCGGCGGTGCGCAGGCGGGGGAGGAGCCGCTCGGCGATGGCCACCAGGGGCTCCGCCTTGATCTCGGGCCGACCCTCGGCCTTCGCCTGCTCGTTCTGCTTCTCGACGGCCTGGCGCACGGCGGGAACGCCGCCGCGCAGCACCTGCTCGGCGATGGGACGCTCCTCCTCGGGCAGCTCGGCGAGGACCGCCGACCGGTGGTGGCGGAGCGGACGGAGGCGCTTCGGCTTGGGCTTCTCGGGCAGGGGAGCGGGACGCGGGCGCCGCTCGCCGCGGGGGCGGGCGCCACGCTCCTCCCCTTCACCCCTGTGACGTTCGTCACGCCGGCCGCGCTCACGGCGGCCCTGACGGTCGGGACGGTCGCCGCGGTCGCGATCGCCCCGCGAACGGCCCCGGTCACGGTCGCCGCGGCCTCGACCACGGCCCTTCGGGGCGAGGGTGGTGGTGACGAGCTGGTCGTCGCTGAGCGACGGGGGCAGCAGCTCGATGCGCTCGGGCTCCTTGCGGGCGCCCTTGGGCGGCAGCACGCCGACGATCTCGATGCCGTCGATCTCGAACTCGGCATCGGCGCGCACGACGTCGCCGACCTTCGCCCCGTCGAACAGCAAGGACCCGTCGAGGGTGCCCTTGGGTTGACGTGCGCCGGCGGCGCGCCAGGTCCAGGACCCGTCGTCGCGCTGGCTGGTGAGCTCGACCTCGATGCGTCTCGGCATGGAGGAAGACGCTAGCCGCCACGCCCGCCGGCTCACCAACGCCCTCGTACGGGCGCTCCACGTAACGGGCACCTTCACCGTCCGGGGAGGGCCTCGCTCCCGGGCCGGGTCGAACCCGAAACGCCGATAATCGTTGTTCTGTAAAGTTGCCCTCGGGAACCCCGATCCTCGGTTCTGGACTGGTCTCGTGACTCCGAGAGGCACCTGAGCAGGCCAGACTCGAGGCATGCCGCGTCGACCAGCCGCACGGGCCGTGCTGTGCGCCCTCGTGTCGCTCGCGTCGTGGAGCTGCACGTCCGACGACGCGGCGTCCCCGGCGTCGAGCTTCGCGACCGACGCGTCGACCACCACGGCGCCACCGCCGAGCGAGCCCTCGGCCCCGACACCTCCGGGGTGTCCTGAACTCGACCTCGGCGCGACGGTCCCCCTCCAGGCCGCTGCCCTGCGAGAGATCTCCGGTGCGGCCCAGAGCGACCGATCGGACGAGGCGATCTGGGTCCACCAGGACTCCGGGAACGCCCCCGAGCTGCACGAGGTCGGCCTCGACGGGACGCTCCGCTCCTCCTGGGAGCTCCCAGGTGCGCCGAACACCGACTGGGAGGACCTCGCCGCCGGCGTCGCCGACACCGGCCGCCGCCACCTCTTCGTCGCCGACACCGGCAACAACCTCAGGGCGCGAGAGATCGTGGAGGTGCTCAGAGTCCCCGAGCCGCTCGCCGACGACCAGCCTGGGGCACTCAGCACCGTGGCGACGATCCGGCTCCGACACCCCGACACACCGGCCGACGTCGAGGCCCTCCTCGTCGACCCGCACACCGGCGACCTCGTCCTCGCCACCAAGGAGCTGAGCGGCACGGCACGTGTCCTGGTGGCCCCTGGCGCCGCCTGGTCACCCTCGGGATCCGAGCACCTGCTCGAGGACCGTGGAGCGCTGGTGCTCGGGTTCGGCCAGGCGCTGCTCGCGGGCGACATCTCCCCCGACGGCTCCGTCGCCGCCCTCCGCACGCCGTCCCGGGTGCTCCTGTGGCCCCTCGACCCCGACGTTCCCGTCGCCGACACGCTCCTCCACGCGGATCCCTGTCCCGCACCTGGTGTGTTCGACATCGTCGGTGAAGGGCTCGCGCTGCTCGACGACGGCTACGTCCTCGTCGGCGAGGGGGACGCCCCCGAGCTCGTCATCGCCCGTTGAGGCCCGCCTGCCACGCCGGCAGGAGCTGGAGCTCCGCGACCTCGACGGCGTGGCGCCGCAGCCAGAGGTAGGCCTGTTCGAGATCGGCGGGCAGATCGCCGCCATCCTCCCGGTCGAGGTCGTCGAGCGCCTGGCGCAACAGGGCGATCCGGTCCTGGG